>NZ_PJCA01000040.1 GCF_002836355.1 Moritella sp. Urea-trap-13
ATGATTCAGGTTTTTTTATGCCTGAAATTCAAGGATACAAGAAATACAGATTGTGCAGAGTGGTAGTTCAGTTGGTTAGACTATTTACAATAAAGGCGGCCTGTCACGCTGCCGAAGGCTTCGCGAGTTCGAGTCTCGTCCACTCCGCCAACAAACAACGAAAGCCTGAATCGATAGATTCAGGCTTTTTTTGTGCCTGAAATTCAGAGATACAAAAACAGATTGTGCAGAGTGGTAAGCAGCCATCCTTGGCTTTATTAACGATTAGATTTTAGCGAGTGATGTCGGGTAGTTTCTATCTTGAGCTATGCTGCATGCCCGCTTATCTATATCGCTTTCAGAGAGCGTCATGAAACTGGTGTTAGGCTTATTTGAATCACTTAGCTGTGCATATGAATAGTCAAAAAGCTTATGAATGATTTGATCAGCCACTGTGAGTGCTGACGAGGCTTTAACTATTTCAGCTCTGGCATATTGCAGTCCTTCAAAAGATACGTCATATGCGCGTAGAGAGACGTCTTTACCGGGTATTTGTTGTGCACCAAATAAAGGTCTTCCTGCAATAATTGCATTATCAAAACTAGGGATGAAATGACTGATGTGGTTAATGGCTTTTTGAGTTCGGCTATCAGACTCTTGCTCATCCCAACCTTGAATTAGCTTGTTAATAAAGCTTTTATCCAATTTAGGTTGGGCACTGTCATCTGTTGTCTTGGCTAGTCCATTTTTAAATAACGTAATTTCTTCTGTCATGCCATGTAACTGGAAATAACCATCAGGATATGGCGTTAATTGCGCCATGCCCTCTGGTGTTCCGCGTTCCCCATGAAAGACGACTTCTGGCCAACGCTCGCTTTGCTGCCAGTGAGTAATATAAGCGGCTTTAAATTCAACCATACGTTCTTTTGGGGTATCTGCCATGTCATCAATAACACCAGTTCTATAACCACAGGCATTAATCAAATAATCAACTTCGGTTGTCGCTTGATTACCATTTTCAGAATGTGTGATTAACCAAGTGTTATTAGCAGTGTAAGTGACGTTAGTCACTTTAGTATTTATCAGCAAGTTACAAGATGTTGACGCGTTTAGGCTAAGCTCTGTGCTCGCTGCGATACGAAATAAACTCAAGCCGTATTCTTGCACCATTAACAAGGGGAATTTAACGGAATCAAGATCAAGAGTCTTAGCAAGCGGGATCATCCAATCAGAGAATTGAGATATCTCTGAAGGCTGTGATGCATTTTTTAATAACTCGAGATCATCACGGCTAAACATCTGATAATAATCGTCTGCTTCACCGAGTACTTTATTGCTTTGATCTGTTTGAATAAGCGATTTGTAACGTTGGGTGAGTAACTCAAGTCTGGGTAACAATGTTTTGATATTACCGGCATCACGCTGAGGGATAGCAATAACAGTTGGACGCTTATTGATACAATGCGGATAGATTTTCATTGTTGCGATTGATTGTTCTAATAACGTCAGGCATTGGTCATCAGAGATGTCTGGGTAAAGGTTACCGCCAGCATGCAAATGGCATACCGGTGGTCCATTGACTAAGCTAACACCTTCTTCAAATAAAGTGACATTAATGTCTAACCCTGCCAAACGCAGTGCGATGGTGCTACCTGCGATACCACCGCCGATAACTGCAATGCGTTTTGATTTTAGAGTTGAAGGTATGTTCTTGAGCATTCTCTTCGCAACGTATAAATAATTAGATTATTTATTATGCCAATTATTTATACGGGAATGAAACTTATTTTTAGTTAAAGTGCATTTATACTAACTAAATACCGATGTTTTTCAGGTATTCGCACGAACTTTATCCGGTTGCTAACCAGATCCCAACAAACACCATTAGTGAACCTGCAATTTTATTGAGTAAGCGTACATTATTACTTTTTTGTAAAAACAGGCGTAATGTTTGTCCACCACTGGCATACATTAATAAGCAGCTAAATTCGGTAATCAGAATAATGGCAACTAGCACTGATAGTTGCGGAGTCAATGCCTGTGATGGATTAATGAAAGGCGGTAATAGTGAAATCATAAATACCCAACCTTTTGGATTCGCAATCGCTGTTACAAAACCTTGACTGGCCAATTGCATCGGCTTCATCTTGTCTTCAACACTAGCGCTATCTGAGATAGCTAATTTACCTTTTGAACGCCACATTTGGATTCCAAGATAAATAAGATAACTACCACCTAGATATTTAAGTGCTGAGAATGCACTCGGGTATTTCAGCATCACAGTAGCTACGCCAATAACGGCTAAAATAGCAACCAAACCGACCCCTAATAATTCCCCCCACATCATGTGCAAGCTACGCTTTACACCAATAGTCATACCTAATGTCATCGATAACGTCATACACATACCTGGTGTAATTGAAACGAAGAAAAAAGTAGGGATAAACAGTGCTAAAAGTTGTAAATCGATGGCGGACATTAGGCAAACTTAGTTATAGGGATGAGGTTTGATAATATCACTATTCAATTAGTTTTCTGTATTCTATTGTCGAATGAATATAAATTAGCCATTTTTTACTTTGTTAATTTAATCACACTATTCATTTTTAATTTTATCCAAGTATAGGTTTAAAAAATTATCCTTAAGCCTATACTTATTACTTCTGCAATTGTATTTAGTATTTAGACTGGAATGACGCCTTAATGATAAAATTTATTACTTCTCCGCAAGAAATGCGACTCTCTGATGTTGAAACAGCACAGTATGATCAAATCGTAGATTATGTGACTGAAATCAGCTTGAATTTAATGGCTGTTAAAGTCACTAACCGACCTGAAGATTTTCTTGGTTGGTGTAATGAGTTATACAATTATGTGCGTTACGGTATCAATATGGATTTGCTTGATGCAAAACATGAAAAACCGTTACAAAAATTACTGCAGTTATTAGAAGCATCAATTACTTGCCGTCAGGTTAAAACATCACGTATAACACCTTGGCCTTTTTTGAAAAACTTCATACTCGATCAAGCTGAGCGCCAAGCATTACCAGAGCGTCTGCGCTTATTAAACTATATCAGTACATTACGTCTAAGCACGTTAGCAGATATGTCTGACGTAGAACGCCTCGCGTTTGCAGGTAAGCATTTGTCTGCACATGAACCTGCAAAGTTTGACTTTGATGTTGAACTATTCGGTAGCACACGTGGTGCAAAAGGTTTTCACGAATTATTACAACATACTCCATCGCTACTTGATGACGCATTATCTGCAATACCAGCAGAAGGCGATGTAAGCGAAGCCGATTATAAAGAGTTTGTGAAACGCTATATAGCCGCTTTCTCTACATTAGATAAAGCGAAGGCAGGCCTGTTTGCTGCTACGCGTTTATTAGCAATGCGTCGACCTGATGTCTTTATGGTACTTACTGCTACAAAAGTGGATGCGTTATGCCAAGGTCTTGGCTTAGTTAAGTTAAAAGCAACAGACTTTTCTCGTTACTGGGTAGATGTGATTGAAGGACTTCATCGCCAACCTTGGTTTAAATCAGCACAACCTGAAGATGCAACCGAGCTTGAACTGTGGAATAACCGTGTTGTGTTATTTGATCTGTTCTTTTTTGTTGATAAAGATTTCGCTAATAAATCAAATTATCTAAAATTGAAAAATAAGCCTGTGGCTGTTCGTAGCTCAACAGGTGGTCGTACGCGTGCAACGGGTGCTGTACGTCAAAAACGAACTAAAGAAAGCGCAACAGAAGCGGTAGACCGTTTATTGGCTGAAGCTGATTTACCTTCTTATCTACAAAGTAAGCGAGACTCAATGATTGTTGAAGTTGAGAAAGGTAAGAGTGCGACAGAAGTGATGCAGTTGATTCGTGCTATTTTTGGTTAATCTGAAATACAATTTCATTAACTAAGATTGAAATAATAGTAGAAATAAAAAAAGGCTTCATAACGAAGCCTTTTTAGTCTTTGTGTTTTAGTTATTAAAGGCTAATTAGGCCTACAGCTTGCAAGAATACAATTGCAATCGCTACTGGTGATAAGTAACGTAAGCAGAAGATAACCGCTTTATAAGCAAGTTCTGGCAAAGCAAACTCTTCACGCGTGATATTCTCGTTAACAACCCAACCTACTAGTACCGCAGTAAATAGACCTGCAAGTGGTAGCATGATGTTGGCAGTTAGTTTATCCAATGCATCGAAGAAGTTTAGACCCATAACTACATCTTGAGCCCAAGGTGCACCACTTAGTGAGAATACAGTTAGTAGTGACAGAGCCCATATGCTACAACCTGCGACGATAGTTGCTTTAGCTCGAGTTAAACCAAGACGTTCGTTTAAGTATGCTACTGGTGATTCAAGTAGTGCGATCACTGATGTGAATGCAGCGAATGTCACCATGATGAAGAATAGCGTACCAAACAGTGAACCTAGAGGCATTTGACCGAACGCGATAGGTAGTGACACGAATAGTAAACCAGGACCTGCAGAAGGTTCCATGCCGTTAGCAAATACGATTGGGAAGATAGCCATACCTGCGATAAGTGCTACCGCTGTATCCATGATCGCGATCCAGATAGATGTTTTCGCGATTGATGTACCTTCTGGCATATATGCGCCGTAAACCATCATGATACCTGATGATAAACTTAGCGTGAAGAAGGCGTGACCTAATGCAGTCAATACACCGTCAAATGACAGTTTAGAGAAATCTGGTGAGAACATGAATTGTGCTGCTTGACCAAAGTTACCTGTCGCTGCTGCATAAACCATGATGATCGTTAATAGTATAAACAGTAACGGCATTAAGTAGGTTACTGCTTTTTCTAAGCCAGCATTAACACCACGAATCAATACTAACATTGCTGCAATGATAGTAATTGAAGCCCAGATGATTAATTGCGTTGTATCTGTGATTAAACCAGTGAATAACGCACCAATCTCATCTTTATGTGATATCTCAGATCCGACAGTGGCAAGGAAGTCACCGCTGATGCCAAAGAAGATGTAGGCTGCGGCCCAACCGGCAATAACGATATAGAAGCTTAGGATAAGTGAACCAGCGATAACGCCTGATGCACCGAGTAGAGACCAAATACTTGAACCGCCTGATTCCTTGGCAATGGTTGCTGATGCATTTGCTGGTGAAGTACGTGCGCGTTTACCAATCATTACCTCTGCCATCATCACAGGGATACCGATAAGTAGAATGCAGAATAGGTAAACTAGTACGAATGCACCACCACCATTTTCGCCCATAATGTAAGGGAACTTCCAAAGGTTACCTAAACCTACAGCTGCGCCCGCTGCTGCAAGTACATATTTAAATTCGCTAGACCAGCGGTTGTCAATTGTTGTGCTTGTTGTCATTTTCCCATCCTGGGTTGTGTACATATAGTTATGTACATACTAATAACATATTAAAAACACCGATATAAGCTCTTTAATTAGAGGATAACTCTAAAAAGGCTGTTATTTATTTACTTAATACTTACATTCAGTCTTCAGCTGGTTAAAGGTTTCAGTTGGGCGACTCAGTTCAGAGCTAAATGCTTATATTTTGAGTATGCGCTGTATATTGCAGTTTTTTACTATTTTTGCATAGAAGGGCTGTTATTTGATTGTTTTTTATTCTAAGGCGGGTGTTAACTTGAGTGGATAATTTAATAAACCTGAATTAGCGTCCTAATTCAGGTTTATTAAATATAATGTATTTTATTAAAACGTAATTAAGCTGTCGCTGTTACAGTTGAAAGTGCTTTAGATAAATTCTTGATATAGGTATTTGTTAATGTTTCAAATTCAATTTTAACGACAGGTTTCAAACCAATTCCAGCAAGGCTAGGTAGTGGAATTGTAATGAGAGCATCTGTTAATAAGTTAACATCACAGCCTGCTGTTGTTTCTGTTATGATCCATTTGCCAGATACTTTTGCACTATTATTTGTAGTATCACGCGGTTCCCAAACAATCGACTTTGTTACTGAATCACAAGTATATTCACATGCGTAAATTGTTTGTAATTGAATTGGACCTAGACCGATTTTCTTCATTTCCCAGCGGTAAGTATTTGCTGCTTCTTTGATCAAGTTATCTAGATCTGGGAAGTGATTTGTCGATGCTGGTACGTCAGCTAAAAGGTTATAAACGGTATCGATATCTGCAGGTACTGAGAATTTTTTATTAAGTTGTATTTTTACGTCGAAAGCCATTTCAAATTTCCCTTTTATTAATAATAGTGTTTACTTTCTAAGAAATATATCCTAGAAGTGGTATTTTATTTCGCTACATTGCACCACATCGTGAGGGTTGTCAAGAATCAGACGTTGAAATTGAGGGCGTGTATAACGTTTTTTTTCTTATAATACAATAAGCTGAAAGAGTGCGTGGGCAAATTTAGGTGGTTATAATATATATTATAGCTAACCCATGTATGCCATGATGATTAGGCTTGTTTCATATTGCATAAAGATTCAAATTCACGCTGTTCATCAAGTAAATCAGCAAGCGTGTATTGGTCGAGTGTTTTAAGAAAAGCTTCTATACCTGTCTGTAATAGATTCTTTAACTGATAAGTCGGCACTAAGTCGCTGTCTGCAGTATTATCATCAAACCCTTTTAAATTGTTTTCTAACGCTCGAACTAGTTGTCCTACGTTAATTTCTGATGCTGATTTTGCTAACCATATCCCGCCATTTTTTCCTCGAGATGATTTGATGTAGTCTAACGAAGAAAGATGCGCAATCACTTTTGCAATATGATTTCGTGATGCTTGATAGACATCGGCCACTTCTGCAGAACTTGAACGTTGTCCTTTTGGTAGCGTGGATAAATACATTAATGTGCGTATACCAAAATCTGTATAAGTTGTTATCTTCACTTTTATCACCATTAGCAGAGTTATCGTTAATTAATTATGCGCAGAGAGAGCTAGAAATTAGCTAGGATACCGACTCTTTTTCAACTTGATTATTTAGTACTTCTTTACCGTATTTTTGTAAAAACAGTTTAAAACCTTCGAGTAGTTCTCTAGGGTGACTGAACTGACAATAGGTAACGGGATAATCTTGATCGAGTTCTTTTAGCAGTGGACTTTTGATTGGAGCACCACGCCATACGGCAAAAAATACCGGCTTAGGGTGGATTGAACTTAAATTGTAAGAAAGTTCATAGGCATCACTATCATTGGAGGATGTATGAATATAAAGCAGAGCATCAACTACCGATAATAACCGTAAGCGATAATGGCGATAGTTAGCGGGAGTGAATATGATCCCAGTTTGGCGTTGAAAAGCTTGTCTGTAATCATCCTGTACTTCACTTAGATTGAAAGGAAGGAACTCAAGATCGTTAATATTATTCTGTAAGAAAGTAATAACATTATCTAGGATCTTTAAGTGATCTTTATGGATATCTCCCACGTCTTGTTTGACTAATAATTTCATTTTGATTCCCTTTCCTGACGATCGTTAAAATCGGTTGCTAGGGATACAGTTATACGCTGAACTATTAGAAATATTAACCAAGAGATCAAGTTATTTTAGCTTAGATTTAAAATTAGTTAAAAAGTATTAAAAACAAAAACCTAAGCTCAGCTAGAAGGCTTATTTATTCTATCGGGTAAAGTTTATCAAGTGCGATAGAAAGACCATTTTCAGTGACGATACGCACATGATCGCGACGTAGTTTTCGTGGTTCATTGACACCGCAAGAATGCGCAATTAACCCCACCCCATAATGAATATATTTATTATAGTTTGCAACTCGTTGCGCTTTGTCTGCGACATTGAGTCCTTGCTGTAGTTTTGGGTTGTGCGTTGTAATGCCAGTAGGGCAGGTATTTTTATTACATTGCAAAGCCTGAATACAACCTAATGCGAACATGTTACCTCGTGCTGAAACAATACAGTCAGCACCGACTGCTAATGCCCAAGCCACTTTCGATGGAGTAATTAATTTTCCTGAGGCGATGACTTTAACATGCTCGCGTAAATGGTGTTTTTCCAGCATGTCCACTAATAAAGGTAAGCTTTCTTTTAATGGTAAGCCGACATAATCCATCAAGGGTTGGGGGGCCGCGCCTGTACCGCCGTCTGCACTGTCTAATGTCATAAAGTCGGGTGCTGAGCTTACGCCGCGTTGATTAATCTCGGTGAGTAAATCATCCAGCCATTGGCAGTGACCAAGCACAAACTTAAAGCCGACCGGTTTGCCTGTCACTTGGCGAATACGCTCGACCATATCAAGAATATCACTGACATTTTTTATTTCTGGGTGTGCATTTGGGCTAATCGAGTCTTCACCGACGGGAATGCCGCGGATCTTGGCTATTTCAGCTGTAACCTTTTTGCCGGGTAAGATCCCGCCTTTACCTGGTTTGGCACCTTGGCTGAGTTTTATTTCGAACATCTTAATTTGTTCTATTGCTGCAAGGGATTTTAGTTTTTCATCACTTAATTGGCCATTGTCATCGCGGACACCATATTTTGCTGTGCCTATTTGATAAACCAGATCTGCGCCGCCAGCAAGGTGATGAGCGGATAAACCGCCTTCACCGGTATTTAACCAGCAACCAGCTGCTTTGGCGCCATGCGATAATGCCAATACCGCGGGTTTTGAAATTGCGCCGTAACTCATGCCTGAAATATTGAATAGTGAGCTTATTGAGTAGGGCTGTGGGCAATTAGCACCTATGGTAATTGCTTGCGGCGGGATAGCATCTTCAGTTAACGTTGGAAAGGCGCAGTTCATGAACATGATCGTGCCGACTTGGTCAAGATTACGGGTGGAGCCAAACGCGACGGTTCTATCGACATTTTTTGCTGCGCGGTATACCCAAGATCGTTCAGCTCGATTAAAAGGCATTTCTTCACGATCTTGGGCAAAGAAGTATTGGCGAAAGAACTCACCTTGTTTTTCAAATAAATATCGAAATCGACCGATGACGGGGTAGTTATGTCTGATCGCTTGTTTGGTTTGTATCTTATCTACTATATACATGTAGATAATACTGATGATCCCAACTCCGAGTACTAAGATGAATAGGCCTGTCATAATATCGAGGCCGTACAGTAGCATATCAATTTGCGATTTAAATTCTGGCTGCATAGGTCATACCCTTATTGAATTGTATCCTTAAGTTAAGAATACAATGAAGGTTACTGCATAACTAATAACAATTTAATAACATGTTTGTGGTCATTCTATTAGGGTAAATGATTATGACGCTCAGCGATTATGCGGTGACAAGCTCTTTCGCTATTTTCTGTAATAGATAGGTTTCGCGTTCAATGGATAGACCCGCTTTTGGGTAGCTCTCTATCACTTCAAGATTATGTGCAATCGCTTCATGGATATTGATCCACATTGCGCTTACGCCATTCTTAATTTCATTTTCTTCTAATCTTGGCGAACCTAGCTGTTTGTTGGCATCGCAAGTAAAGCAGTAGGAAAGCATTTGAATACTGTCAAAGTCACCTTTACACCAAGGACGCATTTCTTCATAACAACCGTAAGGGACGACGTTATGAATGTTTTCAGCGCCAGTTTCTTCTTCTACTTCACGAATTAACGCGGTAACAATGTCTTCACCTTCATGCATGCCGCCACCGGGTAAGCTGTAATCATGATAGCGGGCGGTGAAGATCAGTAAGATCTCTTCACCTTGGGTAATGATGCCACGTGCAGCTATCCGTTGCTCAGTGCTTTTAGGGGCTGTGACGTCTGGATGAATAGTAGAACGAAGGACGGACATTTGATTGATCATGATGAATGGCTCTTGTCGTTATTTAATTTGATGACTTCATTTACGTCGTGGTAATTGTAATTGGCGGTTTTTTTTCGCGTAGACAACTAAGCTTATAAGCCAGTAATTGTCGAACTGGATTTCAAACAGGCCGCTATAGTAACACATTCATACATTGTCACTGCAATATGTAAATTTATGCTTACCGATATAGTAATTAGTTGGACTTTTCTTAAATATTAAAACCAACAATTAGAGTTTTAACTCTATGCTTTTGGTCGCGAAAATGTCGCTAAAATACGTTAATTTCAACTAAAACACCCACTTTGTGGGTAAATATATCGTTTGGCTAAAATTGTTTCTAAACGACATATTACGACCTGTCACAATACATTAACATCCTCGGCATACCCAAATAATAACAACAGGATTTATGTAATGAAAAGCAATTTGAAAGTGACTTCATACCTTAGTTCAGCAATCGCGCTGGCATTGGCTACTGCATCTAGCTCTGTACTTGCTGCTGGTTTCCAAGTTGGCGAACATTCAGCAACTGGCCTTGGCCGTGCTAACGCAGGTGAAGGCGCAATCGCTGATACTGCATTAGTATTGACGAAAAACCCAGCTGCAATGACGATGTTTGATAAAATTACGGTATCAAGTCAACTTGCGTTCATTGCCCCTGATGTTAATACAGATTATAGCTATGACACTTGTACTACGAAACTTGAAGGCCCACGGGGCGATAAAAAAACCGTAGAAACTTGTGTTACAAGTAATGGTAGTGAAAATGATTATGCGCCAGACCAATTCGTACCAAGTTTTGCCGCTATCATGCCTATCAATGATAAAGTAGCTGTTGGTTTTGCTATGTTCTCTAACTACGGAACGGGGACTGAATTGAGTAATGATTTCGATCTAGGCGATATTGGCGGCACTACAAGTATTATTACGGTTAATAGTAGCTTTAATCTAGCATATAAAGTAAATGATTTATTAAGTGTTGGTGCTGGTTATGACTTAGTTGTTGGCCAAGCTGAAATGGCTAGAGACACAGGTAGCTCTGTTACTGGTGCTTTTGACATGAAAGGTAATGCTATTGGTCACGGTTGGAATGTTGGCACATTATTTACGATTAATGATAATAACCGCTTAGCATTAACTTACCGTTCTGCTGTTGATATGGGTTTTGAAGGTGAATTTACTGGTAGTGGTATTGGCTTTGATCCTGGCACTACAACTGGAACGGCGGAAGGTACTGTTGATATAACGTTACCTGCAATGGCAGAGCTAGCTGGCTACCATAAATTAACAGATACATTTGCTGTTCATTATAGTGCCATGTGGACGCAGTGGAGTTCATTAGAAGATTTGACGGCGACAAGTGCTGATTGTGATGGTGCTATGTTTGAGAAAGGTACTTGTTTTGAAAAGCCTTTGCATTACTCGGATAGTATACGTTACGCAGTAGGTACAACAGCATACGTATCTGAGTCAATTACATTACGTATGGGTTACGCATATGATCAACAAGCGGGTGAAGCTGTTGTAGTCATGCCTGATACTGCTCGTCATCAGATTTCTGCTGGCATGAGCTACGCGGTAAGCGGAACTATGAGTTTTGATTTAGGCGCTGCTTATATTTTGGGTGAAGAAGTTACTTTCACTGAAGATAGTGTAGGACCTAAAAATGAAGAGTTCACTTCAACAGCGACAGCTATTATCGTATCTGCACAAATGAACATGGTATTCTAATCTGAGTTAATAACCAGATAGATACAAAAAGGTCCAGCTAATGAATTAGCTGGACCTTTTTGTTATGGCGTATTTTTATTTGTAATCGAGGTGATTAAATTAACCTTTCTGCGCTTTACTAAAACGCACTAAATCCGCGTTGTTATTCAGTAAATCTTTAAAGAACGGGTTTTGGTAAAGGTCTTTTAAGCTGCCCTTATAAAACTTAACGCGTGATTTAGTTGGATACGGTTCAAAGTGTAGGTCTTGAAAAAATGACGCGATTGCAGGCGTGCGCGTTGGCAAGATAACAGATGAAAATTTACCATCCAAATCCAATACCATTCTAGCGGCCACACTGTTGTCAAGAAAACAGAAAGATACGATCAAACCAGCATTGTTAGAAATGTAGTGGCCGACAATAGCATTCTCATTCATCAGTAAACTGACTGAATAATGTGATTCTGGAAACGCGGTCATTGTTTCTACTAACGGTTCATTATAAAAGTGCTCGTGACCTTTGCTTACCACATCAGCTTGTTTCTCAGATAGGCGAGTATAATCAATAACAACAATATCAGTAATGCTAACAGGATAGAAAGACGGTCTAGCGCCAACTTCAGTGGCTTTGGTTTTACTGACTGATTTCTTTTCTTGTTCACTCATTTCATAGCCTTCAGCAAAAAAACGAGCGATAGCGATACGGCGTAAAAAAGAAGGTTCACGTTTGCCATTTTCCCAGAGGGATAATGTGGTCTGTGAGAGACCAGTAAACTCTTTATGTGAATTAGCTAACTGTGATACGAAGTCAAACTGAGACAGTTTATGATCTTTGCGAGTCTGACGTAACTTAGTGCCAAAACATTCTTTTTTAAACATTTATTGTCCTTGGTACTAAAGCGTTAGTGGTTATATTATTGATTATACAATATAACACTAATTATTAAGATAATAGAATTAAACTTGATGTGCCAGAGTGTAATGCTGTACTATTACGCCATTACAGCTTGATGGCAAGGTTTTATTAATTATGATTAATGAGTTATTCCGAAAGATCGCTAATGAAGATGATATATCTCTAATCCTTCCCTTGTTGCTTTCAGCAGAAGAATTAAACGCTGTTAATGCGCGAACTCTGGTTTATAAAGAACTGTTACTGGCTGAAAAGTCACAACGTGAAATAGCTAAAACACACGGCATTAGTATTGCCACGATCACTCGTGGTTCAAATAATTTGAAATCCATGAGTGATAAAGAAAAAAAATTATTACAAACATTATTAATTGGGAAGTAGGACTATGTCGGAAGTTATGACAGCAAATCAGGAAGCACAACCATCTTCACTCGGTGGTATATTTATTATTACGGGTACCAGTATCGGTGCGGGGATGTTTTCTCTACCAGTATTAACCTCAAACATGTGGTTTGGTTGGGCGGTATTGTTCTTATGTGTATCTTGGTATTGCATGTACAGCTCTGCATTGTACTTACTTGAGGCGAACCAAAAATTTAAGCATGGCGTTAATTTTGATTCGATGACCAAAGCATTATTACCAACATCATTACGCATGCTGAATGGTTTGTCTGTGTTGTTCGTGAGTTATATCTTGGTTTATGCCTATATTTCCGGTGGCGGCTCAATGTTGGGGCATAGCTTGGAGTCTGGTCTGGGTATTGAGATCGATCAGTCTGTTGCCAGTTTTGTATTTGCGGTGTTATTAGGCCTGATCGTGAGCTTTAGTACCAAAGCGGTTGATCGTTTCACGTCAGCAATGCTGGGTGGCATGGTGATCACCTTCAGTATTGCGATTTACAGCTTACTGAGCGGTGCTGACTTTTCGTTATTACAGCCGTTTGCTGAAATGACTGAACGTCTGCCTTATAGCTGGGCTGCGATCCCGTCATTAATGGTGTGCTTTGGTTTTCATTCTAATATCCCAAGCTTGGTAAAATATTATAATAAAGACAGCTCGAAAGTGGTTAATTCAATCCGTTACGGTAGCTTGCTAGCGCTTACTATCTATTTGATCTGGTTGTTAGCAAGCTTTACTGTGATTGGCCGTGACGGCTTTGCCAGTGTTATTGCACAAGGCGGTAATATGGGCGCGTTAGTGTCGGCATTAGAGTCTGCTGGCTCAGGTGCGACACTGGCGGTGACATTGCAGCTGTTTGCTAACTTTGCCGTCGCGACATCATTCTTGGGTGTGGCGTTAGGTTTGTTTGATTTCTTAACCGACCTGCTTAAACTTGACGACACTTTATCGGGTCGTAGCAAAACAGCATTAGTGACGTTTGTGCCGCCGATGATTGGTGGGGTATTATTTCCTAATGGCTTTATCTATGCGATTGGTTATGCTGGCTTTGCTGCTGCGGTATTTGCTTTGTTTACCCCTGTTGCGTTAGCATTTCAGGCGCGTAAACATTTACCAAGCACTGACTTCCTTGTTCCAGGTGGTTACGCTCGTATGGCTACAGTACTGGTATTTGCCGTGTGTGTTGTTAGTTTCCAGGTTCTTTCTATGATGGGCCTATTAGCTTAATTTAAAGTTAGGTCGTTAGTGTATTGCCGTTAGTGAGTGTTCATTAACGGCGAACTCGCTAATTAATCGGCTTAAATTTAGATAATAATGTTTATTATCCCGATTAGCTTTGAGTTAATCCTATTTTATTACGTATAATAAAGCATATTTTGATTACGTGACTCTAACATGAATTATTCCTTTTCTCGCATTGCTGCTATTTCTACGCTGGTTTTCTCCCTGTCGGGCTGTTTTGATATTGCCGACATTCCCAAATTACATTCTTCATGGAAAGTTGCTGGCGCGACATCTGAAAATAGCGAACAAGCTGGTTTTGTTACTGATACGATCGCGACATGTCCGGTATTTATAGACAATATGACCGTGACAAGTGATACGTTACCCGCTGAATTTAGCATTACCGATTGGAATATTTATAAGCAAGAAGATGACAACTGGCGTCGTGAGTTGACGAAGTTAATTGAAGATACTGATTTGATTGTCTTGCAAGAAGCAAAGTTAAGCTTTTTGTTAGCACAACTGATGCAACAACATCAATTGAGCTGGACCCAAGTCGAAGCATTTAGCGTTTATAATCAATCAATGGGTGTATTAACGGCAAGTCGTGTTGCGCCTATCTCTGTTTGTAAGCAAGCAATCACAGAGCCTTGGTTACGTTTCCCTAAATCGACATTGATTAGTTACTACCCTTGGGCTGGCAGTGACGAACCGCTGCTTGTCGCCAACATGCACATGATTAATTTCACCTTAGGTGTCGATGAGTTTAATCAACAGCTAGAAGGGGTTATTGCGGTGATCCGTCAGCATGATGGCCCGGTGATCATGGCTGGTGATTTTAATACTTGGACCAATAAGCGCTTAGAGCAATTGCATACGATGACAACCAGTGTCGAATTACAAAAGTCAGTCTATCAACAAGACGTACGTAGAACAGCATTTGGTAATCCGCTTGATGATATTTACTATAGAGGCATGCAACAGCTAAGTGCATCGTCTTATGAGACCGATGCATCAGATCATAATCCAATTGTAGCGCGCTTTGGTCCGCTATTTTAGCATCTTGAGTAATTTGCGTAGATAGAGGGAATCAACATGATGGATAAATTTAAACAGCAGTACCCAATTATTGTCGACGATATTGTGCGTTGGGGTGACATGGATGCGTTTGGTCACGTTAATAATACTGTGTATTTCCGTTACTTTGAGCAAGCGCGTATTGGCTATTTTGAGAAAATACAAGCAATGGCGTATATGCAAGAACACGGTATTGGTCCTATTTTAGCTGCAACGAATTGCCGTTTTAAAGCGCCGTTAAAGTCACCTGATACCATTCAAATTGGTGCGACTGTGTCAGAATTTGCTGCGCATAAGCTAATCATGAAATATGCGGTGTGGAGTAATACCTTACAACGTGTGGTTGCTGAAGGGGAAGGTGTTATTGTATTTGTAGATTACCGCGCGCATAAGAAAATGCCGGTACCTGTAGATATTGTTGATAAGATTAAGGTGCTACAGCCAGACTTATTTACTGCTTAACTGAGCTTTACTGTACTTAGCTAAAGTAAGTCAAAATAAGTAAAAGTAAGGCAAAAAAAAGCAGACTAAATAACTTTAGTCTGCTCACAGTCTTATGTTTTTACAACGCTGTTGTAATTAAAGGCTGTTTTTCGCTGCGTTTTCATTTAAGAATAGGCAACCAAGTGTGAATGCATTCTGTTGGAATTTTTTCAGACCCGTTTCAGCAAAATCAACAAAGATCGGGTGATCTTGTAATAGTTGCTTGTAGAACGTTTGTGAAACCATGTTCACTTCAACGCTAGTTACAAGTTGGATCGCCGCTTCAGCTTTAAAGCTTGTTGAGCTACCACTAAACTTGCCTTTTGTTAGACGCTCTTTGATCACAACATTTTCAATTTTATAATCTGTCATTAACTGGGCAAATTCTTTATGAAACTGACGCATTTGATACGCTTCAGTTGAACTTGCTAAGGTAATTTTTCTTTTACGACATTCAATAAGTTCGAAGATTCCTTCTTTTAAAGATAGGAAACATAGATTTACTTCATTGCCTGCTAGTTCAACACTACAAATTCTCATTAAATAACTCACCATAGATAAAGATAACTTCGCTATTATAACCACTTTGTTGTCAGTTAACATGGTTATCGTTGTTTCGTTGTGAATTTATACGATAGCATATCCTCTTAAAACGACTTAATTGTAAGGAAACATAATGACATATTTACCTTGTGTTGAAATTGAACCTAAACAAGCTGCAAACGCGAGTGTTATTTGGTTACACGGACTGGGTGCTAACGGCCATGATTTTTCTGGTGTGGTACCGATGATCGCATTATCTAGCGAACATCAAGTGCGTTATGTTTTCCCACATGCACCAGAAATCAAAGTAACGATTAATAATGGTTACAAAATGCCAGCCTGGTATGACATTCTGGCGATGACGTTAGAGCGTCAAATTGATATGCCTGGTTTGATGGCGAGTGTTGAACAGGTACAAAATTTGATCCAGCGTGAAATTGACCGAGGAATTGATAGTGATCGGATCATTGTTGCTGGTTTTTCTCAAGGTGGTGCAGTGGCTTATCAAAGTGCATTAACCTTTACCAAACCACTCGCTGGACTGATGGTCATGTCGAGTTATTTCGCAACGGCTAAAACCATTAAACCGCATCAGCATAATCTCGCGCTACCGGTTCATATTTATCATGGAAGCGCGGATCCGGTTGTTGCTGAGTCGCTGGGATTGGATGCGATGAAATATTTACAAACCTTAGGTTATCAGCCGCAGTATCATAGTTACGTTGCAGAGCATACGGTTACTGCGCAGCAGATAAATGATATATCACAACATATACAGCAGTTTTTATCGATTAATAGTGCAAGCTAGCGTTCACTCCGCGAGTTTTAAACTACCGAGATTGAATTGAACTAGGTAGTTTACGCCACAATTTTTTTGTTATCAGGATCACAATGACAGAGATTTTTAAGGTCGTTGTGATCTCATTTATGACGATTGCATCTATGCTTAAAGTTCCTAGTATTATTGATAAGATTGAGCTATGCATCAGAATAAAAACCGTAACTTAAGTGATGTTAATAATAATGTGTTAATTGATAATTTTGTTGCGATTAATGACATTCATAATCCAGATATTGAATTTCTTCAAGAGAGTCAATCTAATCAAGATAGCGAAAATGTTGAAGTCACGCTGGCGACTAAAATGAACTTTGTCAGACAGGTTTGGTTGGCCGGATTGGGGGCATATAGCCATAGTATTGATGAGCTCAATACGGCTGGTGAAAAATCGTCAATGTATTTTGAAGAACTGTTGAGTCAAGGAGAGAAAGTCGATAGTGCTTTTAAATTACGTACCACAGGGGAGCATATATCCTTGCATGGTTTAGAAAAATTGATTCAGCGAACTTATGCAAGATTAACTGGCGTTGAAAGTGATAAAATGAAGCAGTTGAACGATAAACTCGATGCTTTACTGGCAGAACTAGCAGATAAAAAATAAACCACTTCGAGGGTGTCTGAAGTGGTTTATGCCGTTAAATTTACGCGGTAATACGATTAATCTTCGGCGAGCAATTTGCCTAGATATTCACATGCATTAGCTCTGATTGGCATAAAGTAGACATTATCGTCTCTGGCTTGCACTTTTTTGATCATGGCGCGGCCAAACTTAATGTTCCATTCTTTGGTTGGTTCGAAATCACTTGGAAAAACCACATCATTTTTGTTTTCCCAATATGATTGACTGGTTTCGCTATGAATTGGACTCATCCCCCAAAATACTTCCGTACCTTGCAGCATATCCATGTATACATCGAGAAATTTCAAATCAAAAAATGGTTGGGTGAAAAAACCATCAACACCAGCATCAATTTTATCGTGAATATAATCGAGCTCTTTACGCATGCTGGTTCGATATTGATCGATCGCCGCGTAAACCTTCATATATGGCAGTTCTTTTTTGATAATACGAATGAGTTCACATGAAGTATTACGGTAAGTGCGATGTGAGATATCCTGTGGTGGGTCGCCTTCGACGACAAGTACAGAATTGATCTTACTGTGACGGAAAAAATCCGTTAATGGAAAGCCGTTTCGTAGATCAAAATCGATTGCGCGTAGGTGGGGAATAACTTCATCAAACTTGTCTTGTAAGCGATCGCAAGCATCCCAGCTACGGACATCAAAGCGCAATAAGTCTGGAATGTTCAGCGTATTTATTTGACCAAACTGGCTAACTTCTTCGACTTCAGTATTTAAGGTTTCCCATGAACGGGGTACAAGCTCTATTGAGTATTTCAAATTACATCCCTTTTTGTTATCAACAGTCCTGGTTGATAATCCTTTTAATACCCAAACTCGGCTCCGCGTGTTTGGGCTTTTTCAATCATTGATATAGTTTGTATAACTATGTCTTATTTATTTGCTGCTAACTGCTGTAACCAAGCAATTTCAGCGGCCCAAATAGTATCATCTATTGTTTCCAATACCATAGGTATACCATTAAAGCGCTCATCCTGCATGATAAATTTGAAGGCTTCTTCACCAATAAATCCTTGGCCTAAGCTGTGATGGCGATCAACTTTTGTGCCTAGCTCAACTTTACTGTCATTAATGTGCATACCTGCAAGGTATTCAAAGCCGACAATACGTTCAAAATCATTAAAGGTTTGCTCACAAGCAGCAAAAGTACGTAAGTCATATCCAGCAACAAAGGTGTGGCAAGTATCAATACACACACCAACACGGCTTTTATCTTCGACTTGCTCAATGATCTCGGCTAGATGCTCAAAACGGTAACCTAAATTAGTCCCTTGACCTGCGGTGTTTTCGATCACAGCTTTTACTGATGTTGATTTTTCCAGTGCTAAGTTAATTGATTCGGCTACGCGTTTTAAACTTTCTGATTCCGATATCTTTTTTAAGTGGCTACCTGGGTGGAAGTTAAGCAAAGTTAAACCTAGCTGTTCGCAACGGTGCATTTCATCATAAAAAGCATTACGTGATTTCTCTAAGGCTTCTGCTTCGGGATGGCCGAGGTTAATCAAATAAGAATCGTGAGGTAAAATCTGTGCCGGAGTAAAATTGTAGCGTTTACAATTGGCTTTAAACTTACGGATATCATCCGGGCTCAGTGCTTTTGCATCCCAGCGGCGTTGGTTTTTGGTAAATAGAGCAAATGCAGTAGCCCCTAAATCGTGCGCGTTTTTAGGGGCATTCCACACGCCACCGGCTGCGGATACGTGCGCGCCAATAAATTTAGTCATTTTTTGCTCCATTGTTTTGGGTATTCATCATTTTTAGTCAATTTCGTGACAAAACAGTTTTAAAGGAGACTTTTTACGATAAAATTAGTTTTTTGGCAATGCTAATCTTTGGGAATTATGAATGAAAACTTGGGCAGAATTTTTGTTGCATGAGCAACAGCAACCGTACTACTTAGCGCTAGATAACTTTATCGCAGCAGAAAGAGCGGCTGGAAAAGTGGTTTATCCTAAACAAGACGATGTATTTCAAGCATTTTCATTAACGCCGTTAAAAGATGTCAAAGTGGTAATTTTAGGGCAAGACCCTTATCACGGACCAGATCAAGCCCACGGTTTGTGTTTTTCGGTATTACCAGGTATTAAGATCCCGCCTTCACTGCGTAATATGTATAAAGAACTGACAACCGATATCGACGGCTTTGCCACACCTGACCACGGTTATTTAATCGAATGGGCGCAACAAGGTATTTTAATGTTAAATACCGTGCTAACCGTCGAGCAAGCGCAAGCACATTCACATGCAAAATCGGGTTGGGAGACGTTCACTGACCATGTGGTTGAGCAGTTAAACCAGCAAGATGAAGAGATCATTTTTGTCCTATGGGGTAATCATGCCAAGAAAAAGGGCCGCCATATTGATCGCAGTCGCCATCATGTTTTAGAGGGCGTGCACCCATCACCATTGTCAGCCAGTCGTGGTTTCTTCGGTAGCCAGCATTTTTCTGCTATTAATAACCGCTTGCAAGCTCGTCAACAAACGCCGATCAATTGGCAAGTTAGCGCAGTTGAGACGCTGGTCTAAATTACATCTTTATAGGTAAATAGTGAACTCGATCAAAGTAACTAATACTATGTAGGTATAAAGTGGGAGGAGATAATTTCAAATTGGAGTTTATATGTTATCTCTCATTACCAAAGATCATGAACAAGTAGAGCAATTGTTAAATGTACTAACTGAGCAGCTAGCAGAACTCGAATCTGAACAGCAGGGTGTTAATTTTAAATTGATGGACGATATTGTTCATTATTTACGTAATTATATTGACCGTTACCATCACCCGAAAGAAGATCTAATTTATTCTTATTACCTCGAGCATTATGTCGAAGATGCTGATATGCCCAATCGTTTAGCATCGGAGCATCAAAGTTTAAACTTCCTGAGTCGTGAACTTTCAAGTGTTTTAAATATGATCCAACTTGATTCTGTGATGCCATTTGACGAGCTAGCGGTACAATTAAGAGGTTTTGTTGATAAGCAACGCAGTCATATTCAATATGAAAACAATGTTGTCATGCCGTTAATGGCAGAGAAATTCACGCCAGATGACTGGTGTCATATTGAACATTTGTGGAAAAATGGCGATGTGCAAGATGTGAAAACATTCGCGACATATAATGAGGCTTATGATCGGCTGAAGCAGCGGATTGTTAACGCTGGATTTATGCACGAAGCAGAAGAAGAGCTTTGTTTGATATAATTACTGAATGGCCGTTGTTGTGGTGCTAAAGATCTTATTCAATAGCTAACATTAAACGAGCTACATAAAAACAGAAGCAAAAAGCCGCATATGATGCGGCTTTTTTTATTAAGCGATAAGATCAGAGTAGTAACTTAAAGGATCGTTATAACCGTCCATTTCCTTTTCTAAATTAAGCTTATCTTTAATAGCTTCAATCTCACGCCATTTACGTTTTGACACTGATTTTGTTTCTTTTTTTGTATTTTCTATCGACACTTGATTTATTCCTTCCATGGGATCACCTTTGTAATGATAGTTACCCTCTCTCTATAGCATTTTTTTCATGTCTGTTGTCATATTTAGCTATGGATTTGAGTGCCAGATCACGGAAAAAGACCTAGAATGAAAAAGGCATAAATTGTTTATCCAAAATTCGCTTGAAATTTGACGTGTATATATCTCATTAGGATAGCGATTGCGACTTCAATAATTTTAACGCCTGTTTCTTAACAATTTATTGGTTTTTTGTGTTATATTCCGCGCCATGTTTAGCTGGTGGTGTTATTTTTACTACTATCTATAGATTTTAATAAGAGTTTGGAAGGGAAAATATGACGGAAGTTATCGACTTTATAAATGGCTTGTTGTGGGGCTCTGTACTGATTTATCTACTTATCGGCACAGGTTTGTATTTTACCATTAAATTAGGTTTTATCCAGTTCCGCCACTTTACTCATATGTTCTCTGTTCTTGCTGGTAGCCGTAAGAGCAGCAATGAAGGTGTTTCATCATTTCAAGCGCTATGCACAAGTCTAGCAGCGCGTGTTGGTACGGGTAACCTTGCTGGTGTTGCCGTCGCAATTACTGCTGGTGGTCCAGGTGCAGTATTCTGGATGTGGTTAATTGCTGTTATAGGTATGGCAACCAGTTTTGCCGAGAGTTCATTAGCGCAATTATTTAAAACCAAAGATGTTGATGGCAATTTCCGTGGTGGCCCCGCTTACTACATGGAAAAAGGCTTAGGCCGTCGTTGGATGGGCGTTGTATTCTCAATCTGCTTAATCGTGGCATTTGGTTTAGTATTTAATGCAGTGCAGTCAGATGCGATTGCTAACTCAATGAATAATGCGTTTGGTTTTGATAAAACCATCGTGGGTATCGTCTTAGTGGTATTCACTAGTGTTATTATTTTTGGTGGTCTACGTGTGATTGGTGCATTCGCTGAGATCGTGGTGCCATTCATGGCGTTGGCTTATATCCTCATTGCTTTTGTTGTTGTGGCAATGAACATTTCAGAATTACCTGCGGTATTTGAATTAATCATTAAATCTGCATTCGGCTTAGATGAAGCTGCTGGTGGCGCACTTGGTGTTGCTATGATGCAAGGTATTAAACGTGGTTTGTTCTCGAATGAAGCGGGTATGGGTAGCGCGCCAAATGCTGCGGCAAGTGCGGCTCCATTCCCTAATCACCCTGCATCACAAGGTTATGTGCAGATGTTAGGTGTGTTCATTGATACTATCGTTATCTGTACAGCGACAGCATCTATTATTCTACTGTCTGATCTTGGTGATACATCAGGGATTGGTGGTATCGAATTAACCCAACATGCATTGTCATCTCATGTCGGTGATTGGGGTAGTACCTTTGTTGCTATTGCTATTCTATTCTTCGCATTTACGTCAATTGTAGCAAACTACTCGTATGCAGAAACCAGTATCTTATTCTTGAACCGTGATTCAAAAGTAATGGTTTGGATCTTCCGTGTTGCGGTATTAGGGATGGTGATGTTTGGTGCGGTTGCTAAATCAGATCTGATTTGGAATATGGCTGATGCCTCAATGGGCCTCATGGCGCTGGTCAATATCATTGCCATCTTGATGTTATCTAAATTTGTTATCATTATCGCTAAAGATTACAACAAGCAATTAGATGCAGGCAAGACGCCGACATTTGATAGTTCAGAATACCCTGAAATAGATAAAATAATTAACAGTGAAATTTGGAATGCTAAACTGAAAAAATAGCATTAAATTGCTTTTTAAATTAGTGTTTTAAAATTAGAAAAAGCCACTCATTTTAGTAATGAGTGGCTTTTTTATTAGGTATTAATTGCGCGGTAATGAAATTGTATTAAATTTGTTTAATCCTAGGAGTTAGAGTTTTAGCTCTACCTTCTTTGTGGTTAAATTAACTTTCATACCGACTCATATAGGATCAAGTCATGAATAAATTAGCAACTCTCGCTTCTGCAATGCTATTAAGTTTCTCTGTTAATGCTGCACAGGAAGTGTCTGGCGTTTCAGTACCAGATAATGTATCTGTTGAAGGCACATCACTTAATTATCAAGGGGCCGGTGTTCGTAGTAAATTCTTCATTGATCTGTATGTTGGTTCGCTATTTACACAAGCAGCGGATAAAGATGTAATAACCAGCCAAGCTGTAAGCGCAATTCGTCTTAATATCATTTCAGGTCTTATTACCTCTGAGAAAATGGTAACGGCGATCAACGAAGGTTTTGACGGGGCTACAGCAGGTAATACAGCTCCTATCGCAGCTGAAATCGCTGAATTTATTGGCGTGTTTAGTGCTGAAATTGCCAAAGGCGACCAATTTACGCTAGTGAGTACACCAGGCACAGGTTTGGTAACGTATAAAAATAATGAAAAGTTATCGACGATTAATAACGATGTATTTCGTCAAGCGGTACTGTCTATTTGGTTGGGTGATGAGCCAGCTGATGATGACTTGAAAGAGGATATGCTTGGGCTGTAATGTTCTCAGAAGTTTAGGTTGCAGTTTACGCTGTAATTGAATATTACCAAGTAATAATAAAAATGGCTTACGGTTAAGAATGAAATCTTAGCGTAAGCCATTTTTATGCCTGAATTATTTATCAGCCATAGGTAGCTGTAAACCACTATCTAGATGTTTGGTCGATAGTAGTCGTTGTTAAGTATTGACCTTGGTGACATCAACATAGAGACGTAGCGCTTGTCCTGGTTGAATATACTTCTGATTAGCCAATCCGTTCCAGCGTACAACATCCTTAACTTTTACGTTAAATTTATCGGCAATACGTGCAAGTGAATCACCTTGACGGACCTTGTAGGTAATATTACGCATAATGCCTTTATCGTTAGCACTGCCTTTTTTCTTACCTTGCCACACAACCAGCTTTTGATTGATCTTCAAAGCGTCTTTAGGCGCGATATTGTTCCATTTTGCTAGGCTCTTATAATTAACTTTGTAGGCACGTGAAATGTCCCATAAGTTATCACCTGACTGTACTTTATGGACAACTTTGAAACGACCTGCAGGTTTATCTTGGCGGCGGGTGATACGCGATGATTCACTAAATTTATAATAATCGAGATCTTTAGCGGCCATTGGGATCAATAACGCTTGGCCAATCTTGATCATGCTGCTATCTAGATTGTTTACCGAAGCAATGATCTTGCTAGAAGTATTATAGTTCTGGGCAATTTCACCTAGGCTATCGCCTGATTTAACTTTATAACGTACCCAGTTTAAGCGGCCTTTAGCATCTGTCTTTGCTAGTGCAGCTTCAAATTTTTCGACATTCTCATTCGGGATTAATAATGTATGTGGCCCATCAGGCGCTGTTGCCCATTGGTTAAACCCTGGATTAAGACGCTGTAGTTCCGCCACGTCCATGCCTGCTAAGTCGGCAGCAAGCGCTAAATCAATTTGACTGTCTACGTCCACTTGCTGAATAGCGGGCTCGTTATCAATCACAGGTAGCGTCAGGTTATATTTTTCAGCATTTTGTAAAATATCCGCGAGTGCTAATAATTTCGGTACGTATGCTTCCGTTTCAGGTGGTAGCGATAACGACCAGAAGTCTGTTGCTAAACCGGCTTTTTTATTACGCTGAATAGAACGACCGACGCGACCTTGGCCAGAGTTATACGAAGCCAGGGCCTGTAACCAGTCACCATCGAAACGACGGCTTAGGTATTCCATATAGGTTAGTGCTGCACTTGTTGATGCGAGTACGTCACGACGTCCATCGTACCACCAGTTTTGCTCTAGGCCGTATTGTGTTGCTGTACCGGGCACAAACTGCCACATACCAGATGCACTGCCGTGTGAATAAGCAAATGGGTCGAAGGCACTTTCTACTACGGGCAGTAAGGCGAGCTCAAGTGGTAAGTTACGACGTTCAAGTTCTTCAACAATAAGATATAAAAATGGTTCGGCGCGTTGGGATACGGTTTTTAAATGCTGCGGATGGTCTAAAAACCACTTACGGTGTTTGGCGATACGGGCATTATCCGGAATCGGAATGGTCATTTGCTCAGCAATGCGAACCCAGACATTGTCAATTGGCTCGACGGTAACGTCTTCGGCTACAATGAGTTTGGCAATCTTTTCTTCTGTTGCAATATCTAAACCGCTATCTGCATTGCTGGCTTTTGGAGATGGGGCAACGACAGGTGTTAGAGTTGTTTGCACATCGTTACTGTGATCTTCAGGCGTCATTTGACACCCGGTCAGTAATATCAATACCGGAATGGATAATTTAAATTTCATATACATCTTATATTAGTGAAAAACAGGGGTATGCTAATCGGCAATAACAGACAAAGCAAGTTTATCATTTATGCCGTTCAGCGATATATTTTCGTTAAAAATGGTCTTTCCAGGCTCTTAATGCTGTGAATACCGCTTGTTCGCTGGTCAGAATATCAAGCAGTTTATGTTCCATCGCCATACTGACCGTTGCTTCGTTAGAACGTAAGAAAACATTGATTTCCTTTTCGTTTTTAAGGCTGTTCGGCACCGTTGGCAATCCGCGTTGACGCAGTTTTGCGGTATGCTCAATGTGTTTTTTTAGCTCGTTGTTTTGTGGCTCTACGGCATAGCAAAACATTAAGTTTACTTGGGTATATTCGTGCGCTGGGTAGACTAAAATATTTTCATCTAAAGCTTTAATACGCTGTAATGAAGCGAACAGCTCTGCTGCGCTGCCATCTAGGATTCGACCACAACCACCAGAAAATAACGTATCACCAGAGAACAACATAGCTTGGTTATAATAAACGACATGCTCACGCTTGTGCCCTGGAGTCGCCATTACGGTCAATGCTAAACTATGCTCAAGTAAGCTTAACTGGCTATTTTCAGTGACCACTGTGACAGATGCTGCAACGTCGATAGCGATTGATGAATAGACTTGCACTGGATGCAACGTTGCTGCAAGAATGTCGCTAATACCATCGATATGATCATAGTGGTGATGGGTAATTAAAATCGCATCGAGAATTAAATGCTGCTGATGAATGACTTGTAGTACGGCTTCGGCTTGGCCGGGATCAACGATACAGCAGTGATTATTTTTAGTATTTTTGATCAACCAAACATAATTGTCGTTAAATGTTGGTATAGAAATGACTTCAAGCATTGCATCGCTCTCTTTATGGGATTATCTTTAATTACATATAAAACAAAATTTTAGCGGATATTGTCGTGTTAATAAAACCTGCACATCATAAGCATGAGATAACAACTCCCCATTCTTGGAGTGATTTGCCAATGGGGACGTGGCTGGCTAGCCAAATTCAGGCGCGTCTTGATGTCTGGTGTCCAAAAATATTTGGTTATCATCTACTAAAATTAGGTTCGTTAAGTGGTGAGCTTAATTGTTTTGGCAGCAGTATACAACATCAGGTCACAGCAACGTCAGAGTTAGGTATGGGGGGGCTGTTTATTGATCCTGCTCATCTGCCTTTTCAGGAAAACTGCATTGATGCTTGTATCTTGACACAAGCATTGGATTTTTCTGCTGACCCTCACCAAATATTACGCGAAGTAGAGCGGGTATTAACCGCTGATGGTTACCTGATCTTAAGCGGTTATAATCCGTTGTCACTGTGTGGTTTAGTGAAGTTATTTGGGCTCAAGCGTAATCATCCGCCTTGGTCTGGCAGAATGTTTACTCCCGCGCGGATTAAAGATTGGCTCGAGTTGCTGGGCTTTGAAGTTATTCAAGATGACCGTTTTGGCTTCACCTCTTTTCTTGGTAAAAAGCCATTAACATGGTGGTCGGAGAGCCTCGGTCAAATGCATTTCCCTTCTTTTTCATCAGTCTACTTTATTGTTGCCCGCAAACGTCGATCACCGATATCACCGATTAAAAATTGGTGGCAAGTTAGCCATGCTAAACGTCGTTTTATACCCACCGGTGCTACCCAAAAGTTGCCGCATAAGTCTTCTTAGTTTTACTTGTTTTGATTTACCTGTGTAATCAGGTGAATCAAAGGCTAATTCATATTAGAATAGCGACAGTTTAATTGAAGTGGTGAAATTTATGTCGTTGGACAATGTAGAGTTAATGCAGGGCGCTGGGCGTATAATCGTTTTTGATACCGAAACAACCGGTATGAATGACGGTGCGGGTGGTATCCATGTCGGTCACAGAGTGATTGAAATAGGGTGTATTGAATTAATCAATCGCCGCCCAACTGGTCGCACTTATCATGTTTATATCAAACCAGATCGTTTAGTCGATCCCGAAGCGATCGCGGTCCATGGTATTACCGATGCATTTTTGCAAGATAAGCCGAGCTTCTCAAGCATTGCGGATGAGTTTATTGCCTTTATTAATGGTGCTGAGCTAGTCGCACACAACGCCTCGTTTGATACTAGCTTTATTGATCATGAATTTAGGTTGTTAAATAAAGGCCTGCCAGAAACTAAAGAAATTTGTAAGATTACCGATACATTAGCTATCGCTAAGAAACTTTTTCCGGGTAAGCGGAATAACTTAGACGCACTTTGTAATCGTTATGGTATTGATAACACCCATCGTACCCTGCATGGGGCCTTACTGGATGCGGAGATCTTGGCTGACGTTTATCTGTTTATGACAGGTGGCCAAACTAAACTGAATTTATCGCAAGATAGCGCGAATGCACAAGGTAGCGGTGTTCGCCGAGTTGCAGCAAGCCGTGCACCATTGAAAGTTGTGCAAGCAACAGATGATGAATTGAAAGCACATGATGAACGACTCGGCATCGTCGGTAATGCGTTGTGGCAAGTACACTAAGATAAGGAAAAGCATGCGTAATATTTGGTTGTTACTGGCACTTATTGGTGCTGTTAGCATCAGTACCTTCACGTCAGCTAAAAGTGTTTATCAAACAAGTGATATTACCTTGTTAGATAATCGCTTTCGAGTTGATCATGGCATTGATAAAATTACTTTTATTATTGCGCGTGAACGTTTTTCTAAAGCGGTTATTTTAGTGCGTCCGGATGGCAGCAAAGTTTACATTTGGGATAAGTCCGACCGTGTTCACTGGATTGAAGGTGAAGAAAACGACATCATCACCATTGACCAGCCGATGGCTGGGCCTTGGCAAGCCATTGGTAAAATACAAGGCAATAACCGTATTCAATTATTGTCTGACGTAAAGCTGCAAGTGAATCGATTACCAATACAATTATACAGTGGCGAGCGTTTGAAAGTCAGCGGTGAGTTATTGCATCTAGAAGAGCGCTTAAATGAATCCTATTTACGCGATGCTGAATTGATTATGACCGCGTATGGTTATAACCGCACTGAAGATGAAAACTTTAACTTTACCTCTCAAGAACTCGCCAGATTTAATGATAAGGGCGTATTTTATGATGAACTACCTGAAGATGGTCTGTTCACCGCATTTTTACAACTGGATTTAGACACCGGTAAATATAAATTTGAAGTGGCGGTAAAAAATCACGCGTTTACCCGCAGTTTTAACCAAGACGTTATCCTCTTCCCTAAACCGATCAAGACACAGATGCTGTCGTTGCTGGAGGGTGAAGACCCACAGTTAAAACTGACTTACGATATAGCAGAATTAAAACCCGAGAGTATTGTGATTAAAGGGCGTTTATTAGCCGTTAATAGCGGTGAAAGTAGCGACTTTATCATTTATGGTGAAGCTGACATGGCAGAGCAAATTCATACCTTCCAGCGACCTGATGAGACCGGTAATTATTCGATTGATTTGATGTTATTTGCGACCACCAAAGCGGGACGTGAAATAATAATGAAACTACCGGCAGAAGCCTTCGTGATACCAAAGCCAATTTTTATTGATAGTGCATTGATTCCCGCGGCAACTGTTTCTCAAGCAGAGACGACTGAAACCAGCATGACGCTATTAGAGGATACCGAGAGTGACTGGAATTTAGTATTATGGGTTGTTGGTAGCTTACTGGCGTTACTGGTTTTAGCGGTGACGGCATTGTTTACTATTAAATTTTGGCAAAAACGTAAATTTGAAAAAGTAATATCAAATCAAATGGACGGTGAAATCACTGCTCCGATGCCATTAGGCCGCGGTGATGAGCTAAATAAGATGACAAATTTAGACCTTAATTCATTAGATAAATAGTTTGATATTTAAACAATTAACTTATGCATGGTGTTTGTGCTGGATAGGGCTCGCATTACGCATTATTTAATTACAGTTTTGCGATTAACACTTGTTTAAAAATTGTAATGCAATTAAAGTCGATGTTAATTGAGATAACCTTTATTTTTAAAGGTTATCTGGCTGGCTCTCAGATTCGAGAGTCAGATTTAAATAGTCAACTTCTCAAATTAAGGTTAAAAATTATGGCGATTCAACGCACTTTTTCTATTGTTAAGCCTGATGCAGTAAGAAAAAATTTAATTGGTGCTATTTACTCTCGTATGGAAGCTAGTGGTTTAAGTATTGTTGCAGCAAAGATGCTTTATCTTACTCGTGAACAGGCTGAAGGTTTTTATGCTGAACACGAAGGTAAAGTATTCTTCGAATCTTTGATGGAATTCATGACTTCTGGTCCAATAATGGTGCAAGTATTAGAAGGTGAAAATGCAATCACGTTCTACCGTGAATTAATGGGTGCTACTAACCCAGAAAATGCCGCGGCGGGTACGTTACGTTGTGATTATGCTGAGAGCATGCGCTTTAATGCCGTACACGGTTCTGATAGTGAAGAATCTGCTGCACGTGAAATAGCTTACTTCTTTACTGAAAACGAAGTATGCCCGCGCTAATTAATTAGTGTAACGGGTCGTAAAGCAGTTGCGTAGTGATGTGCGATTGATTTACTGCCCGGTTTATGACTCTAGCTGCACTTACCCACACCTTTCACATTATCCTCATATTCTTTTTATAGCTGATATTCAGCCTTAATTATTTGTTATCTATTCCGATTCTTTGCTATTTAAAATAACAGAGAATAAATTATTTTGTTTAATTCGGCCAATGCGCTAGCGTCTAGGCGTTAAACTTTGTACAATCCCGCGCCCTGAAACCTCAATTTTAGCATCGTCTTTTTTATCCAACTATTCTTAAAATATTGTTTAAAATTGAGTCTTAAATTGTTTCAAACCGAATAAAATACATTATAGAGGCTCACTTCATGAGTAATAAAAAAATTAATCTATTAGACTTAGATCGCAAAGCTATGCGCCAATATTTTGCTGACATTGGTGAAAAACCATTCCGTGCCGATCAAGTGATGAAATGGATCTATCATGAAGGCTGTGATGACATTAATGAAATGACTAACTTGAATAAAAAATTACGTGAGAAATTATTACGTGAAACGGTTATTCAAGCACCTGAAATCAGCCAAGAGCAGCGCAGTGAAGATGGTACGATCAAGTGGGCATTAAAAGTTGATGGTCAAGAATATGAAACTGTTTATATTCCTGATGGTGACCGTGCAACACTTTGTGTATCGTCACAAGTAGGTTGTGCACTAGAATGTACATTCTGCTCGACTGCACAGCAAGGTTTTAACCGGAACCTACGTGTATCAGAAATTATTGGTCAAGTATGGCGTGCAACGCAAGTTATCGGCTTTAATAATAAGAAACGTGCAATCACTAACGTGGTAATGATGGGTATGGGTGAACCACTACTTAACATGACAAACTTAGTGCCAGCATTAAACTTGATGTTAGATGATTATGGTTTTGGTCTATCAAAACGTCGTGTAACAGTATCTACGTCTGGTGTTGTACCTGCGCTAGATAAATTAGGTGACTTAATCGATGTTGCATTAGCTGTATCATTACACGCGCCAAATGATGAACTACGTGACGAACTTGTACCAATCAATAAAAAGTACAATATTGAAACGTTATTAGCCTCTGTTAAGAGCTACATCAGTAAATCAAATGCTAACCGTCAGAAAGTAACCATTGAGTATGTATTACTTGATCATGTTAATGATTCGACTGACCAAGCACACGAATTAGCGGCATTATTAAAAGATACGCCGTGTAAAATTAACTTGATCCCATTCAATCCATTCCCGGGTAGTGGTTATGGTAAACCAAGTAATAGCCGTATCGATCGCTTTAATAAAGTGTTGATGACTTATCCAAATACCGTGACGATTCGTAAAACACGTGGTGACGATATTGATGCCGCTTGTGGTCAATTAGCGGGTGATGTAATCGACAGAACGAAGAGAACATTAAAAAAACGGATGCAAGGTGAAGAGATTTCAGTCAAAATGAGCGACTGATACTTTTGACTAGATGGATTTAGGCATGAAACGCTACGCTGTAGTAGGATTGATGGTAGTGGCGCTGGCTGGGTGTAGCTCACAGAGTTACATTGAAACCAGCGCAGGTTTAAGTGAAAATTCGGTCGATAAGTCTTCAGCGGCCCGCAGCCGTTTAACCCTAGCGTTAAAGTATATTGAAATTGAAAACTATCAAGAAGCGAAAATAAATCTTGATAGAGCAGTTAGTTATACACCTGACAATGTGGATATTTATTTAGCTTATGCCTATTACTATCAGAAGGTACAAGAGCATCAACAAGCCGAGAAAGCTTATTTGTATGCGCTCGACCTTGCTCCAGATAATGGTAATATTCACAATAATTTTGGTGTGTTCTTATGTGGCGTTGCGCGATACGATGAAGCTGAAACTGAGTTTTTAGCGGCGATCGCGTCACCGAGTTATAATCAACTTGCCAATAGTTATGAAAATGCGGGTCGATGCGCGCTTGAAAACGGCAATAGCTCGCAAGCACTCAGCTATTTACAATCATCTCTCGCGTATGCACCGCAAAATTTAGACGTACGATTATCTATTGCTGAGTTAAACTATACATTGGCCGATTTCGCAGTGGCCAAACAACAATTAACTAAATATGAATCAGTCAGTAAGGTAACCGCACGCAGTCTTTGGTTGGGTTTTAAAATTGCCGACAAACAACAAGAATCGGCGGTTGCCGAAGTATATAGTCGCCAATTATTAGCTCAATTTCCCTTAGCGTTCCAAACACAAAAATATATTAAAAATGACTATTGATTTAGAAACCTTAAAAAATCCCGATAAAACTGCTGCATTGCAGGATAATATCGACGTGGTGACCGCAGGCCAAATATTGCAAGATGCTCGCATTGCATCAGGTATCAGTGTGCAAGAGGTCAGTAATAATATTCACCTTAAGCTCTCAGTTATTAACAATATTGAACAAAGTGTTTGTGACAAGCATATCTCACCTACATTCATGCGTGGCTACATTCGTTGCTATGCCCGCTATCTTAAAATATCCGAAGACGAAGTGATTGCTGCTTATGATTGCCAAAATGTGCTGTGCGAGCAACAAGCTGAATTACAAAGTTTTTCTCGTCGAACTAAATTAGAAGCGCACGATAACCGTTTAATGCTGGTCAGTTACGGTATTATTGGTTTTATGCTGGTGGTATTTTTAATTTGGGGATTACGTGGCGATGACGTTGATGTTGTCGTGCCAGAGCCTATCGCAACACAAGTCGCCGTCGCGCCTGACGCTGTTATGACAAGTGAAGAACCAACCCCTAAACTTGTTACCCCTGAGCAAGTTGTTATCGAGCCAACCTCGGTAACGGAAACGCTTGCTGTAAAGCCAGAACAACCGCTTGTGGTAAAACCAGTTGCAGTGGCTAGTCCCGTTATTACGAATACCGTGAATAATAAACCTGCTATTGTTGCTCAGTCATTGGTACTGAAATTCGCGGGTGATTGCTGGGTACAAGTTAAAGATAGCAACGGCAAAACATTATCGACAGGTGTTAGAAAAGCCGGTCAGACAATTGAATTACAAGGTTTAGCACCACTATCCATCAAACTCGGTGCACCAGAGCAAGTAACAATGAGTTATGCCGGTGAGCCCGTGGATTTATCAACCTTTAAACAAGGTCGTCTGGCTAAATTTAAATTACCTTTTGAAGCTTAATAACGAGTTATAAATATGCATCAGGAAAGTCCAATTATTCGCCGCCAATCAAAACAGATTATGGTCGGTGACGTGCCAGTCGGTGGTAATGCACCGATTGCTGTACAGTCAATGACAAATACCTTGACGACGGATGTGGCAGCAACCGTTGCGCAGATTAAAGCATTAGAGGCCGTAGGCGCTGATATTGTCCGTGTTTCTGTGCCAACGATGGATGCGGCAGAAGCATTTAAACAAATTAAACAGCAAGTTGATCTACCACTGGTTGCAGATATTCATTTCGATTACCGTATTGCCCTTAAAGTGGCTGAATACGGCGTTGATTGTTTACGCATTAATCCAGGTAATATCGGTAACGAAAGCCGTATTCGCTCGGTAGTTGACTGTGCTAAAGATATGAATATACCTATTCGTATTGGTGTCAACGGTGGCTCATTAGAGCGTGAAATCCAAGAGAAATACGGTGAACCAACACCCGCAGCCTTAGTTGAGTCGGCAATGCGTCACGTTGATATTCTTCAACGTTTGAACTTTGATCAGTTTAAAGTCAGCGTAAAAGCATCGGATGTATTTCTTGCGGTCGAGTCTTACCGCCAGTTAGCTAAATTGATTGAACAACCACTACATTTAGGCATTACTGAAGCCGGTGGTTTCAGAAGTGGTGCGGTTAAGTCTGCAGTTGGTTTGGGCATGCTACTTGCTGAAGGTATCGGTGACACCATCCGTATTTCATTGGCCGCAGATCCGGTTGAAGAAATTCGTGTTGGTTTTGATATTCTAAAATCATTACGTATTCGTAGCCGTGGTATTAACTTTATTGCTTGTCCTACTTGTTCGCGTCAAGAGTTTGATGTGATCAGTACGGTAAATGCGTTAGAAGAACGTTTAGAAGACATTATTATACCTATGGACGTGTCTATTATCGGTTGTGTGGTCAATGGTCCGGGTGAAGCGGAAGCGTCACAAATTGGTGTAACTGGCGGCAGCAATAAGAGCGGTTACTATCTTGATGGCAAACGTCAGAAAGAACGTTTTGATAATAACGATATGATAGATCAGCTTGAGGCTAAAATTCGTGCAAAAGCAGCGATGATGGCACCTGAAAATATCATCGTAACTGACGCTAAAGCGTAATTTACCCGTAAAGGTGTTGAAATGAGGATAAATATCCGACTAACACCTTTGAATATTTTACCTCGACGTAGAAACTCCTTATAATCTGGGGTTATATGTCTTTTTTAATTTTCGAGAGTGACCGTGGCTAAACCAATCCAAGCAATTCGTGGCATGAATGATTGCTTACCAGAACAAACGCCGGTATGGCAAAAAGTAGAATCAGTATTACGTGATACTGTTGCAGCCTATGGCTACTCTGAAATTCGTATGCCAATCGTTGAATCTACGCATTTATTTAAGCGTGCAATTGGTGAAGTAACAGACGTTGTTGAAAAAGAAATGTACACGTTTGAAGACCGTAACGGTGATAGCCTTACATTACGCCCTGAAGGCACTGCATCAACAGTACGTGCTGGTATTCAAAATGGTTTGCTTTATAACCAAGAGCGTCGTATGTGGTATATCGGTCCGATGTTCCGTCACGAACGTCCACAAAAAGGTCGTTACCGTCAATTCCACCAATTCGGTGTAGAAATTTTTGGTCTAAAAGGCGCGGATACCGATGCGGAAGTTATTTTATTAACTGCGCGTCTGTGGAAATTACTGGGTATCGAGCAACATGTGACATTACAGCTGAACTCGTTGGGTTCTTCTGAAGAACGTATTGCCCATAAAGAAGCATTAATTGCGTTTTTAGAAGGCTTTAAAGACGAACTTGATGAAGAAAGTCAACGTCGTATGTACACTAACCCGTTACGTGTACTTGATAGCAAGAATCCAAACGTACAAGCGTTATTGGCTGATGCTCCAAGTCTTACTGATTATTACGGTGAAGAAACTAAAGCCCACTTTAGCGGTCTATGTAAGATATTAGATGTTGCAGGTGTTAAATACCAAGTGAATGATCGTTTAGTTCGCGGTCTAGATTATTACAATTACACTGTATTTGAGTGGGTAACGGAAAGCTTAGGCGCACAAGGTACTGTGTGTGGTGGCGGTCGTTATGATGGTTTAGTGGAACAATTGGGTGGCAAAGCAACACCAGCCGTTGGTTTTGCATTAGGTATTGAACGCTTAGTATTATTATTAGAAACATTAGAGCTAACCGCAGATATTGCTGGTGCTGTTGATGTTTATATCGCGGCATTAGGTGAAGGCGCTGATGTTCACGGTATGTTATTAGCAGAACAGTTACGCGACCAAATGCCATCTGCGAAAGTGATGATGCATAACGGCGGCGGTAACTTTAAGAAACAATTAAAACGTGCAGACCAAAATGGCGCTAAAATAGCACTTATTTTGGGTGGCGACGAAATCGAAAACAAACAAGTGACAGTGAAAGATCTGACTGGTAAAACAGAGCAACAGACTATCGCAGTAACTGAGTTAGTGAATCTATTAACAACATTGTTAAACAAGTAATTATTACGGTTTAGTTGTGTTTACAAATTAAGGGTGAGACGTGGAAGGTTACGCTACTGAAGAACAACAAGTTGAAGCGCTGAAATCATGGTGGAAATCTAATGGTAATGCGGTTATTTTTGGTACTGTACTAGGCCTAGCTGGCTTAGTGGGTTTTCGTTATTACAACGATAGCCAGTTAACAGGACAAGAAGAGCTATCGGCTGCTTATGATACTGTTGTAACTGAATTATCTGAAAATGGACTTGCAGCGAAAGCGACAACTCAAACGTTTATTGATGCCAACAGCGGCAATGCTTATGCAACATTAACAGCATTACAACTGGCTGCTGAAGCGGTTAAAAAGCAAGATTTTGCGGAAGCTGAAAAACAACTTAGCTGGGTAGCGAAAAACAGCAATCAAGCGAGCATCTTACCAATTGCTAATATCCGTTTAGCACGAGTGCAAGCGCAACTGCAGAACTTTGATGCTGCTCTGGCGACATTAGACACAGTGACACTGGATACCTTTGCAAGTAAAACCGCAGAAGTTAAAGGCGATATTTATGTGCAGCAGGGCGATTTGAACGCCGCGCGTAGTGCCTATGAAGCAGCTCTTGCAGGTATTGGCGCCAATACTCAGTTATTAAAACTGAAGCTTGATGACCTTGCTATTGCCGGCGTTGCAGATGATCTCGATGCTGCAATCGCGGGAGAGTTGAATGACAAATAAGCTGAAGGCAATCACAACAGCTGCGGTGCTTTCAGTCTTTTTACAAGGTTGCTCTTTATTTAGTGATGACGAGGACGTGTATTCTCCACTGCCTGTTATCCAAGCTAAATTTACGCCAGAAGTAGAATGGCGTAAGAGTATAGGTTCTGGTGTTGGTGAGTATTACTCACAAACCCGAACTTTACTTGCAAATGATCAACTTTTTGCTGCTAGCCGCGCTGGTATCGTTAAAGCCTTAGATCCTATTTCTGGTGATGTAATTTGGCAACAAGACTTATCTGAACAAGAAGTTTTTAACCGTTTTGATGACAGTGATGATGCATTACTTTCTGGTGGCATCGCTGCAGGTTACGGCATGGTGTTTGTCGGTAGTGAAAATGCTGTATTATTTGCATTAAACGATAAAACCGGTGAAGTGATCTGGCAGGTTGAAACTGACGGTGAAGTGATCGCCAGTCCTGTGGTTGATGAAGGTCTGGTTATTATCCAAACGGGCACTGGTAGTCTGATTGGTTTTGACGTTCAGACGGGTGAACAACGTTGGATCCAAAGCTCAGAACTACCTGCTTTAACATTACGTGGTAATAATTCACCAATCACCACCAATGGAGCAGCGATTTATGGTCGTAGTGATGGTAAACTAGCCGCAGTATTTATTGCTAATGGTCGATTGATCTGGGAAGTAAGTGTTGCAAAGCCAAAAGGCGCGAATGACATTGACCGTTTAGTTGATGTGAATGGCCAAGCTGTAGCTCGTGGCACAGATGTATATACGTCTGCGTTTAACGGTGAACTAATGGCTGTTGAATTGCGTTCTGGTAAGGTCCTTTGGAAGCGTGCTTATGCGTCAGTAAAAGATCTTACCGTTGCTGGTTTTGAACTATTCTTAACTGATACAGAAGGTCGTATTCATGCAATCGACCGTCGTAATGGTTTGACCTTATGGTCACAGAATCGTTTAGCATTACGGGGTGTAACAGCACCGGTTGTTGCTGGCGACAATATTGTTGTCGGTGACAAAGAAGGCTATTTACACTGGCTAGATCGCAAGACTGGCAAGTTAGTAGCACAACAATTAATTGATAGTGATGGACTATTTTCTAAAGCCTTGAACTCAGATGAATATCTCTATGTTCAAAGTCGCAGTGGTGACTTGGTTGCGGTAAAAAAACCAATATAACTGACGAGATAGAATACCATCAAACTAATTTTATTGCGCCGAGAGGCGCATTTTGTCCTTTTAAATAAGTGACTTTATTTTACTAGAGCCGTATTGAGGCTGAGGTTAACTATGACCCCTGTAATTGCATTGGTTGGACGCCCGAATGTTGGTAAATCAACATTGTTCAACCGCTTAACTCGTACCCGGGACGCACTTGTTGCCGATTTCCCAGGGTTAACTCGTGACCGTAAATATGGACAAGCTAACTTAGCTGGTCGTGAGTTCATTGTTGTTGATACCGGCGGTATAAACGGCGATGAAGAAGGGATTGATGCAAAAATGGCTGAACAGTCGCTACTTGCGATTGAAGAAGCTGATGCCATATTATTTATGGTAGATGCTCGAGCAGGCCTAATGGTAGCTGATCAAGCAATTGCTAAACATTTACGTAAGCAACATAAGAAAGTATTTCTTGTTGCGAACAAAACAGATGGTCTAGATGGCGATGTTGCAGTTGCTGAATTCTATGCGCTTGCACTTGGTGACATTTACCAAATTGCGGCAGCGCAAGGACGTGGCACAAATATTCTAATTGAAGAAGCATTAGCACACGTTGAAGTTGTTAATCCTGAAGAAGAGGAAGAATTCTCTGACGCAGCCCCTTTCATTGATGGTGAATTATTACCTGAAGAAGAAGAGGAAGAACGTCCTGACGATTATTCAAGTTTACCGATTAAACTTGCGATGATTGGTTGCCCTAACGTAGGTAAATCAACACTGGTTAACCGTATTTTAGGTGAAGAACGTGTTGTTGTTTATGACATGCCTGGTACTACACGTGACAGTATTTACATTCCAATGGAGCGTGATGGTCGTAACTACATGCTTATTGATACTGCCGGTGTACGTCGTCGTAAAAATATCAATGAAGCTGTTGAGAAATTCTCAATCGTTAAAGCATTACAAGCAATCGATGATGCTAACGTTGTATTGATGGTATTTGATGCACGTGTTGGTGTTACCGCTCAAGATCTAACATTATTAGGTTTTGCGATTAACTCTGGTCGTTCAATTGTAATTGCAGTGAACAAGTGGGATGGTTTAGATTCTGATGTGAAAGATCGCATTAAATCTGAATTAGACCGTCGCTTAGGCTTTATTGACTTTGCACGTATCCACTTTATCTCGGCATTACACGGTACTGGTGTGGGTAACTTATTTGAATCAATAACAGAAGCATTTGATTCATCTACGAAACGTGTATCAACGTCTATGCTAACGCGTATCGTTCGTATGGCTGTTGATGATCACCAACCGCCAATGCACGCAGGTCGTCGTGTTAAGTTACGTTATGCGCATGCGGGTGGCTACAATCCACCACTTATCGTCGTGCATGGTAACCAAGTAACAAAATTAGCGCATTCATATCGCCGTTACTTAATTAACTATTTCCGCCGTTCATTAAAAATTATGGGTACGCCGATTAAAGTTGAATTCCGTGACAGTGAAAACCCGTTTGCAGATAAGAAAAATAACTTATCGTTATCGCAACAGAAAAAACGTCGTCGTATGATGTCGCACTATAAGAGTAAAAAATAATAGCTTAGGCTGTTGTCGATAGAAAGGTCTGTTTTTACAGGCCTTTTTTTATACTTATAAATTAGTAAAAGTATAGTTTCAGTGATGATGAAGGCATATTCTTTACGTTAAGGTATCTACTTTAATGTAAAGACTGCTACTATTTGTGTCTAATGAATAGGGATGTGAATGAATCAATATGGATAGTGTGAGAGGTTTTAGTTGACCATAGTTGCAGTTGTGTATTTTTCGGAATCCGGGTCAACTCAGGCGCTGGCGCGCGAAGTGATTTCAGGTATTAGCACCGTTGAAGACGTGAAGGTGATGGAATGCCAGATACAAGCTTGGGATATGTTTGAAGGTCGTTTCGATAATGATGAATTCATGTGCTTGCTGGATAATACCGATGCTATCGTGTTTGGTTCACCCACTTATATGGGCGGCGTTTCAGCGCAATTCAAAGCATTTGCCGATGCTTCGAGCGAACGTTGGGATAGTCAGCAATGGCGCAATAAATTCTGCGCTGGCTTTACGGTCGGCAGTTGCCTTAATGGTGATCAAACTAACACCATTCAATACATGGCGACATTAGCCAGCCAACATGGCATGTTATGGGTTGGACTCGATATTGCGGGCGGTTATAACAGTGTCGGATTAAATCGCTTGGGCTGTCAATTAGGCGCGGTAGGGCATAATCCCGAAGGCGAAGTACATCGCAGTGATCTCGATACCGCTAAATACTTAGGGCGTCGAGTCGCAGCCATAGCTAAAGCCTGCAGTATTAACTTACAGGCTTTATGATGCTTATTTATAAGAGCTATAAGTGTGATTAATATTAATAACGAGTTAAGCGCTCAAGCGTTTAACGAGCTGAGTAACCAGCAACTCAGCACCCGCTAAGTCATCTTGATCAAAACGGCCGATACTGGGACTGTCGATATCTAGTACTCCGATTAATTTATCATTCACCACAATCGGTACCACGACCTCTGAATTGCTTGCAGCGTCACAGGCGATATGACCTGGGAAGTCATGCACGTCGGTGACTAATTGACTCTGTAATGTACTGGCTGCTGTGCCACACACGCCACGGCCGACAGGAATGCGGATACAAGCGGGTAGACCTTGGAAAGGACCTAATACTAACTCGTTATTCTCGTAGAGATAAAAGCCAGCCCAGTTAACATCTTCTAGCTCCATGAATAATAACGCACTGAGATTAGCTAGATTAGCAATTAAATGGTTTTCTTCGGCCATTAAAGCGTCTGCTTGTTGAGCAAGACGCTGATAAAGTTGGATCTTAGACATGTATTTCCTTGATGAATTGATAGGATGAAAAGCCAACGCGTACCCTATCTATGATAATAATATATATCTTAGCTGATGATTATATCGTCATAAAGACCATATTGGTTTTAGCGGCATCGTTAGGGCTAAAAAACAGTGATAAGATATAGTTTAATTTACTGAAAATGTGTTTACTAAATGCGAACATAGTAGATCCTCGTCATACTTACAGCTTAGTTAGTATCACTGTAATACATAATGATAGCGGTTACTTTACCTCTTATTTAATATTTATCCTGTTTCATCGACTGAAGTTATAAATTCATGCATATATACCTAGTTACCCATGAGAGAGAGTTCTCACGTCGCAGTAATACTGGCAAATTAGTGCAACAGTTCCTACCTGATGAGACCAGCATTGTTGCTTGGCGTCGGAAAGAACCTGATAGTCAATTGTTAGCGGCGATCAGAACCGGTTGTGTGGCTATTTTAGCGCCAGGCGCGGAAGGCGAGCATCAGATAAGTGACTTTGATAGCTTAGTATTACTGGATAGCACCTGGCAAGAAGCACGCAAGATGTATAGTCGCAGTGACTATTTAAAAGATTTACCTAAGGTGACATTAACCGCGCCACAAGCCTCCGAGTTTATTTTACGCGCCAATCAACTTGAAGGTGGGTTAAGCACTGTTGAGTGTGTGATTGAGCTACTACGCTTACAGCAGCGCGAGCCTGAAGCCGAACAACTGAAAGTTGAATTTAAGGCATTTATTCGCGCTTGTTTATAAACGTTTGACGATAATTTTTCGGCGTGTTCTGGGTCCAACGGCGAAAGGCTTTATAAAATGCCGCCGGTGTCGCAAAGCCTAATAAATACGATATCTCACTAAAACTAAGCAGGGTGTCGCGAACATAACTCAATGCCAACCCCTGCCTCGTTTTATCCATGATGCTTTGATAATTGGTATTTTCTTTGTATAAGCGTCTTCTTAACGTCCAAGCCGATGTCCCGAGTAATGCTGCTACTTGGTTAATGTCAGGCATATTCCCCACCAAGTTATGACTTACTTTTTCGATAACCTTACTTTGCCAGTCTTGATTTTGTTGCAGCAGGTTTAGCTCGTTTTGACATAATTGCTGTGCTTGTAAATAACTGCTCATGCACGCATCTGGCAATGGTGTGTCGATATGCTGACTATTTAATACTAAGCCATTAAATGTCGAATTAAAGATAACCGGACATTGAAAAAAATGCTGATAGCGTTCGCTGTTGTTAGGCTCGGGATATTCAATATGCACTGTTTTGACAATAGTAGCGGGCTGGGTTAAATGTTTAGCTCGGGATGTGAGTAAGGTAAACCAACTGGCGAGCACTGAGTCCACGACAAAATAATTATAGAGGTTGTACGGCGCTATCGAATAAAAGCTCAGAGTCGGTTCTTGTGCCGTTACCTTGGTATTATTCACAGGGGTGAAGGTTGAGTGACCGCGTACATTCTGACTTAACAAACTCTCATATTGCGCAAGGACTTGTGCCATCGTACTGATATCAACAGCAGACATAGCGGCAAATCCCAGCATGCCGTAATGTTGAAAGCAGACATTTTCCCCCATCAATAAACCGAGGTCGTTTCGCTGGGTTTGTTGGATAAGATCAAAACCCATGCGCATATATTTGGGAATCGATAAGCGCCCATTATGAGCACTCAATTGGGAGATAGAGACGTTATATTTGGCTAAAATAGGCTCCATATCACCATTGATTTTATGACTGGTTAAGTTCATTTGTTGTAAAAAATTAACCGAAATATCCCCTAAACTTACTTTCGACTCTTTCACTTCCGTCATACTACTCATATCCGTAATCACAAATGCCAGTTAACAATGTTTACCAATTAAGCTCGTGAAATGGTGAATGCTAACTAAAGATAACTAATTGTATATCATGAGCATTGTATCCGTCGTGCTTTAGCGCTACTTTTCATAACTTAAGAATAAAATAAAAAGCATAAACGCTGAATAAAATACTCAACGCAATGGAGTGAATCATGTCTGCACACAATAATTATCCGAACTTACTAGCACCGCTCGATCTGGGTTTTACCCAACTCAAAAACCGTGTATTAATGGGCTCTATGCATACAGGGCTTGAAGAAGTCAGTAACGGTTTTACCCGTATGGCTGCTTATTTTGCTGAACGTGCCGCGGGTGGTGTCGGTCTTATTGTTACTGGAGGCATTGGTCCTAATCCTGAAGGTGCTGTATTTCAAGGTGGCTCGAAAATGGATACGCCTGAAGAAGCTGAAAAGCATAAAGAAGTCACCGCCGCTGTGCATGCCGAGGGCGGTAAGATCTGCATGCAGATCTTACATGCAGGGCGTTATGCCTATAGTAAGCAACCTGTTGCGCCATCCGCTATCCAAGCGCCGATCAATCCAGCGCGTCCACGCGCGTTAACGACAGAAGAAGTCTACCAGCAAGTGGCTGCTTTTGTTAAGTGTGCCGGACTGGCACAATTGGCGAATTACGATGGTGTTGAGATCATGGGGTCTGAAGGTTATTTGATTAACCAGTTTATTGTTGAACACACTAACCAACGTGATGATGAATGGGGTGGCAGTTTTGATAATCGTATTCGTTTCCCCGTTGAGATAGTAAGACAGGTGCGTGAAAAAGTCGGGTCTGACTTTATTATTATCTATCGCTTATCGATGTTGGATCTGATTGAAAAAGGCAGCTCGTGGCAGGAAGTAGTGGCGTTAGCAAAAGCCATTGAGAAAGCCGGTGCAACCATTATTAATACTGGTATTGGTTGGCATGAAGCGCGCGTGCCTACGATCGTGACGAAAGTGCCAAGAGCGGCATTTACTAAGGTAACGGCAAAATTAAAAGGTGAAGTATCGATCCCCTTGATCACCACCAACCGTATTAATACCCCTGAGATTGCAGAGTCAGTACTCGCGCAAGGGCACGCTGATATGGTGTCGATGGCGCGTCCATTCTTAGCCGACCCTGAATTTGTCAATAAAGCCGCAGCGGGTAAAAGTGACGAGATAAATACTTGTATTGGCTGTAACCAAGCGTGCTTAGACCATACCTTTAGCATGAAATTAACTTCTTGTTTAGTCAACCCGCGTGCTTGTCGTGAAACTGAGCTTATTTACGTGAAATCGCCGGTAAGTAAACGTATTGCCGTGGTCGGGGCTGGTCCTGCTGGTTTAGCGTTTGCGACAGTGGCTGCGCAGCGTGGGCACAAGGTGACTATCTTTGATGATAAAGCTGAAGTGGGCGGGCAGTTTAATATTGCCAAGCAAGTACCAGGCAAAGAAGAGTTTTTTGAAACCTTGCGTTATTACACGACGATGACGGCTAAATTGGGCGTGGAAATTATACTGAATAAACGCGTGTCTGCAGATGAACTTATCGCTAACGGTTTTGATGACGTGGTATTAGCAACTGGGATCGCCCCCCGTACACCGGCTATTGAGGGTATTGGCCACAGTAAAGTGCTTTCTTATTTAGATGTATTACGCGATAAGCAACCTGTTGGACATAAAGTGGCAATCATTGGCGCTGGCGGTATCGGCTTTGATGTCGCTGAGTATCTGGCGCATGATCATCAGTCAACCGCGCCGACGGCAAGTCTTGATATTGATACCTTTATGCGCGAGTGGGGCGTTGATTTAACCATGCAACATCGTGGTGGTTTAATCGCCGCAGAGAAATCGGTGGCCGCACGTGATATTTATTTATTACAGCGTAAAGCCACTAAGGTCGGTGCTGGTTTGGGTAAAACCTCAGGTTGGGTGCACAGAGCCGGTTTAGCCAGTAAAAAGGTAGCTATGCTTAACAGCGTTGAATATGTGAAAGTGGATGATCAAGGTTTACATATTTTGGTCGCGGGTGAACCTCAGGTATTGGACGTGGATAATATTGTTGTCTGCGCAGGTCAAGATCCATTACGTGAATTACAAGCGCAACTGGTCGCTGCAGACCAACAGGTACATCTTATTGGTGGTGCCGATGTCGCCGCGGAACTGGATGCCAAACGCGCTATTAAACAAGGTTCTGAATTAGCCGCTACGATTTAGTCTCGTTAGAATTTTGATTTTAATACATATATGAAGTCCGCATTATCGTACTGATATAAATTAAATTATTTCACTTAATATCAGTGCGATCGTGCAAATTTACTCTAGTCTTGAAGTCTAAATTTAACTTTTATGATGAGTGTACGAATGCCCAGAAAACTGTGTTATTTATTGGAACTACCTGATTCTAAAGTGGCATTTAGTGTGTTACTCATTGCCGACAAAGCCTGCTTGTCTGTGGCTGATATTGATGAGTGTTACGCCATTGATCGGCTGATGATAGTTGAAAATCCCAGTACCCAATTACAAGGTTATTATATTTGTGATTATGCTACGCCAGTTTGGTCACTGGAAGACTTGTCATTGCAGGATATCGGTTTACTTTCTGCGCATTTTGGCTTGTTGATTGAGCATGAGTATAATGATATTTATGCGATGGAAGCACATCAACTTATTGATTCTGAAAAATATCAGTCAATTAAAACCTGACCTAGAATTTAAATGTCACATTTATTTTCTGCTAATTGTGCTATAACAGAGTGTGCTCAGCAAGATTAACTGTCTGTTATGTGAAGAGGAAATGATGGCTAAACTGAAAAATGAAAAGAAATTATTTAAAGCTGCGATCACATTAGGTACTCAGTATCTACAGCAACGTGGCAGTACATTTACAGCAACAGATCCAGAAGACATTAAAGCGCAATATATTTATAAAGCGTTAGTGTTTGATAAACTGATGCAACCGCTTGCTAAAGATCAAGAAACGACCTTAAATATTAAACATAAATTAGCCATTTGGATCTCTCGAAAATTACCGGCTGGCCATCCTTTACTGACGGGTGAATAGTAACGAGGTTTAACCGCTAAAGTTATTTATAAACATCATTACTGGGCTAAACATGTTAGATACGTGTTTAGCCCATTTTTATGACTGCTTAATGATGCTGTAGAAATAACGTAGCTGCTTTGATCCCTGCACTATAATCATTTTCGAGCGTAGATACTTCACGCGTTAATGTGGGGGTTTGTAGTTCTTCATCAGGCGCTATTTCGATAATATGGATCCCCGCTGGTGGATTGCGCATAAATTCGCAAGTGCTGTTATATTCTTTGCTGTAATTATCAAGCAACTTGGTGAGTACGGTATCGTCTCTAACCCAGTAGGTCAGCACCCGTTCTAATACCGACAATTTTTCTATCCAATCTCTGCTTCTGGTTCTGATGACAATAATATAATTTGCACCTAAATCGACCGCCTTCTTTACAGGGATCGGATCAACTAGCCCGCCATCAATATGCACATCATTACCAAGCTTAACCCCTGGCCGAAATACGATAGGTAAGGCGCAAGAGGCTGCTATCTGCTGAAACCAACGGCTCGGATCTGCATTTTGATAACTGGCTTGACCTTTGGCTTTGTCACAGCTGGTGATAACAAAAGGACGGGAGTTTAACCGCCGTTTGGCCTGATGCAGATCTATCGGATCATGTAGCGCTAATAAATCATGTAACTCTGCTAGTTCCATTGCATTGCCACCTTTGAGAAAGCGTGTCCAATTAACAAAAGTAGTCGATTTGGCTAGGTGATTAATCAATCGTACAGAATACTTCTTTTGCCCTGCGATAAATGCAGATAAGTTTACCGTGCCTGCGGAACTGCCAATAAACAGATCAAAAGGGTCATAACCATGGTCTAAAAAGGTATCTAACACTCCAGCCGTAAATACGCTACGCATACCACCGCCTTCTACAACAAGTGCTGTTTTTATCATAGCAACCTCGATATATTTGCTTGTTTTAACCACCACTAATTTATTGCGATGGCTATCACTGTGCTACCAACAAGCCTAGAGTAAATACCAGTATTTGGTAGTTATGTTTTTTGGCGTTATTTGAGCATGCCTAGTATTGTTAATCAGTATCGAATAAGATTGTGACAGCTAGGTGAAGCAAGGATGATGTTATAGTGACAACAATGAGTAGGCGTTGACTAATCGTTTAATCAGCAAAACAGTGGAGGTGAGTCGCGCCTCCATCATTTATTTTCAAGGGGTTATTTAGTATTAATAAAAGTAAGCGCGTCTTGTACGGTTTGCTGCGGGATCTCTTCCATGGGTACATGACCAGCATCAGGGTAAGTGATCAAGGTTGAACCGGCAATATTCGCGAGCCATAGTTCACTTAATACCGCTGGAACCCAAATATCTTTTTCGCCCCACATCAGTAATGTCGGTGCTGTGATAGTGGCAAAGTTGAGTGGTTCTTGCTGGCTATTTTTTTCATCTACATGGCAATAGTATTGGCATAGGCTTGTTTAGCACCTGAGCGTAATGAAAGATGGATATAACGATCCATGTTGGTTTTGCTGATCCGTGCTTGCTCGCCATAGACGTCTTTAACGCCCATCGCGACGATGAAAGGTGGGAAAACATTCGCTGCAAGACTGTTGATCCCAGGCATGCTGGCAAAACTTAGAATAAAGGGCAGATCCTGAGGTGCACCTGCGGGATCAATTAAAATCAATTTCTTTACGTTATAGGGATTGTTCGCAGCGTAATGAGCGGCAATATAACCACCCAATGAATTACCGGCCAAGATGAAATCATTAAGTGGTGCTTGATCACTAAATTGTAGGTTAAAAAACATAAAAAAAGGCCCAGTACTTATATAAGTACTGGGCCTTTTTTACTTAATTCTATGTACTAAATAATCGAGCGCATGACGCTAATATTATTTAGTTAAAGATTCAGTCAGGTTAGGACGGATCTTAGCAAGCATTTCTTTAAGTACACGTGGTGATGCAGCAACTGAGTTACCAGATTTGAAGAAATCATGGCCGCCAGCGAAATCAGTTACGATAGCACCAGACTCAGTAGCGATTAAGTTACCCGCTGCAGTTTCCCAAGGCTTTTGACCCATGCTCCAGTAACCGTCGATACGACCAGCTGCTAGGTAAGCAAGATTTAGAGCAGGACAACCCGCTGCACGTACATCTGCACATTCAGCGAATAATGCGCCAAAGATGTTCATGTAAGTATCTTGCTGGTGCTTCATGCTGTGTGGGAAACCAGTAGCTAGTACAGTACCAGATAATTCTTTAGCAGAACCTGCACGTAAACGGTAACCGTTTAATTGTGCGCCTTTACCACGACAAGCTGAGAAGATTTCATCGCCGATAGCATCAAAGATAACTGCAACTTCAGATTTACCTTTAACGTGTAAAGCGATAGAGATAGCGAAGTGTGGAATACCTTTAATAAAGTTGGTATGACCGTTTAGTGGGTCAACGATCCACTGGTAATCTGTGTCTGCACCAGTCGTAGCACCGCTTTCTTTTGCGATGATAGTATGCTCTGGGTAGGCTCTTTTAATTGTAGCGATAATAGCTGCTTCAGCTTCTTTTTCTACGTTAGTCACAAAATCATTTGTGCCTTTTTGCTCTACTTTAGTCTTGCTTGGATCACCATAAGCTTTTACGATTACATTGCCTGCGTCACGCGCAGCACGGATCGCTATTGTTAGCATCGGATGCATACTATTACCACCAAATTTTTGAAAGAACGGGAATTAGGGCGCGGATTATACCCAACTTAACGCAAAGATCCAAAGTAATTTTCATAACTTTTTATACCGTGTTTTTATTCTTAGTATATTTTTACGTTTTCGCCGCGGCTTAGTACATCCGCTACAGGTTAATTGTGATAGAATTCGCGACCAGTAAATTAACAATTCCAATAATAGTCTAACCCTTGCTTTAAACGTACTGTTTAAATAGCGTGTTGGACTATTATGCATCTTTTTAGGTATTAATTATGTTAGCAAACGTAAAAGTTGTATTAGTCGGCACATCTCATCCAGGTAATATTGGTTCAGCTGCTCGCGCAATGAAAACAATGGGTTTAACACAGTTGGTGTTAGTTGCGCCGTTATGTGAAATTGATGAAAAATCAGTGGCTCTTGCTGCCGGTGCTGCAGACGTATTAACAAATGCAACTATCGTCGATACCTTAGAAGAAGCGGTAACAGACTGTGGTTTAGTGATAGGTACGAGTGCGCGTTCACGTACGCTGCAATGGCCAATGCTTGATTCACGTGAAGCAGGTTTAAAACTCATTGAAGAAGTACCTAATTATCCAGTAGCACTGGTATTTGGTCGTGAGCGTATTGGTTTGACCAATGAAGAATTACAAAAATGTACTTATCATGTGTGTGTTTCTGCAAACCCAGAATACAGTTCATTAAACTTAGCGATGGCAGTGCAGATCCTGACATACGAAACGCGTATGGCTTACCTTGCGACTAACTCGTATCCAGAACAAGATAATCCGTATCCAAAGCAAGCTGAATTGGAAATGTTCCATACTCACCTTGAAGAAACACTCTGGGATAGTGGTTTTATTAACAAAGCCCACCCTGGTGTCGTGATGAATCGCTTACGTCGATTATTTACTCGTGCACGCCCTGAAGCGGTTGAACTCAATATCTTACGTGGCGCATTGGTGTCTATTCAGCGTAATTTAAAAAAATAGTCGGTCTTCGAACTGGGCCTTTCGTGGTTTAAATGTAATACCTGAGTAAATTAGTCAGGTATATACTTGACCATTTCAGTCGGGTATGTAACCATAACCTTAAATAACAGTTTTAGAGGTTGCTATGCGATTGACATCGAAAGGGCGTTACGCCGTTACAGCTATGATTGATCTTGCATTGCATGCAGAACTTAAACCTGTACCACTGGCTGAAATATCTGAGCGACAAAGTATTTCATTGTCGTATTTGGAACAGTTATTCTCTCGATTACGTCGAAAGAAACTGGTAGCAAGTGCAAGAGGACCTGGTGGCGGCTATAAATTAGGCATGTTACCTGGGCTTATTTCTGTTGGCATGATCATTGATGCAGTTGATGAAAATGTAAAAGCGACCAAGTGTGATTCCTCTGGTGGCTGCAATGATGGAAAACGCTGTTTAACGCATTCACTTTGGGATGACTTAAGTGAGCGAATTAGTGATTTCCTTGATAATATATCGCTTGCTGATCTGATGACTAATAATGAAATAAAACAGATCGTCAACGAACAAGATAATGACCGTAAAATGTTAAATAAGATTGATATAAATATTATTTAATAATGGTTAAAAAAACACAATCGAATCAAAATTATAATTATAAGATATAAACACCGTTAGCAGTTTAACCGTGTTGTATGGAGCAATGACTAGATGAAAAAACCTATTTATTTGGATTATTCTGCCACTACGCCTGTAGACCCACGTGTAGCAGAAAAAATGATGCAGTGTCTAACTATGGACGGCATCTTTGGTAACCCTGCGTCTCGTTCACACCGTTTCGGTTGGCAGGCAGAAGAAGCAGTAGACATTGCTCGTAATCAAATTGCAGATTTAGTAAATGCAGACCCACGTGAAGTTGTTATTACGTCGGGCGCTACTGAATCAAACAATCTTGCGATTAAAGGTGCTGCGCATTTTTATCACAAGAAAGGCAAGCACATTATTACAAGTAAAATTGAGCATAAAGCTGTGCTTGATACTTGTCGCCAACTTGAGCGTGAAGGTTTCGAAGTAACGTATTTAGATCCGACTTCTGAAGGTCTAATTACAGTAGAAATCCTTGAAGCTGCAATCCGTGAAGATACAATTATTGTTAGTATCATGCACGTGAACAATGAAATTGGTGCGATTAACGATATCGCTGCATTGGGTGAACTTTGTCGTTCGAAGAAAGTTTTATTCCATGTAGATGCTGCGCAAAGTGCGGGCAAATTACCAATCGATTTTTCTGAACTGAAAGTAGATATGTTATCAGTATCGGCTCATAAAATTTATGGCCCTAAAGGTATTGGTGCATTATACGTTCAACGTAAACCACGTATCCGCTTAGAAGCGCAGATGCACGGTGGCGGTCATGAACGTGGTATGCGTAGTGGTACACTTGCAACTCACCAAATCGTGGGTATGGGTGAAGCATTCCGCATCGCTAAAGAAGAAATGCAACAAGATACAGACCATGCTGAAGCATTACGTAAACGTTTCTGGGCTGGCATTGCAGATATCGAAGAAGTATATCTAAATGGTCACGCAGAACAACGTCTAGTAAGTAACTTGAACGTAAGCTTCAACTTTGTTGAAGGTGAGTCATTAATGATGGCACTGAAAGACCTTGCGGTTTCTTCTGGCTCAGCTTGTACATCTGCAAGTTTAGAACCGTCTTATGTACTACGTGCATTAGGCCTAAACGATGAAATGGCGCACAGCTCAATTCGTTTCTCATTCGGTCGCTTTACGACAGAAGAAGAAGTGGACTACGCAACCAGTATCATTAAAGAAAACATCAGTAAATTGCGTGACATGTCTCCTTTGTGGGAAATGTTTAAAGATGGTATCGATTTAAGCACTATCGAGTGGGATCACCACTAAGAAGTACTAATCGTTCCCCTTTGTTTCACGAAAATTTATATTCAGTTTGAAGGAGTTATATCATGGCTTATAGCGAAAAAGTAATCGACCATTATGAAAACCCACGTAACGTAGGTTCATTTGATAAAAATGATCCAACAATAGCGACCGGTATGGTTGGCGCACCAGCTTGTGGTGACGTAATGAAGTTACAACTTAAAATTAATGCTGATGGCATCATTGAAGATGCTAAATTCAAAACTTACGGTTGTGGTTCTGCTATAGCATCAAGCTCTTTAGTTACCGAATGGGTAAAAGGTAAGAGTATTGAGCAAGCTGGCGAAATTACTAACACGACGATTGCTGAAGAGCTTGAATTACCACCAGTGAAAATTCACTGTTCAATTCTTGCTGAAGATGCAATTAAAGCAGCTATTGACGATTATAAAAAGAAAAAAGAGTCTTAGGAGTTAACATGGCTGTTACCTTATCTGACTCTGCTGCTGAACGTGTTGCGACTTACCTTGATAAACGTGGTAAAGGTGCTGGTTTACGTCTAGGTGTGAAAACATCTGGTTGTTCTGGTCTTGCTTATATCCTTGAGTTTGTTGATGCTGTTGATGAAAGCGATGAAGTTTTTGTTGAGAAAGGCGTTACCGTGATCATTGATAAAAAGAGCCTCGTTTATCTTGATGGAATCGAATTAGATTTCGTTAAAGAAGGTCTGAATGAAGGGTTTGAATTTAAGAATCCCAACATGAAAGGCGAATGCGGCTGCGGTGAAAGCTTCAGCGTGTAATATTGATATGCCCAAATAACGTCGTTATTTGGGTTTTGTTTATTTAATCTATCCATTAAAGGTCGTCAGATGAACCATTTTGAGTTGTTTGGTTTACCCGTTAATTTTGAACTAGATAGTGCCGGTTTAGCAACAACATATCGAGATCTACAACGCACACTACACCCCGATAAATTTGCTAATGGCAGTGAGCGAGAACGCTTATTATCAGTGCAAAAATCTTCCCAAGTTAATGATGCTTATTCAATTCTTAAGTCGCCGATCCAACGTGCAGAGTATATCCTTGCCATTTGTCATGAAGATATTCGTGGCGAGCAAAAAACCTTGCAAGATCCAATGTTTCTAATGCAACAGATGGAACAGCACGAGCGTCTTGAAGATATTCCGCATTCTGCCGATCCTGAACAAGAAATTGCAGACTTTGATGATGAGCTAAGCTTATCAATCAAACAATATTTGCAAGAGTTTAATGAATTGGTCAGTATTGAGCATTATAATGACGCGGCGAACGTAGTGCGTAAATTAAAATTTGTTTATAAACTGCAGACACAATTAAGTACACTTGAAGATAGTTTACTTGATTACTAATCAAATAATTTAAATTTAAGAACCTAAAACATGGCATTACTTCAAATTGCTGAACCGGGTCAATCGGCGGCACCTCATGAGCATAGACTTGCAGTCGGTATTGATCTTGGTACGACTAATTCATTAGTGGCAAGTGTCCTTAGCGGCAGCGCTAAAACGTTAGTTGATAATACTGGGCTAGATATTCTACCGTCAGTGGTTCGTTATACTACAGATTCAATTGTTGTTGGTGAAGATGCTGCACAACAAGCTGTAATGGACCCAGAAAATACAATTTCTTCAGTAAAACGTTTGATGGGAAAATCATTTTCAGACATTGATACTGCTCGTATTCCAAATGTAGTTGTTGAATCGGCATCTGGCCAACCGTTAATTAAGACGGTAGCGGGTGAACTGAATCCTGTGCAAGTTTCTGCAGAAATACTAAAAGCATTAGCAGCCCGTGCAACGGAGTCTTTGGCCGGTGAACTGAACGGTGTTGTTATTACGGTTCCTGCTTATTTTGACGATGCCCAACGTCAAGGTACTAAAGACGCCGCAAATATTGCGGGTTTAAATGTATTACGTTTATTAAACGAACCAACTGCAGCTGCAATCGCATATGGTTTAGATGCTGGTCAAGAAGGCGTTATTGCTGTTTATGATCTTGGCGGCGGTACTTTTGACATCTCTATTTTACGTCTAAATAAAGGCGTATTCGAAGTACTGGCAACCGGCGGTGATTCTGCACTGGGTGGTGATGATTTTGATCATTTAGTGGCAGATTGGATCAGTACCGAAGCTGGACTTGTTGGTGAGCAATCATTAGCGATGCAACGTTTGTTATTAAACCAAGCAAAACAAGCAAAGCAGGCACTAACAGACAATGATACAGTTGATATCACCCTGTCATTAGATGCTATTAATTGGCAGGGTTCATTAAGCCGTGCAACGTTTGAAACGCTTATTCAGCCATTAGTTAAGCGTACTTTACTTGCTTGTCGTCGTTCGTTAAAAGATGCCGATATCAGTAAAGATGAAGTACTTGAAATTGTCATGGTTGGTGGCTCAACTCGTGTACCGTTAGTGCGTGAAAAAGTCGGTGAGTTCTTTGCTCAACAGCCGCTAACTAGCATTAACCCAGATAAAGTTGTTGCGATTGGTGCTGCTATTCAGGCTGACGTATTAGTGGGTAACAAACCTGATTCAGATTTGTTATTACTCGACGTAACACCGCTGTCATTGGGTCTTGAAACTATGGGTAACCTAGTTGAAAAAGTGATCCCACGTAATACCACAATCCCAGTGGCACGTGCGCAAGAGTTTACCACGTTTAAAGATGGTCAAACGGCAATGACAATTCACGTGCTGCAAGGCGAACGTGAACTTGTGAGTGATTGCCGCTCATTAGCGCGCTTTTCATTAACTGGTATTCCACCAATGGCGGCTGGCGCTGCACACATTCGTGTGACGTTCCAAGTTGACGCTGATGGTTTATTAAGTGTCTCTGCGATGGAAAAATCATCAGGAGTCTCTGCTTCTATCCAAGTTAAACCGTCTTATGGTTTGAGTGATGATGAAGTGGCAAACATGCTTAAAGACTCAATGACGTATGCGAAAGAAGACGTAACAGCGCGTATGTTAGCAGAGCAACAATTAGAAGCTGACCGTGTTATGGAAAGCCTAATAGTAGCCTTACAACAAGACGGTAAAGCCTTGTTGTCAGATACAGAGCAAGCTGCCATTGAAAGCGCGATCCAAACGCTTTATAAGATCCGTCAAGGTGGCGATAGAGATGCGATTGAAAAAGAAATTGAAACAGTCGATAAATTAACACAAGATTTTGCTGCTCGTCGTATGGATGCATCTATCCGTAAAGCGTTGCAGGGTCAGTCGGTAGATAAGGTCTAAGAAATGCCAAAAATTATATTTTTACCTCATGAAGAACTATGCCCAGAAGGTCTCTCTGTAGAGGTTGAAAAAGGTGAAACAATCCTTGATGTTGCATTAAGAAACAAAATTATTATTGAACATGCTTGTGAGAAATCATGCGCCTGTACTACTTGTCATGTGATCGTACGTGAAGGCTTTGAATCATTAGAAGAAAGTGATGAGCTTGAAGATGACATGTTAGATAAAGCATGGGGTCTTGAACCGGATTCTCGTTTAGGTTGCCAAGCAGCTGTAGCGGATAAAGATCTGGTTGTTGAGATCCCTAAGTATACGCTGAACATGGTTTCTGAAAGCCATTAATAAGCGATTGGCTTGCTGTCTTGTTTTGCGCTTAAAGGCAACGCACAAATAGCTTAAGACAACTAAACTGAAAGTAACAATAGGTTAGTTATAACTGAGTGTTACTTTTAGAGAGGTCTTATGGCATTAGCATGGTCGGATAGCCGAGATATTGCAATCGAACTTTTCGAACAATATCCAGAGCAAGATCCGCAGCAAGTCAGATTCACCGATTTACGCAAGATGATTATAGAACTAGACGATTTTACCGATGATCCCAATCATTGTGGTGAACGCGTACTTGAAGCTGTCTTACTTGCTTGGATTGATGAATATTAACTATTTATATTCAATATAGAATAAGCCCATAGTTAGCATAACGCTGATTATGGGCTTTTTTTTGTGCTTTAACTTGTTAATATGAAAGTTAAATCAGGTGATATATAACATAACGTATTGCTTACACGTCAAAATAAAGGATATTCAATGAAGGATTTCATGAGCGTTGAGCTAACTGTTGCTCCCGCTGACAGTTTTTGGGGCAAGAATGCATTAGTGAGTTTTAATGCTGGTGTTGCATCTATCCATCTTGCTGACTTTGGTGCAGACAGTGCATTACAAGTACAACGTGCGGCGCGTAAATTATCCAATCAAGGCATAGCTAAAGTGACCTTGCAAGGCGAGTTATGGAACACTGAATTACGTATTGCATTTGACCAAGGTTATTACACCGCCAAAGAAACACAACAAGCCTGCTTCGGTTTAGAGTCTGTGACTAGCACTGAAAAGAAGGCGTTCACTGACTTTCAAAAAGCCAGCCATTGGGTGCGTAAAACCATTAATACTGATGCTGAAGAAATGTATCCGGTTAAACTAGCGCAAAGTGCGGCAGACCTGTTATTACAACTTGCACCAGATGCGATCACTTACAAGATCATTGCTGGCGAAGAGTTATTAACTCATGGCTTCACCGGTATTCATACTGTTGGTCGTGGCAGTCAGCATCCACCGGCTATGTTACAACTAGACTTCAACCCAAGCGGTGATGTCGATGCGCCAGTTGCAACTGCATTAGTGGGTAAGGGCATTACCTTTGACTCGGGTGGTTACAGTATTAAACCATCAGAACCAATGACGGCAATGAAGAGTGATATGGGCGGTGCAGCGACATTGACGGGTGCATTAGCATTAGCAATCAGCCAAGGCTTAAATCAACGTGTACAGCTGTTCTTATGCTGTGCAGAGAACATGATCAGCAGCAATGCCTTTAAACTTGGCGATATCATTAAATATAAAAATGATATCACTGTAGAAGTGCTTAATACCGATGCTGAAGGCCGCTTAGTATTAGCTGACGGTTTGCTTGCTGCAGAAGAGAACTCGCCGTTACGTTTGATTGATGCAGCGACACTAACAGGTGCAGCTAAGATGGCGCTGGGTCGTGATTATAATGCGCTATTTGGTTTTGATCAGGATTTGGTTAATTCAGTATTAGCGAATGCCAAAGCAGAGAATGAATTTGCTTGGCAATTACCATTAGAAAAATGGCATCAACAGCAATTACCATCAAGCTTCGCCGATATGGCGAATATCCATGCTGGTGAAGGTCGTGCTGGGGCATCAACTGCTGCTGCGTTCTTATCACGTTTTGTACGTGAAGACGGGCAAGGTTGGTTACATTTAGATTTAGCGGGCTGCTATCAAAAAGCCGCTAATGATTTATGGGCTGTAGGCGCAAAAGGCCATGGTATTCGTACTTTAGCTAAAACCTTACTCGACGCTTAAGGCATACCGTCTCGGCTATGCTGACAAAAGTCATAAACAAAAAAATGCCACTGTCATCTAAGATAACAGTGGCATTTTTGTAGCTAACGACTAATCGCTAGCTGTTATGCAGTAACTTAAGCAACAGCTTCAGTTTTTGCTTTGTTCTTTTTTGCTGGTTTAGCTGTGCCATTTGCACGTGCACGCCAGTCAGCATTCAATTGATTTACAAGTGATTTATCAGCAGCAAGGTCAATTGGATCAAAGTCATCAACGTTAATTGTACGTAGACGGCCTTCCTCAGCAACTTTCAGCAGTTCTGCTTCATCAGCCGTAATTTGCTTGTTAGCAAGCGCTATTTCAGCAAATTTATCCAGGTAGATGAATGCTTGTTTAGTACCATTTTCTTTACACACACGGATGAAGATAGGATCTGCAACTATGATGTCTCTCAAGGCTTTCTCTTGTAGACCAACAGGATTACCTTCCTCTTCAGTTAGGTACATGTCAGTTGCTAGACGACTACGCGCTGCAGAAGGAACTTGCAGTAAAGCGGCAACAACATGGTCTAATTTGTCAGTCGGACGCGATAGACGTTTACCTGCTGGTAATACCATTGCACGTAGTGCGATACCAACGGCACGAACAGGGAAGTTACGTAATAGCTCATCAATTGCGTGCTCAGCTTGATATAGCGAGTCTTGCAGAGCCCAATGCACAAATGGTAGATCATCTTTTTGACGACCTTCATCTTCAAAACGTTTTAGCGTTGCAGACGATAGGTATAGTTGACTTAAGATATCACCAAGACGCGCAGAAACACGTTCTTTACGTTTCAGATCACCACCAAGTACGCCCATCGATACGTCAGATAGGAAGGCTAAGTTGGCACTTAAACGGTTCATCTGTTGATAATACTGTGCAGTTTCATCTTTAAATGGCGTTGCAGAACCTTTACCGTTAGTAATACCCATTACAAATGAACGGAAGAAGTTAGACATTGCAAAACCAACATGACCAAATAATGCGGCATCAAAGTCTTGTAGGCCTTTCTTATGATCGCTAAGTGCAGCAGCAGTCAATTCTGGTAATACGAATGGATGACAACGGATTGCACCTTGACCATAAATGATCAGGTTACGGGTAAGAATGTTTGCACCTTCTACCGTAATTGCAACTGGAGCGGCTTGATAACTACGGCCGGCCATGTTGTTTGGACCAAGACAGATACCTTTACCACCTGATATGTCCATTGCATCGATCGCACATTTTTGTGCACGGTCGGTTAAATGCATTTTCACAATGGCAGTAATTACTGACGGTTTTTCACCTAAATCGATCGCACTTGTTGTTAGTGTTGATGCTGCGCCCATCAGGTAAGCATTACCACCAATACGTGCTAGCGGCTCTTCAATACCTTCCATTTTACCAATCGCAAGTTTAAATTGACGACGGATAGCAGCGTAAGAACCCATGCCTAGCGCGGCTAACTTAACGGCACCTGCAGAACAAGACGGTAGGGTAATACCACGACCAACAGACAGACATTCAACGAGCATGCTCCAGCCTTTACCGGCCATCTCTGGACCACCAATGATATAATCTAATGGTACAAATACTTCGTTACCTATAGTTGGACCATTTTGGAACGGTAAGTTAAGTGGGAAGTGACGACGACCGGTTTCAACACCTGGGATATCCGTCGGGATAAGCGCACAAGTAATACCGATGTCTTCTTTATCACCCAATAGACCATCTGGATCACGCAGTTTAATCGCTAGACCAAGTACTGTCGCAACCGGAGCTAAAGTAATATAACGTTTGTTCCAAGTCAGTTTCATACCCAGAACTTCTTTACCTTCAAATTCGCCTTTACACACGATACCGAAATCAGGAATGCCGCCTGCATCAGAACCTGCTTCAGGGCTTGTTAGTGCGAAACATGGAATTTCGTCGCCAACCGCTAAACGAGGAAGGTAGTAATCTTGTTGTTCTTTAGTACCGTAGTGTTGTAATAATTCACCAGGTCCTAATGAGTTAGGTACACCAACCGTGCTCGCCATTACTGAGCTTGAGCCAGTTAGTTTCTGCAGTACCATAGATTGTGCTAATGCAGAGAATTCTAGACCACCGTACTTTTTCTTAATGATCATGGCAAAGAAACCCTTAGTTTTAAGGAATTCCCATAGCTCAGGAGGTAAATCAGCACGTTTGTGGGTAATATCAAACTCGTCAGCCATACGACAAGCTTCTTCTACTGGACCGTCAAGAAAGGCACGTTCTTCAGCAGTTAATGCAGGCGCAGGTACGTTGTGCAGTTTTTCCCAATTTGGTTTACCGCTGAATAAATCCGCGTCCCACCAAGTTGTACCAGCTTCCAATGCTTCAGTCTCTGTTTGAGACATTTCCGGCATTATTTTACGGAAGCCTTTTAAGATAGGCGTTGTTAAATAGCCTTGACGAATACTGGTGATATTTAATGGTAGCGCAATTACAGCAGTTATTATCCAAATAGCTAATGGCACATCACCGAAATATGAAACGGCTGCAAGTGCAATAAAAAATGCACCAGTAAAGGCAGCTAATGATGCTCTTTGGTAAGATAATGTACCAAATATTGCCACTAAGGCTAATAGTGAGATTGTGGTTGCCATGATTTTCTCCTTTCATTAAGCAACTAAATAGCAAAGTCAGAGGTCAGACCAGAACGCTGGTTTGAGTATTAGTTCTAGTTGATAATTATTAAATTAGCAAGTTTTTTACATCTAATTTACATAGTATTTATAGAACCTGTAGTTAAACGCTTGTTTTTAACCTATTGGGTTTACAAGTGTTCACCGATAATAGCGTTGTTGAATTGATAATTTAATTGCCTAATTGCTTTTATTTTAGGTCAGTTCGGCCAAGAAATAGTGCTCGACGTTACTCACAAGTAGGTACTTAGTGGCTGTTAACTAAGCATTTATTCATACCTAAAGCTTATTTTGGTTATGCTTAACCTTTTATTTATGTGGGTGATACAGGTACATTATTTTGTGAAATAATAGTACTATTATAGCAATATATTTTAGTCGTAGAGGCGATAAAAAATGACAAATTATCAAGGCTTAATTCAGCAAGAATTAGTCGAAGCAGCACAAGTTTTAAATGATTTTTTAGCTGACCCGAAAAATGGTGCAAATATTGAAGCCGCTGCCGCATTATTAGCAGATTCATTTAAAGCTGGTGGCAAAGTGTTATCTTGTGGCAATGGTGGCTCCCATTGTGATGCGATGCATTTTGCAGAAGAGTTATCAGGACGCTATCGTGAAAATCGTCCAGCAATGCCTGGTATTGCTATTTCTGATGTGAGCCATATGTCTTGCGTGAGTAATGACTTTGGTTATGAATATGTATTTTCACGTTATGTTGAAGGTATTGGCCAGCAAGGTGATGTGTTATTAGGGCTTAGCACCAGTGGTAATTCGCAAAATGTCTTAAATGCGTTTGCGGCTGCGAAAGCCAAAGGCATGAAGACCATAGCCTTAACCGGCAAAGATGGCGGTAAAATGGCGGGCATCGCTGATATCGAAATTCGTGTGCCACATTTTGGTTATGCTGACCGTATTCAAGAGATCCACATTAAAGTGATCCATTTACTGATTCAGTTAGTCGAAAAAATGATGGGTTATGCTGATTAATCTCGATCTTTTGGCTATATGATATTGCATAATTGTGCATGCTATCGCGTTATTTACCATAGACAGTTGCTTGGCAATAAGTAGAATGAAAGATAGTTAAATGAATTTAGCCTTAGGGCTATTGTTGTAAACCATAAAAGTGAAGTTATCAGTATATGTGTGAATTATTAGGTATGAGCGCAAATGTACCTACCGACATTTGTTTTAGTTTTTCTGGGCTGATGCAGCGTGGTGGTAAGACTGGACCACATTCTGATGGTTGGGGAATTACTTTTTATGAAGGCAAGGGTTGCCGAACTTTTCGTGATCCTAAGCCAAGTTGCGAATCGAAAGTCGCGCAATTAGTGAAAAATTATCCGATTAAAAGCCAGGCGGTTATTTCGCATATTCGTCAAGCTAATCGTGGTGGTGTGGCATTAGAAAACACCCATCCTTTTACCCGTGAGTTTTGGGGTAAGAACTGGACCTATGCGCATAATGGCCAGTTGACCGACTACCAAGGTTTAGCAACGGGGTTTTATACACCGATTGGTGAAACGGATAGTGAATTAGCATTTTGTTGGATTTTGCAGGAAGTAGCTAAAAAATTCCCGAGCAAACCTGATGATATGAAAGCTGCATTCCGTTTTATTGCCAGCCTATGCGATCAGTTAAGAGCATTAGGTGTGTTTAATTTATTATTAACAGATGGCGATTTTGTATTTGCTTACTGTACCAATAATTTACATCATATTATTCGCGAGGCGCCGTTTGGGCATGCCCAGTTGATTGATGAAAATATTGAAATCAACTTTGAGACCGAAACGTCAGATTCGGATGTTGTTGCTATTATTGCCACGCAACCGCTGACGGATAATGAAGTGTGGCACAAAATGCAGCCGGGTGAATTTTGTGTATTTTGTCGTGGTACTGTTATGTTGACTAATATGTAATTAATTAACACATGTTATTAATGGATAGCCATAAAAAAAGCCTTTATGCAGTAATGCGATAAAGGCTTTTTATTATCTAGGATTAGGGTATTAACTTAGTCCGCAGCGTAGCCGCTTTCAGCTAATGCTTCACCATCAAGAACCGCTTTGCCATTTGTCATCGCAAGGCGTCCAGCACAGAACCATTGGATAACCATCGGATAAATCATGTGTTCTTGAGTATGCACTCGTGAACTTAATTCTTCGATGTCATCTTCTGAAAATACCGGTACTTTTGCTTGCAAGATTACTGGACCTGCGTCTAGTTCTGGCGTTACAAAATGTACTGATGCTCCATGCTCTTCATCACCATTATCCATAGCGCGTTGATGAGTATCTAAACCTGGATATTTAGGTAATAGAGAAGGATGTATATTCAGCATCTTGCCAGCATAATGCTGTACAAAGTCATCACTTAAAATACGCATGTAACCCGCTAACACAATTAGATCTGGTTGGTATTGATCAATTTGCGCCATTAGCTCTGCATCAAATGCAGCGCGATCAGCGAAATCAGCTTGGCTAAGTGAGATTGCATCTACACCCGCTTGCTGTGCTCGCTCTAGGCCGTAAGCAGTACTCTTATTACTAAAAACAGCAGTTACCTTACCGTTAATAGAACCTTGTTCACACTGGTCAAGAATGGTTTGTAAATTACTGCCATTACCTGAAACCAATACAACGATAGATGCTTGTTTAGACATTATTTTATCTCTACTTGTTCTTCATTTTCTTCAGCGTCTGCAATGTCACCGATTAACCATGCATTTTCGCCATGGGCAGTGAAGATTTCCAGTGCTTTTTCAACTTGTGATTCAGGTAGGGCGATAACCATACCAACACCACAGTTAAACGTACGATACATTTCAGTACGTTCAACGTTACCTTTTTCTTGTAACCAGTTGAAAATTTCAGGCCACTGCCAGCTACTTTCATCAACGACAGCTTTTGTTAGTGCTGGTAGTACACGCGGAATATTTTCCCAGAAACCACCACCAGTAATGTGTGATAAAGCGTGAACTTCACACTCTTTCAGCACAGCTAGCACAGACTTAACATAGATGTTAGTAGGCGTTAGAAGAGTATCACCTAGTGTTGAATCACCAAATGCTTGACTTGGATCTTCTTTTGAAACTTCAAGGATTTTACGAACTAAAGAATAGCCGTTCGAGTGAGGGCCACTCGATCCTAAAGCAATCAGTTTGTCACCCGCAGCAACTTTAGTGCCGTCGATGATGTTTTCTTTATCTACAATGCCAACACAGAAGCCAGCAATGTCAAAATCTTTACCGTCGTACATACCTGGCATTTCAGCAGTTTCACCGCCTGTTAACGCACAACCAGATAATAAACAACCTTCGCCAATACCGGTAACAACAGCTGTAGCTACATCTACATCTAGCTTGCCTGTTGCATAGTAATCTAAGAAGAATAGTGGTTCAGCACCTTGTACAATAAGGTCATTCACACACATAGCAACTAAATCGATACCTACCGTATCATATTTAGCTAAATCGATAGCGAGGCGTAGTTTCGTTCCTACACCGTCTGTTCCTGCGACCAACACTGGTTCTTTATAACCAGTAGGTAATTGGCAAAGAGCGCCGAAGCCACCTAGACCACCCATCACTTCTGGGCGTTTAGTTTTTTTCGCTACACCTTTAATGCGTTCTACTAATGCATTACCTGCGTCAATATCAACGCCTGCATCTTTATAACTTAGAGAAGTATTTTGGTTGCTCACTGGATCCCTCACAAACTAATCGTATCAATTGGATTAAAAAATCGCCGCCATGTTAACAACTTTAACCACATAATAGAAACAAAATTATAGCTTGTTTGACCTGCTAATAGATTTTATTCTTAACTCTGGCTTTTCCTTGGAATAAGCTATCATTATAGTGCCATTATTGGTAATATTGCGCGTTTTTATATCGTAGTTACTTTGATTTTATTAGGAGATTCCATGAAAGTTGTTGAAGTTAAACATCCTTTAGTACGTCATAAATTGGGTTTAATGCGCGCTGCTGATATCAGCACTAAACGTTTTCGTGAACTTGCAACAGAAGTGGGTAGCTTACTTACTTATGAAGCAACGGCTGATTTAGAATTAGAACAGAAGACTATTGAAGGTTGGAATGGCGATGTTACCGTTGATCAAATCAAAGGTAAAAAAGTAACAGTAGTGCCAATTTTGCGTGCTGGTTTAGGTATGATGGATGGTGTGTTAGAACATATGCCAAGTGCACGTGTAAGTGTTGTTGGTATTTACCGTGATGAAGAAACGCTAGAAGCAGTTCCTTATTTCGAAAAAATCGTTCACAGCATTGATGAACGTTTAGCGATTGTTGTTGATCCTATGTTAGCAACAGGCGGTTCTATGATCGCAACATTAGACCTGTTAAAAGCTAAAGGTTGTAAGCACATTAAAGTACTTGTACTTGTTGCTGCACCAGAAGGTCTAAAAGCGTTAGAAGAAGCACACCCAAATATCGAGCTTTACACTGCATCTATTGACGAACGTCTAGATGAAAAAGGTTATATCGTTCCAGGTCTAGGTGACGCTGGCGATAAGATCTTCGGTACTAAATAACTACAGTCACAAGATACTTAATTAATTTTTTTAATTGAGTAATGCAGACATCAACTACCGTTGATGTCTGCTTTTTTATTTGCTTCTTGCTTTTAATCAACTTGATTCCCCACTAAATATCCGCCCCACAGCAATAGCACATTTAGCACATAGATCTCTTCAATATCGATATTAAAGTATCGGTCATTTTTAATTTGTTTATTATCCATAGATATGATCCCTTCATTTTAATCTAACTCCTTGATACTTTAGTATGGTAACTGTTTCTCTATCTCGCTAATTAGTTAATGCGATAGAATATGTTTGGACATAGCCAATGGTTTGGTTATTATTTGAGGTCTATTAATCATGCTGGCTATGTTATTATTCAAATCATCAATTTGAGTCATCACGTTACTGTTAAAAAGGATCGTATGAAGCGTTTATTTCCTGTTTTATTATCACTGTTATCTCTTCTTCCCTTAACCACGCAGGCGGTTGAGGTTGAGCAACTTTATTCAGCATCAGTTATAGCGGTTGATAATAAGTCTAACCGTGATCTACAAAAAGTGGCCTTTGCAGAAGTGCTGGTTAAAGTTTCTGGTAATGCCACAATAGCGGCGGATCCGGTAATCAAAAAAGCATTGATCAATGCCCGTGAGTACTTAGTCAAGCAAGCTGAAGAACATGTCGATGGCGAGCGCTATTTACAAACAAGCTTTAATGAAAAAAAAGTAAATCGTTTATTGCGCGGCAGTGAATTTGGAGTATGGAGTCAGAATCGTCCACAGCAAATTGTCTGGCTAGTAGTTGATGAAGATTTTAACCGCAGTGTCAGAGGCGAAACTGACACTGATTATGCTGAGTTTATTGATGCGATTAAAGCGCAAGCCAATAAGCGTGCGATCCCCGTTTTATTCCCTGTGATGGATCTTGATGATCAATTGCAAGTCAGCAGTAGCGATTTGTGGGGCCAGTTTACAGATCCAGTCGAACTTGCTTCAACCCGCTATGCTGCAGATAATTATATTATTGCTAAGATCATTAAGCAGAATGATGATTATAAATTAACTTGGAGCATGTACGGTCGTAGTAATAGCAATCAAGCATTCGAGATTTGGTTGAATGGCCAAGCTCAAGGTGAGCTTGCTGTAATCGGCACTAAGTTAACCAATAGCCTCGCTAATCATCTTGCGGAACGTTATAGCGTAAAAGCATCTGGTAACAATGAAGTGGTGTTTTTAAATGTAGATGCTGTTACTGGCATTACTGATTACGCAAAATTAATCGCTATGTTTGCGGATTTATCAGCGGTAGCACAAGTTGATCTTGAAGCCGTTTCTGGATCTAGCATACAGCTAAAATTAGTATTGCTTGGCACCCAGCAAGATCTATTAACTGAATTGTCGTTAGATCTACGGATCAAAAGTAGTAAAAATGCCTTTGATGACATGAATTTTCAGTGGAACGCGATAAATTAAGCAATTTTATATTGTGTTTTTTGGGTAGCCGTTCTCTATCGGCCATTGAGGTGCTACAATGGCCACACTAATCTAATGATTGTATGAAAGGGTGATATTGAACACTCCAGCACAACTTTCTTTACCAGTCCAATTGCCCGATGGTGAAACTTTCGCGAGTTTTTATCCCGGTGCTAATGTCCAGTTACTCACAGCGTTAAAAAATGCTGCTGTAGGCGACGGTGATCCATTTATTTATCTATTTGGTAACCGGAGTTCGGGCACCTCCCATTTACTCCATGCAACTTGTACCGAGTGTACAGACTCCGATCGTTCAGCTGCCTATTTACCAATGGAAATGTCTGCCATGATGTCACCATCAGTATTAGATGGTATGGAACATCTCGATATGGTTTGTATTGATAATATTGAAATGATCGCCGGGATCCGTGAGTGGGAAGTTGCACTATTTAATTTTTATAACCGCTGGCGAGATAGTCATGAGCAAGCTAATCCAGGCTCTCTGATCGTCACCGGCAATAGTGCGGCGCGCCATTTAGGTATTCAATTACCGGATCTGTTATCTCGATTAGATTGGGGAGTAAGTTACCAATTACAACTACTTGATGATGATGGCAAGTTGGCTGCATTACAATTACGTGCAGAGTTTAGAGGATTGAAGTTACCTGTTGATGTTGGCCGCTTTCTGTTAAACCGCTCATCGCGTGATATGAAAACCCTGATTGCGACATTAGATCGATTAGATCAAGCGTCAATTAGTGCGCAACGTCGGTTAACTATTCCATTCGTCAAAGAAATACTTTCTCTGTAAGTCGACTCTTCTATCGACACTGCTGAAATCTTTTTATAGCAGATAAAAAAAGGAAATAGGTTCGATGACACTATTTCCTTTTTTGTTATTCCGCGACAGTTAATTAATCTTTGTGCTGTGCTTTATATGCTTCTTCTCGTTCTTTTTCTTCAGCCATCACGACTTTTAGCTTATCCAGACCTAGCCCTAACTCTTTGCCCTGCATGCGTGCATAAATGCCATTACCAAATAACATACAGTTGGCTAAGGCAAACTCTAATATAGCTAAATAACGCTCATCAGGGTCGGTATACATGATGGTTAATGAATGCATGTAATAGATCATCACCACAAAGTTACTCCACGCCGCGGTATAAGGCTTACCTTTTACTAAACCGTAAAAGGGGATTAACAAGGGGAAGATCCAAATGAAGGCTTTGGCTAATGGATTCGACTCATGTGCAGCTTGACGCTCTAACCATTTTTGTTTTTCGGCCTCAACCTGTGGTAATAATTCAGGGTTCACGTCAGCCATCGCAGTGAGTTCTGCCAGTGCTTGTGATTGCGTATGATCTTGTATTTTTTCTGGTGTTAACCACAGTTGCCATACGAACATCAGTATGATCAGGCCAAAATAGCCAAACAGTCCTAAGAATCGATATCGAGTAATACGTTTTTGTGTATCTTGTGTTGTTGGAATCGTTTGCATTATTTGCTCGTTGTTAGAGTATTGCTAAAACATTTTCAGGAGGACGACCAATCGCAGCTTTGCCGTTTGCTAATACGATAGGGCGCTCGATCAGTTTCGGTGTTGCGATCATGGCGGCGATAAGTTCGTCATTAGACAGATTTTCGTTATCTAAACCTAAAGCTTTATATTCAGCTTCTTTAATACGCATCAATTGACGTGGCGCTAATGCGAGTAAATTCAGAATTTGTTGTAATTGCGCTGCAGATGGTGGTGTTTCTAGGTATTTTACGATGCTGGGTGTGACACCTTGCTCTTCTAATAGTGCAAGCGTTTGACGGCTTTTAGAGCAACGTGGATTATGATAAATAGTGACACTAGTCATGGCTTGGCCTATTCCTTAAAACAAGTCTTAAAAAAAATGGGGATCCTTAAAGTCCCCATTTTGCCTTTTTTCCTGTCCCTTGGCTAGTTTTGTAATGCCTGCATTTCTAGCTTTTCGGCCTCAATTTGTTCCATGTGCGCATCAATGCGAGCTATGTCTGCCGAACCTGTTGCCAGTGTGCGTGCAGATTGTAGTTCGTTAAGGGCTCTGGGATAATTTGCTTTGAGCTGTGCCAAGTTGGCGCGTTGTACGTACATTTTGACGTTATCATCGGTTTGGCGTAATAAATCAATATAAATACTCAAGGCAATCATATCTGTTTCATTACTACGTAGATAATCCCTAATTAGCTTTTTCGCCTGGTCATACTTTTTCGCTTGCTGTAATGCGACTGCTAAATTAATGGTAGTAACCGGATTATTGGTATACCTATTATTGGCTTTTTGTAATCGCGCGATGGCTTCGTCATTGTGTTTGAGTGCTAAATCGATATCAGTAAGGGTATCCAGATAAAACAGATTATTGGGCTGCTTGCTTGCCAATGCGACCACGATGTTCTTCGCTTCTGCATTCTTGCCGAGTTGGATTAACGCCAGTGCTTGGCCATATAATGCGGCATCTTTTAAGATGAATTTTTTAGTTTTAAGTTGATGTTCAAAGAATTGCAGGGCTTCTTGCGGTTTTAAGGTGCCATAACGGACTTGAATACGCGCTTTAGCTAATTGATAGTCTAGGCTAGGTTGATAGTAACGACTTGGGTACAGTGCCGCCCTATCACGTGCTTCGGTAACACGGGTGGTTGGTAGTGGGTGAGTGATCAACATTTGTGGCGGCGTTGAGCTAAAGCGATATTGCTCTGCTAATTTACCAAAGAATGTCGACATAGCTGCCGGATCGAAACCAGCATTTGCCATGACCTGAATACCAATACGGTCCGCTTCAAATTCATTGGCACGGGTATAGTTAATTGCTGATTGTGCATTAATTGCCACGGTGGTTTGTAACATAGCAATACCAGCAACCGGGTTGGCGATACCTAATAATACCGCACCGACCAAACCTGCCACGGTTAATTGGCTATTTCCTGCCTGTGCTTCTAAACTGCGCGCAAGATGGCGCTGGGTAATATGTGAGATCTCATGGGCAATAACCGAGGCAAATTCTGATTCGTTTTCGGCATATAAGAATAACCCGGTATGCACCTTGACATAACCACCGAGAAAAGCGGCGGCATTAATTTCATCATCTTTGATTAAGAAAAAATTAAACGGAAAGCGCACTGAATCGGTTTGGCTAATTAATTTAGCCCCTAATTCGGCAATGTACTCTTGTAGGACTGGATCGCTGACCATCGGAAAAGAGCCACGCGCGACTTTGATAAAGGCTGCGCCATATTGGCGTTCCTGGTCGATAGATAAAGCGGTAACGCCAGCGGTACCGATTTCCGGAAGCTTATTAGTCGCTTGCACTGAGCTTATTAAGCCCAATGCGCCGACAAATAATGCGGTACTGGTTACACGCAATATTTTTTTGAGATACATTCTTTTTAAATACAAGTGGCGACCTATGCGATGAAAACTAAGTAAATCTAGTTAACATAGTAGAACATATTATTAACCGATAACAATGACAAATAGTCAGACGGCCCATAATAGGTAAAGTTCCTAGGCTGGTTTGGTTAATTTTTGTTGATAACAGATAAGATATTTACGCTTTTGTGGAAAAAATGGTACTAATCCTGCTAAAATCGACCAGTATTTATTTCAAATTTAAAATGAGAGTGAATTAAGATGGGCAGAGCATTCCAAAACCGTAAATTATCGATGGCTAAAACAGCTGGCATGAAAACTAAGATCTACTCTAAATATGGTAAAGAGATCTATGTATGCGCAAAAACGGGTGGTGGTGACCCTGACCACAACTTAAGCCTTCGCCGTATCATTGAAAAAGCGAAAAAAGATCAAGTACCTACTCATGTTATTGACCGTGCTATCGAAAAAGCAGCTGGCGCTGGCGGTGAAGATTATGTACGTGCAAGTTATGAAGGTTTTGGCCCTGGTAACTGTATGGTTATCGTTGAGTGTCTAACGGATAACGGTAAACGTACTTTCACAGATGTTCGTCAAGCATTCGTTAAGAATGGCGCGAAACTGGGTGCGCAAGGTTCGGTATCGCACATGTTTGATCATCAAGCAGTATTTGAATTCAAATTTGATGATGAAGATGCGGTATTAGAAGCGTTAATGGAAGCTGAAGTTGATGTTGCTGATGTAGAGAATGAAGACGGTACTATTACTGTTTATGTTCCACACACTGAATTCTTCAAAACTAAAGTAGCATTATCAGAAGCCTTTGCAGATATTGAATTTGATGCTGAAGACATCACATTCCTACCGCAAATTGAAACTGAAGTTGTTGGTGATGATGCTGAAATGTTCGAACGTTTTCTTGCTGCACTAAACGACAGTGATGACGTTCAAGAAATTTATCACAATGCGATCGTTGCTTAATTAATCGTTAAGTTAATGCTTTGTGGTGTTTAACACCGTGCATAAAAAAGGCCGATTACCGTTTCTTTATCAGAATGGTAACCGGCCTTTTTTGATCTGGTTAGTCGTCACGACCTTAACATGTTCTTAAGAACGAGAGTGACTAAGCAAATTACATTTTTTTGCAGTATGCAGAAATGATCACCATCGCAGTACCGTTGGCACGGCCTTGAATGTGTAATGGATTATCTGTTAAACCGATATTACGTACCGCGGTACCACGTTTGATCACTAAGCTTGAACCTTTAACAGGTAAATCCTTGATGATGTTTACGTTGTCGCCAGCTTGTAAGATAGTACCGTTAGAGTCACGTGCTGGAGTATCAGTCATTGCTGCAATTAGCACGCCTTTTTCAGCCCATGCTTTTACGTCTTCTTCTAGATACATCATATCAAGAAGGTCACGTGACCAGTCTGCATCTAAACGGTTTAGCATACGGTATGCAAGTACTTGTACTGCAGGTACTTGGCTCCACATGCTGTCGTTTAGGCAACGCCAATGATTTTCATCAAGCGTTTCTGGGTTGCTAATTTGATCAAGGCAAGTACCACAAAGCATTACTGCACAGTCAGAGCTTTTTTCTGGTGATTCAGGTAGCTCATAAGCTGATAGGTTAGATTCTGCTGTGCACATTTCACATTTAGAACCACTGCGTTGTAATAACGTTGTTTCGATAGACATTGAATTAATCCTCTAGATTTTGTGGGGCTATTATGCCACAACGTGAGTATTTTGGGTATCTCACAATCGATGTGACCTTGATGTTAGTCGTTAAATAATTGCTTAAATCGCTAAATCTACTTTGCTAATATCACAATCAGCAACTTAGCTAGTTGAATTTAGCCATCTAACCTCGCTACACTGATTTTTTGTTCAGTCGGAGTTCACATGGAAGCCAGTGTATTATTTGATGAGTTAGCCACGGATGATGGTCATGCAGTTGGTATTATTACCCTTAATAAGGCGCGTCAGTTACATGCATTAAGTGCAGATATGTTTCCATTACTGCGCCAGCAACTGCTCGCGTGGCAGTCTGATCCGCGTATTGTTAGTGTGCTACTGACAAGTACCGGTGAGAAAGCATTCTGCGCTGGTGGCGATGTTAAATCGCTGCAACAAATGTTAGTCAATACCACGGGCAGTGAAGCTAAGCAGCAAGTCGTTAGTGACTACTTTGTTGCCGAGTATCAGGTTGATTATTTATTACATAACTTTGGCAAACCGTTAATTGTGTGGGGTGACGGTATTATTATGGGCGGCGGGTTAGGGCTGTTCATGGGCGCGAGTCATCGCGTTGTTACCGAAACCGCACGTATTGCCATGCCGGAGATCACCATAGGTTTATTCCCTGATGTCGGTGCTACTTGGTTCTTAAATCGTTTACCACAACCTGGTGTCGGATTATTTTTAGGTTTAACAGGTGCAAGCATTAACGCTAACGACGCCAAATACCTTGGTCTCAGCGAGTATTTAATTCCGGCAGCAAAATATGCCGATGTGATAAAGGCATTAACCACGCTTGATTGGCAAGGCGATACTGAGTTATATCATCACCAAGTTGATCAGTTATTAACGGCGCAGTATGCCGATGCTGACTTTGCTACTGGTAATTTAGCTAAGCACCAAGCCTTGTTTACCCAGTTGAGTACTTATACTGAACTCGCTGATGTGATGGCCTGTATCCAAACGCATGACAGTTGTGATCCTTGGTTACAAACCAGTATTAAAAAACTACTGTTAGGTAGCCCAATATCGGCGCACATCTTATACCGACAGGTAAACCAATATACCGAACTCTCTTTAGCGGCCTGTTTTCGGTTGGAATTAGATCTAGCGGTGAATGTTTGTTTAAACGCAGATCTGGTCGAAGGGGTGAGAGCTTTGCTGGTCGATAAAGACCATCAACCGCATTGGTTATATAAGCAAATCAATGCTGTACCGATTAATTTTGTTGATAACTTGTTCAGTTCGCCTTGGGCAATAACGTCACACCCACTGCGCAGCCTGTAATTAGCCCCTAAATTACCGAATTATGTGACAGCTATTCCAAAGTGGGTATATAAGGTGGTTTCATTTGATATAGCCATTTATTTTGTAAGGATAAAAGTTATAATTACCTCATAGTAGTTAGCTGGTTAAATTAGCTAGATGATTATTGCTTACAATGCATTTGCAAAGTGTATTGCAGCAACAATTATTAATTTCTTTTGGAGATATATTATGAGCACTGCATTCTTTATTCCTGCATACAATCTAATGGGCGCTGGTTGTTTAATTCAAGCAGCTGACGCGATCAAATCTCATGGTTTCAAAAAAGCATTAATCGTCACTGACAAAGTGATTAATAGCATCGGCATGGTAAAACAAGTACAAGATTTATTAACTGCTCGCGATGTTGAATCTGCGGTTTTTGATGGTACTCAGCCAAACCCGACCACAGCCAATGTTGCCAGTGGTCTAGAAATATTAAATGCCGAAGTGTGTGATTTTGTCATCTCATTAGGTGGCGGTTCACCGCATGATTGCGCGAAAGGTATTGCCTTAGTTGCTGCTAATGGCGGCCATATTGCCGATTACGAAGGTGTTGATCAATCAGCAAAAGCACAGTTACCATTAGTGGCAATTAATACCACAGCAGGTACGGCTTCTGAAATGACACGTTTTTGTATTATTACTAATGAAACAACGCATATCAAAATGGCGATCGTGGATAAGAATACCACCCCGTTAATGTCAGTGAATGATCCAGAATTAATGTTAGCTAAACCAGCTTCATTAACAGCTGCAACCGGTATGGATGCATTGACGCATGCGATTGAAGCGTATGTATCAATTGCCGCGACACCGATCACAGATGCGGTAGCGATTAAAGCCATGGAACTTATCCAAGCAAATTTACGCACTGCAGTAGAGCACGGTGAAAATATCGAAGCGCGTGAACAAATGGCTTATGCACAATTCATGGCTGGTATGGCATTTAACAATGCTTCACTAGGTTATGTACACGCAATGGCGCATCAATTAGGCGGTTTCTATGACTTGCCACACGGTGTATGTAATGCGGTGTTACTACCACATGTACAAGCTTATAACGCGCAAGTGTGTCCAGAACGTCTACGTGATGTTGCTAAAGCGATGGGCGTTGATGTAACAGAAATGACACCAGAGCAAGGCGCTGAAGCGGCGATTGCATCAATTAAAGAATTAGCGTTAGCGGTTGGTATTCCAACAGGACTTACAAGCTTAAATGTAAAAGTTGAAGATATTCCTGAATTAGCTAAAAACGCATTGAATGATGCTTGTGGTTTTACTAATCCAAAACAAGCAACTCATGAAGAGATTTGCGCCATCTTTAACGCAGCGATGTAAGCTGTTGGTTAGTTAAAAGTAAAAGAACTCCAGTAAGGTAATGTAATTAAGCCCAGACCGCGTTTCGATATCTGGGCTTTTTTACATCTAGCTTTTTTCATCGTTGCTAATGTTGTAAGTGGTGCTACTAGCTGGCACTCCAAACTTGTTGACCAGTACGGCTGAAGTTATAACCGCCAAGTTGGTCGCCTTTGGCTTGGATCTCCATTGACGATAACGCCTGCAGTAATTGTTGCTGCAAAGTACGGAAGTAGATATTTTTCGGGATCACTAATTCAAACGCTTCAGTGCCTAGTGGAATAAAGCCCAAGCCAAATTCACCAGCTGTACTTTGACTGGCACAACCGACGTCTGCTTCACCACGGGCAATGCATGATGCTAATTCACGTTCACTGTGACACGTTTCAGCAGCGGTGAGCATATCGACCGTATAAGCATGATTGTGTAACCACTCTCCCAAAGCGCGCATGCTGCCAGCGCCTTCTTGACGAAGTGCCCAGCGCCAGCGTGACGTGAGTAATTCTGGTAAGTTTAACGAGCGTGAATTAACTAAATCAGCTAATTCCTTACTCACCACTAACCCTTGTTGACGTTCAAAAGCATGGATAAGTACCCAGTTTTTATGTCCTGGATATTGTTGTAATAAAGCCGGATGACGTAATGCTGCTTCTTCTGCGTGTCCCCAATGGATAGCGCATATGTCCACGTGGCCTTTACTGAGCATCGCTAAACCTTGGCGTGTACCAGTCGAGGTATAACCAACCAGTGCGGTACTGCCAAGTTTCTGCGCCATTTTTCCCACGACCAACTGTAACAGTGGATCATCTGAACCAGCGATAAGTAAGCGGTCGTTAAGCACGCCGTTATGACAAGACTCCAGTAACCATTTATCTAACATGGCTTTGGGAAATAACCATTTACCCGTTACTTTTGTCGCAGGCAAGTGACCATCATTCGCCAGGGTATAGACCTTTTTTTCATTTAGGTCTAAATACTCCGCCACTTGCTTTACATTCATAAACGCGGGAAATTGCTCATTCATGCAGGTTTACCGACAATGCTTGGGTTTTGTGTTGATTTAGCTGCTACTTCTACTACAGCTTGCACTTCTGCGTCTGGACCTTTGACATCTAAGATCAAGTTAGCCATGCCGTTATATACTTGAAAGCGATTACCTTTGGCGCGGGCCACCATAGTGATACCTAGCTTTTTAGCTAAATCGTAACCCATTTGTGTCGCACCAGAGCGCGATAGCAATACTGGAATACCCATTTGCGCGACTTTAATGACCATCTCAGAGGTGAGGCGACCGGTAGTATAAAAGATCTTATCCTCACCAGTTTGGCCTTTTAACCACATTTCCCCGGCCAAGGTATCAACTGCGTTGTGACGACCAACATCTTCGACAAACGACAAGATCTCGGTATCTTTGCATACTGCGCAACCATGGACGGCTCCGGCGGCTTTATAAGTCGCGTTATGATGCGTTAATGCTTCTAACAGCCCATACAACTTTGATTGAAGTAGCTCAGGTTGCGGCAGAGTGACACCTTCTAGTGTCTTCATGACATTACCAAACATGGTGCCTTGACCACAGCCTGAGGTAACTGTCTTCTTCGATAACTTAGCTTCTAAACCATCAGTACTCTCGTGCGTAATTACTGCGGCTGAATTAGTGTCCCAGTCAATGATTAATGATTCAATGGCACTGATGTCTTCAATAAACCCTTGGTTTTTTAAATACCCTAATACCAGATCGGCTGGGCGTGCGCCGAGTGTCATCACTGTCACGATTTCTACCCAATTTAAGTAGATCGTTAACGGGTGTTCACAGGCGATCTCCTTGGTCATGGTATCGCCATATTCATCCATGATGTCAACGGTAATAGTGTGCTCAACTGAAGAATTGGTTCTAATTATTTTTGGTAATTGCGGCATCCGAAATTCCTGTTGGTTTATATATCTATCAAGAGGTAAAGCAAAGTTCATTCCAACTTAACTGTTTTATTTGTCATTTCTTTCTAACTTGGTCTAAATTTTGCTGAGTAGGGGAAGTTAGGTAAAAAATTCTAAATAATTATAAAAATAGAATAAAGGAGCATGTGTGCAACTATGTGATGAAGATAAACACCTAAATAAAGGTGATGAACATAAGCGCTTAGAGAAAGACGAGTCAAGTTGGCCAATCGCCTTCAGTCTTCGCTCTGAAGAAAAGCAAGTTGGACGCTGGACTACTTTGTCTTGGTCTATTGAAGATGTTGAGTTGTATCAGCAAGTACCTGTTATCACTGCTACAGAAGATAGTAGCCGTGCTGGTAGTACAACTCACTATGAAAAAACGCTGTTTTTGTATCGCGATGAACGGACTGATTACCGTTTTAACCTCAGTTCACAAGACCCTCATCTATTTATTGTTTGTGAAGTAGCTGACGAGCAGTTTTCGCCATTACTTATCACTGCAGCGCAAAGTGTCGCCAGTAGCTATATGGATGGTGACTATCAAGTGCTGCATATTCAAATGCCATTACCAATACAAGCTTGGATGGAAGCATTCATTGGTAGAAATGGCGAACTGATTGAATTTAAAAAGAAACGTTGTAAAGACAGAAAAGGGCGTTCAAGTGGCCAGTAACTTTTTTCAACGTTGGTCAGATAGATCACTGGCGACAAAAGACCATGCAGAAACTGATTTAGAAGCAAGTAAAGACGTTGTTGCTGAACTGGATATCGACACTACTAATGACTCTGCACCTTATGAGACATCGGTTGTAGACTCTAATTCTGATTTATCTAACTCATCTACAGACCTGATTGATGAGCATGTCGAAGAAGTGCTGACTATTGATGATGCCGATAAGGTTACCTTTGATAGTGGCGTCGCTTCTTTTTTACAGCATGGCGTTGATAAGTCAGTAAAAAAAGCAGCGTTAGCAAAATTGTTTCATGCTGATGAATTTAACTATATCAGTGATATGGATGATCACACCGAGGACTTTTCTAATATACCTAAGCTTGATGAGAGTATCGCGAAACAGTTGCGCGGTTGGGTTAAGACAGTATTGGAAGAGCCTGAAGCTGAATTGATTGAAGAAACTAAACTCGTTGAAGAAAGTGAAGTATTAGCCGCCACGGAAACTGAACCGGAAACGGAAGTAATAGCAGCCCCAAAAGCCACTGTTGATGAAACGACTCAATCTATCTCGGCTGATAATAGTTCGACGTCTTGCGGTGGTGAAAAAAATTGCGGTGGTGAACAAAAAAACCAGCTTCAGCAATACCTTCAACAGACGGGTGAGACATAAAGGGACAAATAACCCTAATTTTAATCGGGACATTTTGTTCCATGCACGATTGTTTATAGCGACATTATGTCCCGTTTAGGAATAAGTAAACAATCCCTCTCTGACTTTAACTCTTTATAGGTCATTTTATTCCGTTAAAAGTTGGTTCGGTTATTGCTCTATTAGCTACAGCAAAATAGCGACAGCAAAAAGTACGAATATGAACGTACGCTAGCAGAGAGCAGCGAGTAATTACTCGCAGTTTAATCGACACCCTTATAACGGTGACGAGATACAGGAATAGCAATGTTAAAAAGTACTTTAGAAACATTTACTGATAGCAACGGTCAAGCACGCTTTGCGGCGATAGCCGATACCGTTGAATTATCTAATCTGATCCCGCCGACGGTATCTTACGAAAGTCGTGGCAACTTATTGATCATTGGTGCTTACGATATTATCACGGCACTAGCACCGCAATTTGCAACATTGAATTCAGTAACACTGCTGGCGACGTCTGCTGCAACAGATGCCGCGCCAGCGACGAACGATAGCAATGACAAAGTATTTTTTAGTAATGAAGTAACAATTAAAGGTTACCTTGGTGCGTTCGAAGTGAACTGCCGTGTAGCGGGTAGCTTACTGAGTACTTTTACCAATTTAGCGGAAGTGACCATTGGTGGTGATAGTTTTGATTTAGTCGTTGATATGAGCGCGGATAGCCTTATTCAAACCGAAATACCAGCGCCTGGTTATTACCCTGTTGGTAGCGGTAAAGCAGCGATTGCCGATGTCATTGAAACCTTACCTGAAATGCTAGGTACGTTTGATAAACCAAAATACTTTCGTTTAGACAATGATATTTGTGCGCATTCATCACGTGGCGTGGGCGGTTGTACGCGTTGTGTTGATGCTTGTCCTGCAGGTGCGTTAACCAGTAATGGTCACGCTATCGAAATTAATCCGTTCTTATGCCAAGGCGTAGGGACGTGTGCCACGGCTTGTCCGACTGAAGCGATTACTTACGCATTACCAGAACCAGAAAAGACTCAGAACTTTATTTACCGTTTATTAAACAGTTATCAAATGGCGGGTGGCGAACAGCCAACGATTTTATTCTTTGGTAATCGTGACGAACAAACGGTGGCAGAAAAATTACCGTTATTACCATCAAATGTTATTCCTATTGCTTTAGAAGAGCTGGCTACGGTTGGTGTTGATACTTGGTTTAGCGCCTTACTCTATGGTGCGCATCAAGTATTACTGGCCACTAACATCGCCTATATCCCGGCGACGATTGATCGCGTGCTTAATGATGAACTGGCCATTGCCAATACCTTCTTAACGGAGATGGGTTTTGAAGCCGGGCGTATTTGTTTGTTTGATTTAGATTCGGCAGCAGACTTTGTGGCGTTTACTCAACCGGTATTACCTGTTGTTGAGAATAAGATCGCCGTAATGGATAACGCGGTATTAGCAGAGCAACTGTCTGGCACTAAGCGTGAAAAATTATTTACTGCGTTAGATAAATTATCTGCACAAAGTCCACTGCAACCGACACATTCAGTCATGCCTGAAAATGCACCTTATGGCGGTGTGGAATGTAAAACCGATGATTGTACCTTGTGCATGGGTTGTGTCGCAGTGTGTCCAACGAGTGCATTACATGCTGTTGGTGATCGCCCTGGTCTACAGTTTAGAGAACAAGATTGTGTGCAGTGTGGTCTCTGTGAAAAAGCCTGTCCTGAACAAGTGATTAGTCTTAAACCGGGTCTGAATTGGGACGCGGAAAGTCGTCGTAGTGTGGTGATGATCCACGAAGAAGAGGCGGCTTGTTGTTTAAGTTGTGGCAAAGCGTTTGCACCTGCATCGATGATTGCCATGTTAACCGAGAAACTCCAAGGTCACAGCCAATTTCAAGGTGATGCAATTCGCCGTTTATCTATGTGTGAAGACTGTCGTGTTCGCGATATTTTTTCAGACATGGCTGACGATCCACTACGTCAGTTAAACGTGTAGGGCTACATTATGGGATCACAAAATATGTCACAGTCATTTACTGAAGATGCTGCATTGCGCATCGATATTTACAGCTTACTCGCACATTTATTACGTAAAGCACCTGATGCAGAGGTTATTGATTGGTTAGCGAATCTCGACGTTGATGCGCCGAATGCATTAATTCAAACCACGGGTATGTCAGCTGCTTGGCCACTATTGAAGTTGGCCGCACAAAAAACCTTATTAACAGCCGCGGAAGATGAATATCAAGACCTGTTTATTGGTATCGGCCATGGTGAAATTGTCCCGTTTGGCTCTTGGTTTCTTACCGGATCATTAATGGAAATGCCGCTTGCACATTTGCGTCATGATTTGAAAAAACTGGGTTTTCAACGTGATGAATCAGTAAAAGAACCGGAAGATCATATCGCCGCCTTGTTAGAAGTGATGACCATGTTGGTGAGCGAAAGTAATCATAGCGATCAAGCTGAGTTTTTTAATCGTCATATCGACACTTGGTTTGAACGTTTTTGCCAAGATTTGAAAAAAGCGAAAAGTGCCGTGTTTTACAGCGCAGTCGCAGAATTAGCTTGGCAATTTTTAAGTATTGAAAAAATACGTTTTATCGACGTAAAAAAATAATAACGATAAAGGAGCAAACTCGATGAGTAAACAAAATAAGCCGGATGAAGACCGTCGCCAACTGTTAAAAAACATTGGTTTAGGTGTTGCAGTAGGGGCTATCGCAACGGGTGTATCCACCACTGCGAATGCGTCTGTTGATAGCCAAGAAAAGAATGATAAACAAAAAAAAACAACAGGTTACCATGAAACTCAACACATTCGTGACTATTACGATACTTTGTAAGCGGAGCTCTAAATGAAATTAACTAAACGTTCCGATACGGTCAGTAAGGACGAAAAACAACTCGGTATTTCACGCCGTGCTTTTATGCGCAACTCTTCAATCGCTGCCGCAGGTGGTGCTGTTGGTGTGGGTATGTTCGCACCGGGCATGATGAAAAAGGCTGAAGCGAAATCAGTTGATGCTGAATCGCCAGTGGAAATTAAACGTACTATCTGCTCGCACTGTTCTGTGGGCTGCGGTATCTACGCTGAAGTACAAGAAGGTGTGTGGACAGGGCAAGAACCGGCATTTGATCACCCGTTCAATGCGGGCGGTCACTGTGCTAAAGGTGCAGCATTGCGTGAGCATGGTCATGGTGCTAAACGTCTAAAATATCCAATGAAGCTGGTTAACGGTAAATGGATAAAAATGAGCTGGGAAACAGCACTTGAAGAAGTTAGTCAGCAAGTGCTTAAGATCCGTGAAGAGTCAGGTCCTGATTCTGTGTACTGGTTAGGCTCAGCAAAACACAACAATGAACAAGCGTATTTGTTCCGTAAAATGGTATCGATGTGGGGCACCAACAATGTCGATCACCAAGCACGAATTTGTCACTCAACCACAGTAGCCGGCGTTGCCAATACTTGGGGTTATGGGGCGATGACGAACTCGCTTAATGACATGCATAACTGTAAATCTATCTTGTTCATTGGTTCAAACCCTGCTGAAGCACATCCTGTTGCTATGCAGCATATCCTCATCGCCAAAGAAAAGAACAGTTGTAAAATTGTGGTTGCCGACCCTCGTCGCACCCGTACTGCCGCAAAAGCCGATCATTACGTATCACTACGTCCTGGTTCTGACGTTGCCTTCGTTTGGGGTGTGCTATATCACGTCTTTAAAAATGAATGGGAAGATAAAGAATTTATCCATCAACGTGTTTATGGTATGGAAGAAGTCCGTGCTGAAGTGGCTAAATGGACACCTGCAGAAGTTGAACGTGTATCTGGTGTACCGGAAGCTGAAGTATATGAAACCGCAAAACTGTTATCTGAAAACCGTCCTGGTTGCGTAGTTTGGTGTATGGGTGGTACCCAGCATACAACGGGTAATAACAATACCCGCGCTTATTGTATCCTTGAACTTGCGTTAGGCAACATGGGTAAATCAGGCGGCGGTGCTAATATTTTCCGTGGTCATGATAACGTACAGGGCGCAACAGATTTTGGTGTGTTATCAGATAACTTACCGGGTTATTACGGTTTATCTGAAGGCGCATGGAAACACTGGGCTGGGGTATGGGATGTTGATTATGAATGGCTGAAAAACCGTTTTGATCAAAAAGACTACCGTGGCAAGCTGCCAATGAACCATGCTGGTATTCCGGTATCGCGTTGGATTGATGGCGTATTAGAAAACAAAGACAATATCGAACAGAACGATAATATCCGTGCCATGTTCTATTGGGGTCATGCGGTTAACTCACAAACCCGTGGTCCAGAAATGCGCACCGCAATGGGTAAACTGGACATGATGGTTATTGTTGACCCGTATCCAGGTGTTGCGGCGGTAATGAACGGTCGTACTGACAATGTTTATCTGTTACCAGCGACAACCCAGTTTGAAACTACAGGTTCGGTTACCGCAACAAACCGTTCAATCCAATGGCGTGACCAAGTAATTGAGCCATTGTTTGAGTCTAAACCCGATCACGAGATCATGTACTTGCTTGCCAAGAAACTGGGTTTAGATGAGCAGTTGTTTAAAAACATAGCGGTTAAAAATAACCAACCGGTGATTGAAGACATTACCCGTGAATATAACAAGGGTATGTGGACCATTGGTTATACTGGACAAAGTCCTGAACGCTTGAAAGCACACCAGAAAAATTGGCATACTTTCCATAAAACCACGCTCGCTGCTGAAGGTGGTGTTGTTGATGGTGAGACTTACGGTCTACCTTGGCCATGTTGGGGTACGCCAGAAATGAAACACCCTGGTACCCATATTCTTTATGACACATCTAAGCCTGTGGCACTGGGTGGCGGTAACTTCCGTGCCCGTTTTGGTGTTGAACGTAATGGCGAAAGCTTACTGGCTGTTGACAGTTATTCAAAAGACTGTGAGCTAGAAGGCGGCTTCCCAGAATTCAGTGACAAGTTACTTAAGCAACTTGGTTGGTGGGACGAACTTACCGTTGATGAGAAATCAAAAGCAGAAGGTAAGAACTGGAAAACTGATGTATCTGGCGGTATTCAACGTGTGGCAATTAAACACGGTTGTATCCCATTTGGTAACGCTAAAGCGCGAGCTGTGGTATGGACGTTCCCTGATGCGGTGCCAATTCATCGTGAACCTTTGTATACGCCACGTCGTGACTTAGTTGCTGATTATCCAACATGGGATGACAGTGAAGCGATGTTCCGTTTACCGACGTTATACAAATCAATCCAAGACAAAGATGTATCGGGCGAATACCCAATTATCTTAACTTCGGGTCGTTTGGTTGAGTATGAAGGTGGTGGTGATGAAACGCGTTCAAATCCTTGGTTAGCAGAATTACAGCAAGAAATGTTTGTTGAAGTTAACCCGAAAGATGCTAACGATTTAGGCTTTAGAGACGGTGAAATGGTATGGGTTGAAGGTCCTGAAAAAGGTCGTATCCATGTGAAAGCTATGGTTACACGTCGGGTTAAACCGGGACTGGCCTTTCTGCCGTTCCATTTTGGTGGTTATTTCCAAGGTGAAGATTTACGCGGGAACTACCCTGAAGGTTCAACGCCCTATGTATCGGGCGAATCAGCAAATATTGTAACAACCTATGGTTATGATCCTGTGACACAAATGCAGGAAACGAAAGTAACCCTCTGTAAGATCTTTAAAGCGTAAGGAGTCATTCCGATGGCGAGTATGAAATTTTTGTGTGACTCTAAACGTTGTATTGAATGCAATGGTTGTGTTACCGCATGTAAGAACGAAAATGATGATGCCCTAGAATGGGGTATCCAACGCCGCCGTGTTGTTACTTTAAACGACGGTGAACCGGGTGAAAGCTCAATCTCTGTAGCATGTATGCATTGTACCGATGCACCGTGTATGGCTGTTTGTCCTGCAGATTGCTTTGAACGTACTGAAGATGGCATCGTGCTTCACGACAAAGACTTGTGTATCGGTTGTGGTTATTGTTTGTTTGCTTGTCCATTTGGCGCGCCGCAATTTCCAAAACAAGATGCCTTTGGTGAACGTGGCAAAATGGACAAATGTACCTTCTGTGCTGGTGGACCAAATGTAGAAGACGGTTCTGCAGAAGAGAAAGAAAAATACGGCGCTAACCGTATTGCTGAAGGTAAGTTACCTATGTGTGCATCGCTTTGTTCTACTAAAGCTTTGCTTGCTGGTGATGCATCTAAGATCTCTGATGTTTATGCTGAGCGTGTTGTTGCGCGTGGTGCGAAAAATGCAGGTTGGGCAAGTACTGCTGACCTCGCTTATGACGCAAGCAAACCGCAAGAAAGCTAATATAGATTCGCTGGTTAATGCAAATTAGCTAGCCGTCATCACGTGGATATGAACTGATTATTATTGTTTGGTTCATCCTCATTGATTAGCAGTAATACCGATTAGTTTTAATATAAGCATAGGCAGTTGGTTTCGTGATAAACCGCTGTCTATTTAGCGCTGTTGTGTAGACACAGTGAGGAGATTTAATGACTAAGCGAATTCAACATTGGTTCACTCTATTGGTGAGTGTATTAATGCTGAGCTTTACCTTGTCAGCACTTGCGAGTGAAACCGCAGATAACAAGACGAGCAGTGAACGTTTAGGCGAATCGTCAGTAAAAGGTGAGCTTGCTGGTTTTGCAGGCGCTGATTATTGGCGTGCAGTACGAGATGGTCAAGAGGGGTACACCACATCAAAATCACCGGAACACGGTGTATTGATCAGTGTACCGGGACAAGCTTGGTTTATTCTGAAAGAGAAGTGGATGTCACCATTAGGGGCATTAGCGATTTTTGGCAGTATCGGGTTAGTGGTACTGGCTTATTTTACTATTGGTCCACTGCGATTAAGTAAAGCTAAAACCGGCCGGAAGATTAAACGTTGGAGTCTGGTCGATCGTACTTTACATTGGAGTATGGCCTTTACCTTTTTAAGTCTCGCCGTGACGGGACTGACTTTGGTGTATGGGAAACACTTTATTAAACCGATTATTCCGCGTGATATTTGGGCGATGATTATTTATGGTGTAAAACAATATCATAACTATGTCGGCCCATTGTTTGCCATCTTACTGTTTACGGTGATGATAAAATGGTGGCGTAAGAGTCTGTTTACTAAGGTCGATATTAAGTGGTTCATGAAAATGGGCGGTATGGTCGGTAAACATAAAGGCACGCACCCATCTGCAGACTTCTCTAACGGTGGTGAAAAAGCGCTGTTTTGGTTACTGATATTTTGTGGTGTGTTCATTATCTTTAGCGGCTTTATTCTCGATTTCCCGCTGTTTGATCAAACTCGTCGTGATATGGAACTATCGAATCTAGTGCATATGCTGGCATCGTTAGTATTGATCTGTGGTTTTGTATTCCATATCTATGTTGGCTTAGTGGGTATTGAAGCATCACTAGAAGGCATGGTTACTGGCGAAGTTGATGAAACGTGGGCCAAAGAGCACCATGATATCTGGTATGAAAAAGTAAAAGACTTACCAGAGAATCAGCCTACAAGCGAATCGCCATCAAAATCAGATGATAAGTGATAAGTGATAAGTGATAAGTAATAAGTAATAAGTAATAATAAGAGTAGATGTAATTGGGACATAGTGGCGTGATGTGAGCACGCCACTATTTTATTTATAGCGGTTTTTTAACGCTACGTCGTTGCTAACGTAGGATTAAATGAGTTTTCTGTAATAACATTCTGTCATCACCGAAAGGATTAGTACTAAACACGACCCTGTAGTGGTACAACGCGCACCAAATCGCCAATTTCTGCATTTGCCTGTTCAGGTAATACTTCAACCAAGCAATTCGCTTCACTCATCGAACGTAAGATGCCTGAGCCTTGCTGTCCGGTACTTTTTACGGTTAAACGACCGTTAGCATCAAACCCAAAAATACCACGGGTATACTCAGTGCGATTAGGGCGAGAGCGGAATCTTTCTGTTGCCACAGCATTGAATACTTGTGGCTGCCAATTGTCCATGCCCTGCAGCTTGCGGATCGCAGGTTCGACAAATTGTAAAAACACCACCATCACCGCCACCGGATTACCCGGTAATCCAAAAAACGGCGTGTCATCGATGTGACCAAAGGCAAGCGGCCGACCTGGGCGCATATTGATACGCCAAAAGTTAATTTGTCCGAGTTTTGCTAATACCGTCTTAATGTAATCAGCATCGCCAACCGATACACCTCCAGAAGATAAGATCAAATCAGCTTGCTGGCTGCCTTGCGCTAAGGTGGCTTCCAATGCTGCTTCATTGTCTTCGATAATGCCTAAGTCAATCACTTCACAACCTGCTTGCGTTAACATCGCGTGTAAGGTGTAACGGTTTGAATCGTAGATACAGTTATTCTTTTGCGCTTCACCCGGATGTTGAACTTCATCACCGGTGGAGAAAATCGCCACGCGAATCGCTCTTTTTACGGATACTTGATTGATCCCCAGTGAGGCGATCATGCCTAACTCTGGTGCGGTGATCTTGCTATTCGCAGCAACGGCTGTTTGGCCTAATGCCAGATCTTCACCTGCTTGACGCACGTTTTGACCAGGATGAATCGCTGCAATTGTCAGATCAAAGCGTACTGTATTCTTTACTGAATTGTCTAGAGCATCGTTCGTTTGCTGTGCTTGCTCGCGCATGACGACAGTATCAGCACATTCTGGTACCGCGGCACCTGTCATGATGCGTACTGCTTGACCTTTTTCGAGCGGTAAGTCGTAGCTGTGCCCAGCCATGACATGGGCTACCACGTCATAGTCTGCACAGGTTAAATCGTCACCACGAATGGCATAACCATCCATTGCTGAATTGGTGTGTTGCGGTACATTGACGGGCGATAGAATGTCATGTGCGACAATTTGACCCAAAGCTGCTTTTAAATCAACAGTCTGCGTTTGCTTAATTGGTACAATATGACCAAGAATACGATCACGGCCTTCTGCTACCGAGAGCATGCCTTGTGGTGTTAGATCGCCACATTGCAAACCTTGTGGTCTTACTGTTGCACTGGTACCAACTTCACCTTGAATAAAACGCACCACAAAATCAGTGATCTGTTCAAGGTTATTAATATCCAGTTGTGGTAATGCGATTTGCTCTGGTAAAAGCGCTGGCACTGCTACATTGGCTGCAACGGCAATAATATTATCGTCTGTTGGATGCAACCAAGGTTTGCCTACTTCACTACGGTGTAGTTCAATCTTAGGGAAACTGAGATTTTTAAAGCCTTCAACCAAAATAAGGTCGAGCTTAGTTTGATCTAGTTGGGCGATCAAATGCGGTAATGTTGCTTCCTCATCAGGGGTTTCCGTGACGAGCGCACGGCGACAACGAGATGAAATCAGCATTTGACTCGCACCAGCTTTGCGTAAGCGGTGGCTGTCTTTGCCCGGTTGGTCGATATCAAAATCGTGGTGCGCATGTTTAATCACCGCAACCCGGATCCCACGCGCCACCAACTTGGGTAACATGGCTTCGAGTAGTGTGGTCTTGCCTGTACCACTAAATGCTGCAAAGCCGAGTAAAGGTAATGATGCGTATATTTTACTCATTGTTGTTGACTCATTTTGTTTGTCCAAATTGGACTAATTCTACTGGGGTATTTAAATTAACGAAGGCGTCTGGCTGATCGCTAAAATCTACCGTGAGCATATTGCACTGACGATACAACAGGATGATTTTACGATCGCCATTATCTAAAAATGCTTCTAATTTCGGTAAAATGCGACGATGTAATAGTGTCACCACAGGTTGAATATGTTCACCATCATGGGCCACGAGAATATCGGTATCGGCTTGACAAGCGCTGGCCATACGCGCGACTAAATCATGGGGTAATTGTGGGCAGTCACAAGGTACAAAGCCAATCCACTCTGAATCAGCTAAATGTAAAATAGCAGCATGCATACCACCGAGTGGTCCTGGGTAACCTTGTAATTGATCGCCAAACACGGCGCCATATTGGCTATAACTGTCTTGGTTGCGATTGGCGTTAATAGCAATATCAGCTGTCTGCGGTGCTAAAGTATCGATAACATGTTCAATCATGGCTTTACCCGCTAATTGTACTAACCCTTTATCATTTCCACCCATGCGGCTTGCTTGCCCGCCTGCTAAAATTACCCAACTTGTTTGTTCAGCCGAAAGCATAGTTATCCTTATCTTTTTTAATGAGCTGTAAATCTGCTCGTTCGATTAGTTTGCTATTGCTAATGCACCACTGACGGCGACAAAGTGCGGTAAGCGCATTTTGCTGGTGGCTGGTGATGACTAAGGTTGAGCCGCGCTCGAGTAAATCTTTGGCTAACACCACTTGGCGTTCAATGGATTCTTTATCCATGCTGGCACTTGATTCGTCCATCAATAGCACGCTCGGTTTTAGTACCCAAGCTCTTGCCATTGCTACGCGTTGGCGTTCGCCACCTGACAATACCGAAATATGTTCATTAGCTAAGGTCTCTAACCCTACCATACGTAAGGCTGTTATCGCTTCACTTCGTTGTGCTTGGCGACCTCTTATGGCGAATTTTAAACCATAACAGACATTATCCAGTACGCTACCATCAAACATATACGGTGTTTGATGCATATAGATAACACCATTTTTCGCATTACTTTTAAATAAACGGCTAAACCAGTGCTGACACTGCAGATTAACTTTCCCTGTGGTCGGGCTTTGTAAGCCGGATAATATTTTTAACAGGGTGGTTTTACCCACGCCATTGGCTCCTGTGAGGTAAATCGCTTCTTGCGGGCCGAATTTAAGGTGAGGTATGTGAAATAGCAGCCGATCTTTAAAGCGGATTGAGATATCTTCTGCTTGAATAGTAATTTGCGACATGACCTATACCTCAGCCTAGTTGGTACGCAAGTGGGCTTTACCACGGGCGATAGATAATAAAAAATTAAGTCCTAGTGCCAAGATCAATAACACCATGCCTAGGGCGACCCCTTGTGCAAACGCGCCTTTTGAACTTTCTAGGGCGATTGCGGTGGGGATATTACGGGTCGAATTGAGAATATTACCGCCGACCATCATCGAACAGCCAACTTCGGTAATAATACGACTAAATGCAGCGATAACCGCGGCAAGTAACGGGAATCGACATTCCCACATCAAACTTAACAAGGCGCGGGGTAAACTTGCCCCTAATGTCAGTGCGGTTTCCCAGGCACGGCGATCACTGTTTTGGAACGCGGCGTGCATCATTGATACTAAAATCGGAAAACACACTAGCATCTGTCCCAAGATCATCGCTTTTTGGGTAAACAGCATTTGCCAATCACCGAGTGGACCAGCGCGAGACAGCATCATATAAAGTAACAAGCCAATCACCACCGTGGGGATGGATTGGCAGGTATTAAATAAAGACAGTATTAACCAGCGCCCAGGGAATTTTCCGTAGGCGAGGGCAAAGGCGATCACTAATGCTGGTACGAGAACCAAGGTGATCGCCAGCAAAGACACTGAGAATGACACACCAACAATTCCCCACAGTGCCATATCGCCACTGAAGAGAAGTTGTACTGCGTCTTGGGTCGTTTGCCAGATATTCATTAGCTATCTAAGTTACTCGTTCGTTGATTAAGACTTGGCATTAGCTACAAATAATTGTTCGCCACCACGTTTATAACTGTTGATCATAGTCTGTGCTTTTGGATTCACTAACCAATCGCTGAAAATCTTTGCACCTTGATAGTTGATGCTTGGGTAACGGCTTGGGTTCACTAAGATAACTTGGTACGGGTTAAATAAACGTTTGTCACCTTGCACTACAATCTGCAGGTCGAGTTTGTTTTGGTAAGCTAACCAAGTACCGCGGTCAGTTAATGTGTATGCCTGTAGTTCCGATGCCATGTTCAGTGTTGGTCCCATGCCTTGGCCTACCGCTTTGTAGCCAGTAAAGTTGGGTTCCATTTTAGTTTGTGCCCACAGACCTAATTCTTTCTTGTTAGTCCCTGAGTCATCACCACGAGAGATGAAAGTAGCGTTGTAAGATGCGATGCCAGCGAGTGCTTTTACTACATCTTTATCGGTATTGATTTTTGCAGGATCATTTTTTGGACCAACCAAGACAAAATCGTTATACATCAATTTACGTGGTAGTACGCCGTAACCTGCCTCAACAAATTTAGCTTCGGCTTTTGCCGCGTGAGTCATCACCAAATCAACATCGCCATTTTGACCCATACGTAATGATTTACCGGTGCCCGCTGCAAGTACGTCGACTGTGTAACCTGTGTCTTTTTTGAATTCAGGCAGTAAGAAATCAAGCAGTCCTGAATGGTAAGTACTGGTGGTCGTAGCCAAACGGATCTTCATGTCGTCTGCGGCATTAACACCTGTGGTTGTTGCAAGTGCGAATAGCGCAAGTAATGTTTGGATACATGTCATCGGTATTACAGTCATCGGTTTTACAGTCATTAGGTCTTCCTGACGTTTAAGTTAGCTATATAAGAAAAGTTAGTTGAAAAATCACAGTATTTGTCGTTATAAAGCAAATTAGATGCCAAATTAAAAAATACACCATATAAAACACTATATCTACCAATAAGTAGTTAATTTAAAAGGTAAATAATATTTTTATTAAATTGAGTGAAAATAAAGGCTTGAAACAGTTTTGACTTTGTTAGTCGATATGAGACAAAATGTCGCAACTTAAAAATTACGGTAGTTATTTATATTTATGTCTGAATTTACTTCTTCTCCCTCTTGGGCTGCAGTCTCGGTACTTGTTGTTGATGATGAACCGGGTATGCGCGCGATCTTAAAGAAAGCCTTAAGCAAAAAATTTGCGCAAGTTGATACCGCGGGTAGCATCGAAGAAGGGGAAGAACTGCGTAAGCGTTGTCATTTCGATTTATTGATTGTCGATATCAACTTACCGGGTCGTTCAGGTATTGAATGGCACGAAGCATTTGATCCGCAAACGCGCCGCAGCGATGTGATCTTCATGACAGGTTATGCGGATTTAGATACTGCGATTAAAGCCTTGCGTGCTGGTGCATCCGATTTTATTTTAAAGCCGTTTAACCTCGAGCAAATGATGCAATCGGTGAGTCGTTGTATCGAGCGCCGTTTAGTTGAACGTCAGAACTTTGCCTTGCAGCGCGATATTGAACGCACCTTCCCGATAGATATTATTGGTGACGCCAGCAAAACCTTGGCGATGAAAAAACTGATCACGCAGATTGCGCCGTCGATGGCCGCTGTATTAGTCGAAGGTGAGTCTGGCACGGGTAAAGAATTAGTCGCGCGAGCGTTGCATCAGTTGAGTTTACGCAATGGTCCTTTTGTGCCGTTAAACTGTGGATCTATTGCCCCAGATTTATTAGAAAGTGAATTGTTTGGTCATACTCAAGGGGCGTTTACTGGCGCTAAAAAAAGCCGTGAAGGGTTATTCCGCGTCGCTAATGGCGGTACGCTATTTCTGGATGAGATTGGTGAAATGCCATTAGCCATGCAGTCATCGTTATTACGAGTATTAGAGCAAAAAGCTATCCGCCCAGTCGGTGGTGAACGCGAGATCCCCGTTGATGTACGTATTGTTGCAGCGACTAACCGTAATTTAAAACAAGAAGTCGATGCAGGCCGTTTTCGTCAAGATCTGTATTATCGTCTAAATGTATTAACGGTTGAGTTACCACCGCTGCGTGATCGCGTTGAAGATATTCCGGCATTGGCGCATCACTTTACCTTGAAGTTGTCTAATGATTTAGGCATGAAAAGCGTAAGCTGGACGCATGAAGATATACAAGCTATGCAAGCATATGACTGGCCAGGTAACATTCGTGAATTACGCAATATGATGGAGCGCTGTATTTTGCTGGGTAAACCGCCTGCGGAATATTGGCGCGAGCTACAAGGTGATATAGTGCCGTTAGCAAGAGCGGCTATTACTGAGTTTGAACAAGCCAGTATCGATGAAGCTAATCTACAAAACCCATGTCACTGTTCATCAATAATCGATGGTGATGAAGAGCAATATTGCTATCCAACGGCATGGACATTAAAACAAGTCGAAAAAGCACATATCATGCAGGTTGTTGATTCTCATGAAGGGAATAAATCAGCAGCGGCGCGTAAGCTTGGCGTAGCACGTAAAACGTTAGAGCGTAAATATAAAGAATGGATTGATGAAGCTGCCTTATGAAAATGAAGCAATTTATACTGTTATGGATTAAACGTTTTCGGACTATGGTGCGTTACCGCTTGTTGGTGCTTACCTCTGTACCGATTATTCTGACGTTATTTGCGTTGTTCGCACTGGCCATGTATTGGACTGTGACGTATACCTGGCAAAATGCCTTAATGAATGTAAAAGCAGATCGTACGGTGGCACATAATAGCATTGCTCTGTTGCAGAAAGAGCAGCGCCTGCAGCTTAAATCGTTGTCATCTTCGTACGATTTTCAGCAATTATTACGCACCGATAAAGCTAAATTGCCCGCTTGGGTAAAGCAACAGACAGCAAGTAATTCGTTGGACTTTGTGGTGTTACATCCGGCTACAGATTTGGATACTTTCCCATTAGTGAATCAGCAGTCATTACTGGCGGGTAAAGCACAAACATTTTTTCAAGTATTAAACAGTGAGCAGTTGTTCGCGCTGAACAAAAATCTGCCCATCAATGCGCAAATCCCGTTATTACGGGAAAACAAGTTAGAGTCAAAAGGCTTAGTTAGCCGTAATTTACTGCCTATTTTTGATAATAATAAGCAGCTACAATGGATTGTTGATGGCGGTATGTTATTAAATAACAGTACCTTGTTAGTTGATCGTATTCGTGACCTTGTTTATACCCCTGGAAAATTGCCGTTGGGCAGTATTGGTACGGTAACGCTGTTTATGGATGATATTCGGGTGAGCACGAATGTACCATTAGACAGTGATGCAATTAACGGACGTGCTATTGGTACCCGGGTTTCTGCTGAGGTGAAGCAGCAAGTTCTGATTGATGGACAGGAGTGGGTGGGTCGTGCTTTTGTTTATGACAATTGGTATATCTCTGCTTATGAACCATTACGTGATTATGATGGTAATGTCATCGGCATGCTGTATACGGGCTATTTAGAATGGCCATTAGTCGAAACATTTTTAACCAATATTGCGGAATTTAGTGTCGGGATTATTGCGGTATTATTACTCTCGGGTGGCTTGGTATATCGTGGTGCGCGTGATTTATTCAGGCCGATAGAGAAGATCCACAATGTGGTGAGAGTGGTACCGCTAGGACTAAATCGTCGTATTGGCGATCTGGGGTTATGTAAAGATCATGAGTTAGCGGCATTTGGTCAGCAATTTGATTCCATGCTCGATCAATTAGAGCAACGCAATGATGTGATTAAACAAGCGTCTGTGGAGCTTGAAGATAAAGTGCGTACGCGTACCCAAAGTTTACATGATAAAACCCAAGAGTTAGAACAGTACATTAAGTTATTAAATCAAACCCGTAGTAAACTGGTGATGAGTGAAAAACTGGCAGCGCTGGGCGAACTCACCGCTGGTATTGCCCATGAAATTAATAATCCGACCGCAGTTATTTTAGGTAATGTGGAGTTGTTGCAACTTGAGCTCGGCGATGACAGCCTGCGGGTGAGCGAAGAGCTAGAAGCGATCCACGAACAAATCGATCGTATCCGTAATATTACCCGTAGCTTACTGCAGTACAGTCGCCAAGGTGGTGTGCAAGATGAAGTTACTTGGCAGCATTTAAACCTTATCGTTAAAGAAAGTCTGACCTTGGTTCGTTCCGGCACCAAATCCGCCAATGTCCAAGTTGAATCGCAACTCGAAGCCAAATGCTGCGTGGAAGTGAATCGTCATCAATTGTTGCAAGTATTGGTTAATTTGCAAATGAATGGTGTGCATGCCATGGATGACAAAGGCCTGTTGAAGATTAAAACTGAAGATTGGTACGATGATAACGGTGATGTTATTGGCGCAGCTGTGCATATTAGCGATCATGGTTGTGGTATTAGCGAAGATAATTTAGCGCGTATTTTTGATCCGTTTTTTACTACGCGTCGCAGCGGTACTGGTTTAGGGCTATCGGTGAGTCAAACGATCATTAGTGAGGTCGGTGGTAAGATATCGGTGCAATCAGATCTGGGTATCGGTTCGACATTTTCGATTTATTTACTCGAAAAAGCGGTCGTGCATAATGAACTATTGTTGCCTGTTGAGGTGTATTAGCGGGAGTGATGCTGACGTTAGAAAAAAGCAAACAGAGCAAGAGTGGAAGTACCGTACAACGCAGTCGATGCTTCTTCATAATCAGGTGTTTTAGCCGTAAATGTTAGGCTAAAACCTGCATTTTTGTTATACCAGACAACCCCTAATACCGCGCTTGATTGCCAATTCTCAAGTGTCGATGGATAGTTTTCTGGATCGGGAATATTAGGTCGTTCACCTTCAATGGTAATGTCGTTAAATCGGTAACGGCCTTCAATGCCAGTAAATACAAACCAGGCTGTATTTGACGCGCCAATCATGCTTGGGCGAAAGGGGTGCTCGGTTGAAATACCAGCTGCGCCCATATTATTGCTAAGGTCGCGTCCCCAGCGCAACATTATCCCGCTGGCGATATCACTCCTAAACCCACCAATATTAACTTCGCTAACATTTGATATTTCAAACTCTGTGTTATTAAACTCAGAACTATCAAATAAGCTATTACGACTCAAGTTAAAGTGAGTGAGGTAACCAATACTACCAACCACTCCATCGTCTACTTGATATTCCCAGCCGTTTGGTTCATCAGAACCTGTGATGCTATGCACCAATTTTTGTGATTGCTCTGCCAGTGAACTTTCACCTGTGACGCCAAGTGTGATGTTAAATCGTTGTGTTTGTTGTGGACTCAGGCTGATGAAATTAAATTCACTATAAAAGTATCCAGCGTAAGGTCTATCGTTGGCGACTGGTTCCGAAGATTCAATATCTGAAGGGGTCCATATTTTATGACCTATCGCGAGCTGAAATTTATCTAAAGATGCAGCGCCCCATACAGACAGACTTAAAGGCGTCAGTATTGAAGGAACGCTGATGGCAGCAGAAGTATAAGCGACAAAAACACCGTTGCTGTAGTCTTGGTCAACGCCGAAAATACCATCATTATCGAAGGCGAATGTAATGGTTGGCTGCTCAGACGCCACCACACTTGATGAGGTCGCAGCTATTAATGCACAGAGTAACGGAAAGAGTAATGGAAAAAGTAATGCGAAGAGAGTGCGTAACTTCATTTTATCACCATCATTAATAACGTACTCTTAACCATAGCAGCGTATATGCCAACGTGAGGGATATAACCATGGCTCAGCGTTGGTTGTGTGGGGTGCTCAATAAAAATGTATAAAAACTGTCACATTTCTGAAATAGGATATACATAATTACTTGTTAGTTTATATCGGTCTTAAATTATAACTGAGTTGATAAAGCATGAGCAAAGATACATTTGATCCGACTAAATATAATAACAGTAACAATGAACCATTTGCGTCGGTAATGGAGAGAGAACTCTCTCGCCGCAGTATATTAAGAGCAGGCATGGGCATGGCTGCTGTTGGCATGCTAAGTGGTGTTGGTTTGGCGGGTTGTTCCAGTTCAGCGACTAATTCAACAGTGGTAACTGGCACTAAAGTTAAATTAGGTTTCGATTCTATTGCGGGTGTTAAACTTGATGCTGTCGCAGTACCAAAAGGTTACAGCGCGCAAGTGCTTGCACCTTGGGGTACGCCGCTAAATGATCTTGCTCAAGAGTGGCAAGTTGATGGCTCTAACAGCGCGATCGATCAAGCTAATTCATTAGGTATGCATCATGACGGTATGCATTACTTTCCGCTAAACGGTAGCTCTACCGATGGCTTGTTATGTATTAACCACGAATACATAGATCAAAAGGCATTACATCCAACCGGAACTGACTATAAGGGCTTACGTACAATTCTTGATGAAGTGCGCAAAGAGATTAATGCTCATGGTGTAACTGTGGTGCGTATTAAACAAACAAATGGTCGTTGGGATGTAGTGAAAAATGATAGTCATAATCGCCGCTTTACTGCTGCTACTACTATGGATATTAGTGGCCCTGTGGCTAATAAAACGCTACTTGAAACGCCTTTCTCTCCAAACGGTGACAAAGTACGTGGCACACTAAATAACTGCGGTAATGGTTATACACCGTGGGGTACTTACTTGACTTGCGAAGAAAACTGGCCGGGTTATTTTGTTAATACTGGCACCCAAGCGCCTGATCAGTCTCGTATCGGTATTGATGATAAAAACACGCGTTATGGCTGGGATGATTTAGCCGGTAATCGTGATGAAATTGATGATGAATTTACGCGTTTTGATATTACTGAAACGGGAAATAATGCCACTGAAGATTACCGTAATGAAGCTAATGGCCACGGTTATATTGTCGAAATAGACCCTTATAATAATCAGTCTAGTGCGACTAAACGTACCGCTCTGGGGCGTTTCCGTCATGAAGGTTGTGTGTTTGGACAAGTTGTTGAAGGCAAACCAATCGTATTTTATTCAGGCCATGATTCACGCTTTGAATATATTTATAAATTTGTGTCTGATGTACTTTGGGAACCCGCTGACGCGAATAGAACAGATCGTTTAACTGTCGGTGAAAAGTATATGGATCAAGGCACGTTATACGTTGCTCGATTCGATGATAGTGGCGTTGGTGTATGGTTACCATTAACCATGACTGCGGCGACTAAAGACCAAGGTGTATTGGCTGATCACTTTACTAGTCTGGCTGGCATTATTTTAAATACCGCAGGCGCTGCCGATTTAGTTGGCGCGACACCTATGGATCGTCCTGAGTGGGCAGCGGTAGATCCGGTTAATGGCGCGGTTTACATGACCTTGACCAATAATACTAAACGTACCAGGGAAACCAACGTTGCTAACCCAAGATTAAATAACAGCACGGGTCATATTATTCGTTGGCAAGAAGGCGATAATGCTGAATTATTTAGCTGGGATATCTTCGTGTTTGGTGCCGCTGAAGATGCTGTTCCAGAAGTGAATATTTCAGGATTGGCAGAACTAAACCAATTCGCCAGTCCAGATGGCTTAGCATTTGATGCGCGTGGCATCATGTGGATGCAAACCGATAATGGCGCACCGGAATTGACCGAGTACACCAATGATCAGATGTTGGCTGTAATACCAAGTCAGTTAACCACGAATTCGGGCGATCTTGATACCATTAACAGTGATAACCAGGCGGCGCTAAAACGTTTCTTCGTTGGCCCTAATGGCGCAGAAGTAACGGGCTTAGCCTTTAGTCCAGCACAAACGGATCTGTTCTTGAACGTTCAGCATCCATCTAACTGGCCGTATAGCAGCGATGCGACGATGGCAACACCGCGTAATAAAACGGTTCGACCGCGCGCCGCAACTGTAATTATTCGTAAAAATGACGGTGGTGAGATTGGGGTTTAACTAACCCTGCACTTGTTGTTGCAGTACCTTTTATAACAACACTCTGTATAGCAAACAATATAACCAGCCTTCGGGCTGGTTATATTGTTTGTTACGTCTGATTTACGGTAGGATAGCGTTATAAATATTAAGAATCTAACCGCGGGCGCAAGATGACTAAAACAGAAAAGAAGATTGATAATAATTTATGTAAAGTGCTTACCGATGTTTGTGAAACGGCAAAGGACGACATTCAGGGTTTTCAATGGTTAACACATCAGGTTAATTACGCTAATTTTCCGGCATCGTTAAAGCTGACTTGTGTGTTTGATAGCAATGCTGATATTGCCCAGTTGACAGCATCGAAGCAAGACTTGCGTTTGCAAGGACTGTTAACGCAAGCACTTATGTCGATGGATGTAAAACTCAAAAATCCCAATAAACAGATCAAGTTTGATAGTGAAGAAAACTGTGCTCATGATAATGGCGGCAATTGGACTAAACGTTTAGCTTAGCGGCCGTTTTTCTGCACTGCTCGATTAAGCTGAACAGTGCAGACTAAGATGATGACAGCTGCTAGCATCAGCACCAAGCCTAAGTTATTTAAGATACCAGTGATGGCCAATGCCGCGCCTAAGAGCAAATAATAGAATAAGCCAAATACTGCGCCTGCAGATCCCGCGATATCTTTATATTGTGCGAGTGCGTGCGCAAGAATATTAGGGATGGCAATACCGTAGCTCATTACCACAATTAGCATAGGTGCTAATAACCAAACGCTGTCTTGGGTGAGGTAAACCCCTGCACTGCCTAACAATACTAAACAACAGGCTAAACGTAGTAATGACTGTGATGTATATTTCGCTTGCAGCAAACGTTTGTTAAGGATGCTACCGAGTAAACTGCCAAACGCTAATGCGATGCCAGTGTAACCAAATTCAATCGAGCTAAAATCGAGTTTGCTAAAGATAAATGGCGCGAGTGAATAATAGCTAAATAACACTAAATTAAACAGGGCGACCAAAATAGCGTTGTAACGAATGTTACTGTCTTTAAGCATTCGCATGAGTAAAGTAATTAGGTTAACTTTTACTATCTTGTCAGGGCGCGTTTCGGGCAATGCTTTAAGTGTCACTAAAAATAATAATATCGCCAGTATAAGTAACACTGAAAACACGCCCAAATGACCCGCGTACTCAGCGATAAAGCCACCTGATATTAAACCGATGACCGGACTCAGTGAGATCCCCATACCCATTAGCGTGAACACTTTAACTAAATCATTACCGTTATAGCTATCTCGCAGCATAGTTTGAGTCACGACTGAACCAACTGCTGCGCCAAATGCAGACGTAAATCGGGCCACCATCACCATATTAAAATCCGTGGCGACTAGCGCCAATATAGACCCTAACCCGTAAGTGCATAAGCCAATTAGTATAGTCGGTCGACGGCCAATTAGATCGGCGATACGTCCCCAAAAGATGACACCCAATGCAAATGCACTAAAGTAAATAGATAAGGTTTGCGTCGCGGTATGAATGCTGACATCGAAACTGTTTGCAAGGTGTGGCAATACCGGACTGTAGATGGTTTCGACAATTTGTGGAAACATCATTAAAGCCAATATAAGGCCGATGTGTGGTTTTTTGTTCATGCCATGCTTTCTCAGAATTATTAATATGTTGGCATTATAGTTATGATGGGATATTCGTATTACAAACATTAGAACAGTTAATATCAAAAATAGGACAGGCATGGCAAGTATTGCAGAAGGTCAGCAATTTAATGCGGATACGTTAACCAATCAGGTCATAGGTATCGCCACGGATATCGGTCAGCATGACTCGGGGATGCACAAGCATAATAAAGGTCAGTTATTATATGCACCCGTAGGTTGTATCAGTATTACCCTCGATGGCATGCAATCGGTATTACCACCGACACGTGCTGCTTGGATCCCGGCGGGGATGATGCACTGCGCGCGTATGCGTAATGTGGTGTCGTATCGTTCGTTATATTTCAGCACCGAGCTGGCGATGTTATTACCGACGACGATGTGCATTGTCGAAGTGAACGTATTATTACAAGCATTGATTGAACGTATGGCATTTTGGGATTGGGATAAACCGGAATTAGAACAAGCCAATACTCTAGCGTTATTTTGTGACGAACTGGCTGTGGCCCCTGTGCAGCAGTTACACCTACCGTTACCACAAGATCCACGATTACAAACATGGTTAACGGCGCTAATGGCAAATGACTTGCCTCCGCAACCACTAAACCAATTACAAACGGAGATTGGTGCTAGTGGTAAAACCATAAGTCGCATATTTTCTCGGGAAACTGGCATGCCTTATCAAGCGTGGCGGCAGCAATGGCGGTTGCTTAATGCCATCGAACGCTTAGCTGAAGGACAGCGTATTTCGACTGTTGCATTTGACTTAGACTTTACCAGTGACAGTGCATTTATTAGTTTTTTTCGCCAACATACTGGCTCAACACCGGCAAAATATCTACGCTATCATGAGCAGGGCTAATGTCGGGACCGCAATGACGAGGAGTTATGATGAAATGCGAGCAATATGATTACATTGAAATAGTATGTATGTATCAATACCCCATTAAATTAATCCTTAAATCGGGTTGTGAAATCGTGGGTGTCGGCGTCGATACTAAACGTAATGAGTCGAGGGAAGAGTGTATTAAGATGACGATTGATGGTGAGACAAGTCTTGTTGTTCTTGATACGATATTAACACTCGAAGTGCAGGTCGATAATCCACACTTTAAGAGTGTCACGTTTGATTAAACTAGCTTTGCAACAAAAAAGCCTTGTCTGCGATAACAAACAAGGCTGATGTTCAGATCATGTTAGTGACTATTACTGTTGTGACTATTAATTTTGTGAAGAATGCCGTTATAAATTAAATTTCCCTACCACATCTTTTAACTCGGTATTCATTACCCCAAGCTCTTTCGTAGTTGTTGCTGTATGTTCAGCATTACTTGAGAGTTCGCTAACGATGTGCTGTATTTCACTCATGTTACGCGTGACTTCATTACTTACTGTACTCTGTTCTTCTGCCGCTGAAGCGATCTGGATCGTCAGTTCACTAATAGTGGCAATCGCAACTTCCATACTGTCTAAATCTTGATTGACTTCTTGAGTATCGGTTGCAGTCGTTACACAGCGCTCTTTGGTTTTATCCATTGCTGTCACCACGGCATTAACACCGGAATTAAGCTTGGATAACATGGTATTAATTTCTGAGGTACTATTTTGTGTACGCGCTGCTAATGCTCTTACTTCATCTGCGACTACGGCAAACCCGCGACCTTGCTCGCCAGCTCGCGCTGCTTCAATGGCGGCATTTAGCGCCAGTAAGTTAGTTTGCTCAGCAATATCACCAATCACGGTTAATACCTTACTTATCTGTTGGGTATGCTGCGCCATGCTCTCAATATTGACTACAGTGTCTTCCACATCATCCAATAGTGTTTGAACATTATTTGATGCACGTATCACCGTTAGTTTTGATTGTGAAACTGCGTCGTGCATTTGCTGGGTAGAAGCGGCCGCATCAGCTGCATTGGTTGCCACAATAGTGGCTGTGGTACTCATTTCCTCCATCGCAGTCACCGCTTGTTCTGTTTCTTGCGCGTGGCTAATGACAATGTTATTGGTGATGTGAGTTTGTTCTTCTACTTGGGCTAGTGATCCCGATATTTTTATAGATGAATCATTCACCGATAACATTAAGGTATGTAAATAATTGATAAAGTTATTCACTGAATGACCAATATCACCGACTTCATCGTTTGCCTTGATCTCTACACGTGTAGTTAGATCGGCATTACCTTGTGAAAGCAAGTCGATGTTTTCACGTAATACGATAAGGCGTTGCGATAAACGTTTAAATGTAATGTAGCAAAAACAAATGATCGCCAACATAAGTGGCAGTTGGATTGCCGCTATGATTGATAAAATAACCGATTCATTCTCATGCAAAGAACTCACTGGCACGGCTAACGCGATTGACCATGGCGTATCTGTTAATGGTTGGAAATACAATGCGTACTCTTCACCATTATCTGCAGCATAACTAATATAGTTACTGTTATTTTGATTGTTTAAATTGTTGTTTACGGCATTAATAAACGCGGAGCGTGAAGCAAGTGAAGCGGTTGTCTTTAATAATAACTCACCTGACGTTGCCGAGGTATTATTCAGGATCTTGCCATCTTGTTCGACCACCAGAATATAACCGCCAAACTCTTGTTCTAGATCTTTCGCAAGTTGGTTAAAGAAACCAAGTGTGACGTCAATGGTTGCTGCACCATATAAACGACCGTCTTTATAGATACCCATACTACAGTTAGTACGCGCTTCGGGACTTGCAGAATCTTTATAGGCTGGTGCCCAAGCACAGCTGCCTTTCGGTGCATTTTGTCCGGCCTTATGCCAAGACTGCTCAAAATAATTTGGCGCTGCCGCAGTATTCCAATAATCATTACTGATAAGTTGGTTGTTACTATCGCGGTGGACAAAAGAACTGAATTTACGTACATCATCTTGACGTTGCTCTGGTAATGGCCAAATACCGCCACCGAATACATTACTATCACCATATTGATCAACCAAGGCTGGCAGGAGTTGATCTATTTGTTCACTCGATAACTCAGGAATAACTTGGGTAATATTTTTCTGCTGTGCTTCTACTTTACTCAGTTTAGTAAATACGTTTTCAGAGACTGTTTGTAATGACTTGCGGATAATGTCTTCCGAAGATTCGAGTAGTTGTGGTGAGACAAAGGTTTTAATACCAATAGTTGTTAACACCATAATTGCGAGCATAAACGCAATAAAGTAAGAAGAGTAAATGTTTTTAATCGAGGTCATGTATGACTGCCTTGTTATTCCATGATTGAAGCTAATCAGGTTATCGACCATAGGACGGGAATCACGAGGTTTTTTATTGATTATTTATAATTTAAAGTCTTACACTCGCTGATATATTGTCATTAAGGGTAAGACTTTAAATTACATTAATCGACAGTAGAGCGTACTTCACCATCGGTAAAACGAGTGAATAGTTTGTCGCCTGATTTCAGTTTCGCCACCGAGGTAATGACTTGTTGTTTGTCATTTTTGGTAATTGAATAACCACGTGTCAGGGTTGCCAATGGGCTGACTGTTTGCAGCTGCTGCACCAAGTTTTGTAGTTGGTTCTGTTCTTGCTGAAAACGGCGCTGCATGGCACTGTGTAAGCGCGTCTGCAAGTTGGCTTGCTGTTGCTGCATCGCAGTCAGTTTATGCACCGGAGAGCATGACTGTAAGCGACCCGTTAGTTGAGTTAAATGTAACTTCTGCTTAGCGATATGGCGATTTACCGCTTGGTTCAAGCGTAAATTCAGCTCATCAAGTTTTTGACTTTGTTGCTGCAACTTATGCTGTGGATGCTGGCTCATCAAAGATTGCTGTAAGTAGCGCTGTTGATGTTGTTTTCTTGCTAGCTGGTTTTGTATGGCCTTGTTTAAACGGTTGCTAAGGTTCGTTACCTGCTGCTGTAAATGGGCTTGGTCTTGGCTGACCAATTCAGCAGCTGCAGAAGGCGTCGGTGCACGCATATCGGCGACGAAATCGGCGATAGTGACGTCGATCTCGTGGCCAACGGCGCTGATAATCGGTAATTGGCTGTTAAAAATAGCCTGTGCCACACTGGCTTCATTAAAGCACCATAAGTCTTCTAACGAACCACCACCACGACCGACAATTAACAGGTCGACCTCGTTACGCTGATTGGCAATATTAATAGCATTGACAATCGCTGGTGCTGCTTGTGCACCTTGCACTAATGTCGGATAGATGATCACCGGTAAATTAGGGCTACGACGTTCAAGCACGGTAAGGATATCGTGTACCGCAGCACCAGTTGCTGAAGTAATGATGCCAATTTTTTTCGCATGTAGCGGCAGTGGCTTTTTATGCGCTTGGGAAAAATAACCTTGGGCATCTAACGAGGCTTTTAGTTGCTCGTACTGTTGTTGTAATAAACCATCGCCTGCGGGGCTTAAAGATTCAATGACTAATTGATATTCACCGCGGGGTTCGTACATAGTGACACGTACTTTGGCTAATACTTGTTGACCGTTGGCTGGGCGAAATGTCACCCGACGGTTGTTGCCTTTGAACATCGCGCAGCGCACTTGTGAGCGACTATCTTTAAGGGATAGATACCAATGCCCTGAAGCGGGCGCAACGAAATTGGAGATTTCACCGGTTAACCACAAGGTGCCCATCTCTGATTCGATCAATTGCCTAACGCTGGCGTTTAAGTGAGTTACGGTATAAATATTTGGATTGTTCAAAATAGGGCTCTCTCAGCGTTAGTTGTTCAGTTAGATGAACTTTTATCAGTTATCTGTATAAAATAATATCGGCATATTGTAGCAGATTTGCTTTTTAATGGGCATAAAGATCAATCAAAATGAGAAAAGGTTGAAATATAATTTGCTTTTAGCTCAAACCATCCATATACTTCGTCCGCAATATTTGTACCAATTATGTCGTCCATTTTATACCTTTACAAGGTGAGATATTGCCCATGCTAAGAATTGCCAAAGAAGCCCTTACCTTTGATGACGTACTGCTTGTACCTGCTCATTCAACTGTTCTACCGAACGATGCTAACCTAAAAACTCAACTAACGAAAAAAATCTCGTTAAACATACCTATGCTTGCTGCTGCGATGGACACAGTAACTGAAGGTCGTTTAGCGATTGCGCTAGCTGAAGAAGGTGGTATTGGTTTTATTCACAAGAACATGTCAATCGAGCGTCAAGCTGCTGAAGTACGTTTAGTTAAAAAATATGTAAGTGGTATTGTTGCTGAGCCCGTTACTGTAAAACCTGATATGACTATTGCTGATGTAGCTGAACTAGCTAAGCAATACGGTTTTGCTGGCTTTCCTGTAGTAACCGAAGCCAATGACCTAGTGGGTATCATTACTGGTCGTGATGTACGTTTTGTAGATGATTTAACTGCCCTAGTTGAATCAGTGATGACACCGAAAGATCGTTTAGTGACTGTAGGTCAAAAGTCTTCTCGTGAAGAAGTACTTGGTCTGATGCACAAACACCGTATTGAAAAAGTACTTGCGGTAAACGTAGACTTTAAACTTACGGGTATGATCACGGTTAAAGATTTTAAACAAGCAGAGAAAAAACCCAATGCATGTAAAGACGAATTAGGTCGTTTACGTGTAGGTGCTGCTGTAGGCGCTGGTGGTTCAACTGCTGAACGTATCGACGCATTAGTAGAAGCTGGTGTTGATGTATTATTAATTGATTCATCTCACGGCCATTCTCAAGGTGTTCTAAACCGTATTAAAGAAACACGCGCTGCATACCCTGATTTAGAAATCGTTGGTGGTAACGTAGCAACTGGCGCTGGTGCTCTGGCATTAGTAGAAGCCGGCGTTAGCTGTGTTAAAGTTGGTATCGGCCCTGGTTCAATCTGTACTACACGTATCGTTACTGGTGTTGGAGTGCCACAAATTACAGCAATCAATGACGCTGTAACGGCATTAGAAGGTACTGGTATTCCAGTTATCGCTGATGGTGGTATCCGTTTCTCTGGTGATATCGCGAAAGCACTTGCTGCTGGTGCATCATGTGTAATGGTTGGTTCTATGTTCGCTGGTACTGAAGAAGCACCAGGTGAAGTTGAACTTTACCAAGGTCGTGCATACAAGTCATACCGTGGTATGGGTTCATTAGGCGCTATGTCTAAGGGTTCATCTGACCGTTACTTCCAATCAGAAAACGCTGCTGACAAATTAGTACCAGAAGGTATTGAAGGCCGTGTTCCTTATAAAGGCAAATTGAAAGAAATCATCCATCAACAAATGGGTGGCATTCGTTCTTCAATGGGTCTAACTGGTTGTGCAACTATCCATGACATGAACACGAAAGCTGAATTCGTTCGTATCACGGGTTCTGGTATCACAGAAAGCCATGTTCATGATGTTATCATGACTAAAGAAGCGCCAAACTACCGTTCAAACTAAGTTAGTTTTAGCAAAATAGATAGTTCGAAACTGATAATTCAAGGGGAGACAAATGTCTCCTCTTGCTATTATTATAAACATAACAACTAAATATATTTACAGGAATATCTTTAATGACCACAAATATTCATGAGCAAAAAATCCTAATCTTGGACTTTGGTTCTCAATATACGCAGTTAATCGCTCGTCGTATCCGTGAAATCGGTGTTTACTGTGAATTATGGACATGGGATGTAGATGAAGCGGCAATCCGTGAATTCAATCCAAACGGTATTATCCTTGCTGGTGGCCCAGAAAGCGTAACTGAAGCGGGTTCACCTCGTGCACCTGAATATGTATTCAATGCAGGCGTACCTGTATTGGGTATCTGTTACGGTATGCAAACAATGTCTGAGCAACTTGGTGGCAAAGTCATCAAAGGTACTGGCGAAGGCGAATTTGGTTATGCACAAATCGAAATGCAAGCGCCTTCTGCGCTATTCAACTCTATCGAAGATGCAGTATCTGAATCAGGTAAAGCACTATTAGACGTATGGATGAGCCACGGTGATAAAGTTTCTGCTATTCCAGAAGGCTTTGTAACAGTTGCTAATACAGCGACTTGTCAGTTTGCTGCGATGGCAAACGAAGAAAAACGTTTTTATGGCGTTCAGTTCCACCCAGAAGTAACACATACTCGTCAAGGTGAGCGTATGCTTGCTCACTTTGCAAAAGACATTTGTGGCTGTGATGGACTTTGGACTTCAACGTCAATCATTGATGATGCGATTGCACGTATGAAAGCGCAAATCGGCGATGATGAAGTTATCCTAGGTTTATCTGGTGGTGTTGATTCATCTGTTGTTGCTATGTTATTACAACGCGCAATTGGCGATAAGCTAACATGTGTATTCGTTGATAACGGTCTACTTCGTTTAAACGAAGGCCAGCAAGTAATGGACATGTTTGGTGATCGTTTTGGTCTGAAAATTGTTCATGTTAAAGCTGAAAACCGTTTCCTAGAGCAAATGGCTGGCGAAAGTGATCCTGAAGCTAAACGTAAAATCATTGGTCGTGTATTTGTTGAAATCTTTGATGAAGAATCTAAGAAATTAACCAATGCTCGCTGGTTAGCGCAAGGTACTATCTACCCTGACGTTATCGAATCTGCTGCGACTAAGAATGGTAAAGCACACGTGATTAAATCACACCATAACGTAGGTGGTTTACCTGACGATATGGAAATGGGTCTTGTTGAACCATTACGTGAATTATTTAAAGATGAAGTGCGTAAGATTGGTCTTGAATTAGGTCTACCATACGACATGCTTTACCGTCACCCATTCCCTGGACCTGGTCTAGGTGTGCGTGTACTTGGCGAAGTGAAGAAAGAATATTGCGACCTATTACGTCGTGCAGACGCTATCTTCATTGAAGAATTACACAAAGCGGAACTTTACCATAAAGTAAGCCAAGCATTTGTTGTATTCTTACCAGTACGTTCTGTTGGCGTAATGGGCGATTGCCGTAAGTATGATTGGGTTGTATCACTACGTTGTGTTGAAACAATTGACTTTATGACTGCGCGTTGGTCACATCTTCCGTATGATTTAATCGGTCATGTATCAAACCGTATTATCAACGAAATTGATGGTATTTCTCGTGTTGTTTACGATGTATCTGGTAAGCCACCTGCAACAATTGAGTGGGAATAATCGCTAATTAAGCGAGAGTTTAACGCTAGCTAAGCAGTAGATAAATATTGAAAAACAGCGCTTGCTGTTAAAGCCGTTCACTTAAGGTGAGCGGCTTTTTTATTTCTGGCGTAGCATTACGTCTAGCTGAATACCGGCTAAGGTTCGTGAGTTCACATATTCTATATTTTCTATTCCCTTGATTATATAGGCTTATCTCCTGAATTTAATGTAAACATCTCCCTGACTGTGATACTTATCATCTAAAGTCATTAATCCACGCTTACCAATTGTGATTTTTATCAACAAAACCACCATCTCTGTTTTTCTAATCCATCGATCTACGCCTTCAATTTTATTATGCAAGGATGATTGATTTATATAGATATTTTCTTATTCTACAGTCCTCCAGCATTAACTATTATTTATAATAAATGGATGTAACAATGACTAATATTAATACCCTGTTCAAACGTTCTTATTTAACCAAGTCGATTATTGCGGTTATGGCTTCTTCTTTACTTTTTGGCTGTAATTCATCTTCGGATGATAACTATACTGCACCTGTTAAAGACTCCGAGTACAAAGTCTATTTTAAGTCAGCCACAGATAACTATGCGAATGCCAGTTTATACGTATGGAATGATAGTACTTGTGGAGCTTATGCTGGCAGTAATCCGGATGCTGGGGATTGGAATAAAGGGCTTAAACCGGATGGTAAAGATCCTGAATTTGGTATTTATTGGTCATTAGATGCGGATCAACAAGAAGCATCGCAATGTGTTAATTTTATTCCGCGGATAGGGGATGATAATAGTAAACCGTTAGGGGAGTTCAATCCCAAATTACAGCTAACCCAGACCAATGACAAAGATGAAATCTTTACTCAAGAGGGAGTGGGCGCTGTTTACCCAGAACTGATCACAACTGGTGATGTACCTGCAAATCATGCTCGGATATACATGAACACGCTTGATGGCGACAGTAATGATTTTAGGCTGCATGTATGGAATGAAGGAGAGTGCAGCAATTTAGACGGTAGTGATTCTGCTTGGCCAGGCCTTGAATCTACCGGAGTCAGCGATACTTATGGTGTTTACTGGGATATTCCTGTTAACGGTACAGATAACTGCCTTAATATCATCGCTAATACCAAGAGTAATGGCGACTTTCAAAGCGCTAACCTTAAATTTGAATTTGATAGCTCTACGGCAATAGGTAATATAGGTTTCATTTTTAAGGGCTCCGATAAAGTCTATTATGATGCATTAGCAAATAAACCAGCGAATATCATTGAGCAGTCGGGTGCAAGTGCTATTTTTTCTAGTGATAAAGTGCTATTAATCAACAGCAAATCAGCCACTAAGGTTGAATTATATTACGCTAAAAATGCGGGTATGACGTTTGATAGTGCGACCAAAAAAATCACTGCGGCAGATAGCGTGATTAGCAGCGACGCAAGAAGTGCATCTGAAGAGTGGCAAGGTTCGGAAAATAAACCGCATTTAGCGCAGGATTTTATCGCCTTTGACCTCGATTTTACAAAGGCGAGTATCAGTTTAAAAGAAGCGTTGAAAGGCCAATTGATTTTAGTCGCTTCCGATGCTTCAGGGGTGATTAAAGTCACCGAAGTGCAAACTGCGAGTGCGTTAGATGCACTTTATGCCTCTCAAGCGCTAACCGAAAAATTTGGTGCGATAATCAACTCTAGTGGTACTACTTTCCGCTTATGGGCACCAACATCGCAATCAGTTAGTTTAGTTCCTTATAGTGAAAGTAAGGTCGAAGGTACAAAAATACCGATGACCTTTGACCAAGATTCCGGTAGTTGGGTTGCAGAAAATACAGCACTCGCACACGGTGATTTTTACAAGTATGAAGTGACCGTTTATCATCCCGCGACAGACAAAATAGAAACCTATCAAGTAACTGACCCTTACTCATTAAGCCTTTCAACTAACTCTGAACTGAGTCAAGTTATTGATTTAAAAAATGCAGCCGTTACCCCTGCTGGTTGGGATGAGTTAAAAGCGCCGCATGCGCAAAACAATCCTGCTGAGTTTATTTTATATGAAGCACATGTTCGTGATTTTTCTGCATTAGATACATCCACCCCGCAAGCAAGTCGAGGCAAGTATTCAGCTTTTGGTCAACGTGATTCTGCTCCGGTTAAGCATTTAAAATCATTAGCTGATTCGGGTGTTTCCCATCTACATTTATTACCAGTATTTGATATAGCCACCATCAATGAAGATAGCTCGCAGGTGGCGAATATTGATGAACCTTTCTCTAAATTATGTACGCTAAAACCTGAGATCAAAGATGATGCTGCGTTTGCGGACTATTGCAGCAGTAGTGAAACAATTGAATCTGTGTTTGAGCAGTTATTACCAAGTGATTCACCGACTAATGCAGTTGTTCAACGTTTGAATACTTATGTTCGAGATGTGGATGGTTTCAATTGGGGTTACGACCCATTTCATTACACTGTGCCAGAAGGATCATACTCCAGTAACCCTGATGGTATGACGCGAATTAAAGAGTTTCGTGAAATGGTCATGGCGGTTAAAAATGATATCGGTATGAATGTGGTGATGGACATTGTGTATAACCACACCAATGAAGCGGGTGTCAGTGACAAGTCAGTGTTAGACCGTATTGTACCTTGGTACTACCAGCGTTTAAATGAACTCTCTGGTGATGTCGAAAACTCAACATGTTGTTCAAACACCGCGCCGGAAAATGCGATGATGGGTAAATTGATTTCAGACTCGCTGGTAGTTTGGGCTGAAGATTACAAAGTTGATGCGTTCCGCTGGGATTTGATGGGGCATCATCCGAAAGCGCAGATCTTAGATTCACTCGCTGCAGTAACAGCCGTTGATCCTGATACCTACTTTTATGGCGAAGGTTGGAACTTTGGTGAGGTAGAGAATGACCGTCAATTTACTCAAGCAACGCAAGCCAATATGTATGGTACGGGTGTTGGTACATTCTCTGACCGCCTCCGAGATTCTGTCCGTGGTGGTGGTCCATTTGATTCCGAAATAGGGTTACGAGAAGGCCAAGGTTTTGGTAACGGTGCATATGTATTAGCCAATGAGCAAAATAAAGTCACTAAAGAAATAGCATTACATTTAGCTGATTTAACACGCTTAGGCATGGCTGGGAATTTAGCTGATTACCCATTTGTTGATAGTAAAGATAGCAGCATCATAGGGTCAGGCTTAGATTACAATGGTCAAGCTGCGGGCTATGCCAAAGATGCATGGGAAGTGCAAAATTACGTATCAAAACACGATAATCAAACATTATGGGATAATAACCAATACAAGATTGGCTATGAGGTAAAAACTGAAACACGTGTTCGTATGCAAGCGGTATCACTGGCTACGGCAATGTTAGGTCAAGGTGTGCCGTTTACCCACATGGGCAGTGAGTTATTGAGATCTAAATCAATGCAGCGTGATTCTTATGATTCAGGCGATTGGTATAACCGTGTTGATTTTACCGCGCAAGATAATAATTGGGATGTCGGTTTACCACGTGAAGACAAAGATGGTAGTAATTGGAAAGTCATTCAAGACGTTATTGATACTTCAGCTGAAAATACCATACCAACGCTTGATAATATCAACGATATGAAGTCATTTTATGAAGAGTTTGCTTCATTACGCGCTTCTTCTGGTCTATTGACTTTAGGCCATGGTGACGAGATTATTAAACGTGTTAAATTTCATAATACTGGCAGTGCACAAACGGTTGGTGTCATTGTCATGAGTATTGATAATAGTGGGGCTAACTACAACGCTACTATTGATAAGGATCGTGATGGTTTAGTGGTTGTGATTAACGCGACTCCAGCAGCAATCGAAGGTTTTCAAAATTTTGATGCCGAAGGTTATACCTTACATTCGATTCAAACAACCAAAGGTAGTCAATCTATTGCCCAAAATGGTGTTGATATATCGAGTATAACCAACAATAAAATTAATACCCCAGCGTGGTCTGTGGCTGTATTTGAAAAAGTACATCCTTAACCAGAAAGGCGGTGCGTCTGATTGTTGATGAGGCGTACCATCAATCATTATGGGGTGGTGCTTGTTACCATTCACCGTCATTTAAGGCAGCGCTAAGCGCTGCTTTTTTTATAAAATTGAGTTTAGACTTAAGGACTTGATTTTATGATTCTACCCTCGAATAAATTCAATTATGACATTTACTTGCCAGTAATCCGCTAGTGTTTGTGTTGTTCTTAGTATGATCTGTCGTGATCTGCAGAGTATTCCCCATTTAGGTAGTTTTATATTAGGAGGTATTTTGCTATAACAAGGATTGGTATGGATACCACTCCTCTAAACTATTAGCTCATAACAATGGATGTTGAAGCGTATGATAACAATCAACCCCTCTTTTTTCACTCTTGAAAAATGGCTTAAGCTGCTTGTAACTAGTGCTGCTTTATTACTGTTGAGTGCCTGTAGTAGCACTGATGTTCGATTAAACTTATCCGCTTCTGCAGATCTTAATAGCAATAAGTATAACGAATCTTTACCGGTAATGGTTCGGATCTATCAATTATCGGCGGTCAGTGCTTTTCGCAATGCCAGTTTTGATCAGTTATGGCAAGCCGACGAATTGGTCCTTGGCGCAGACCTTGTTGATAAACAAGCGTTCAGCGTAAAACCAAATGCCAAATTAGATTATGAATTTGTGCAAGTTGATGATGCTGAGTACATTGCCATGTTTGTTATGTTTAGAAACGCAGAACAAGACAGTTGGCGTTGGTTACATAAGCTCGATGGCGGGGTCTTGTCGTTTGATACTGAGTTTGATATTCACTTGATGAATAATAAAATTTATTATGCGGATAACTAATTTACCTACCTACAAAGCAAGCAGATAATCAAAAGGGTACGTCATCTTAAGTCAGAATCCGCTTTTCGCTGATAACCTTAGCGCCGATCTCGGGTTGAGGTTATTAAGTGGTTATTTAATCCGTCATAATCGGAACAAATCTCTTCTTCCCTTGATATTATCTCTGTTGATAACTAGACTAGCGGACTATTTCAATTTTAAGTTCGATTTTAAGGTACCTTCATGCAGGTTTCAGATTTCAATTTTAGTCTTCCTGACGAGTTAATTGCGCGTTATCCGAAAGCGGATCGCCGTTCAAGCCGTCTACTCCAATTAAACGGTAACAGCGGTGAGCTTGTTGATAAGCAGTTCGCAGACATTCTTGATTTAGTTGAAGCTGGCGATCTGATGGTATTTAACAATACCCGTGTTATCCCTGCGCGTATGTATGGTCAAAAAGCTTCAGGCGGTAAAATCGAAGTACTTGTTGAACGTGTTATTGGCGATCATTCAGTATTAGCACACGTACGTTCATCAAAATCACCGAAAGTCGGTGCGCAACTTATCTTAGAAGGCACGGTAAATGCTGAAATGGTTGCGCGTCATGATGCGTTATTCGAACTTAAGTTCTTAGACGAGCGTCATGTACTGGAAGTATTAGAAGACATTGGTCATATGCCACTGCCGCCTTATATTGACCGTCCAGATGAAGATTCAGATAAAGAACGTTACCAAACTGTTTACAACGAAAAACCGGGTGCAGTAGCGGCGCCTACAGCAGGTTTACACTTTGATGAAGCATTGTTAGCGCAATTAGCTGAAAAAGGCGTAAACACCGCGTTTGTAACGCTGCACGTGGGTGCGGGTACGTTCCAACCAGTACGTGTTGATAATATTCTCGATCACCATATGCATTCTGAATATGCTGAAGTGTCTGAAGACGTTGTGGCTAAAATTGCTGCGACTAAAGCCAATGGCGGTCGCGTGATTGCAGTGGGTACTACGTCAGTACGTTCGTTAGAAAGTGCCGCGCAAGCAACCATGGCAAAAGGCCTACCGCTAGCGCCATTTTTTGAAGACACGGAAATCTTTATTTATCCTGGTTATAAGTTCCAACTTGTTGATGCCATGGTAACGAATTTCCATTTACCTGAATCAACCCTTATTATGTTGTTATCTGCATTCGCTGGTTATGACCATGTGATGCCAGCTTATCAACATGCTATTACTGAGAAATACCGTTTCTTCAGTTATGGCGATGCGATGTTTGTGACCAAGCAGACTGCAGTATAAATTTAATTAGTAGTGGGCTAGTGCTTATTAGCTTACTGCTAGTTTATTAACGATAAACAACGACGATAACGTATGTTGTTTGAATTTTTTGAAAGAAGTAATGTCAGACTGTTTCTCTGACTTGAGGTTTATATGAAGTTAAAATACGAATTAGATAAAACGATTGGTAATGCACGTCGTGGTCGTTTGATCTTTGAACGTGGTGTTGTTGAAACGCCTGCATTCATGCCAGTAGGTACTTACGGTACAGTTAAAGGTATGACACCAGAAGAAGTTGACGATACTGGCGCAGATATTCTGTTAGGTAATACTTTCCATTTATGGCTACGTCCTGGTCAAGAAGTGATGAAACTGCACGGTGGTTTACATAACTTCATGAACTGGCAGGGTCCTATCCTGACTGACTCAGGCGGTTTCCAAGTATTCAGCCTCGGTAAAATGCGTAAAATTACTGAAGCGGGTGTGCATTTCCGTCATCCGATTAATGGCAGCAAGATCTTCTTAGACCCAGAAACATCGATGGAAATCCAAGATGACTTGGGTTCTGACGTGGTGATGATTTTTGACGAATGTACGCCATACCCAGCGACTGAGTCAGAAGCTGAAAAATCAATGAGCATGTCATTACGTTGGGCACAACGTTCACGTGATCACTTTGATAAGTTAGAAAATAAAAATAACTTGTTTGGTATTATTCAAGGTGGTGTTTACGAGCATTTACGTGATATTTCTGTAAAAGGCTTATTAGACATCGGCTTTGACGGTTATGCTGTTGGTGGCCTAGCTGTAGGTGAGCCGAAAGAAGACATGCACCGTATTCTTGAGCACACTTGCCCACAAATTCCAGAAGACAAACCACGTTACCTTATGGGCGTTGGTAAACCTGAAGATTTGGTTGAAGGTGTTCGTCGTGGTGTGGATATGTTTGACTGTGTTATGCCAACGCGTAATGCCCGTAATGGTCACTTATTCACAAGTGAAGGCGTTATTAAGATCCGTAATGCTAAGCATAAAACAGATACCAGTACGCTTGACCCTGAATGTGATTGCTACACATGTAAGAACTACACACGTTCTTACCTGAACCATTTAGACAAATGTAACGAGATCTTAGGCGCACGTTTAAACACTATGCATAACTTACGTTATTACCAGAATCTGATGCAAGGTATCCGTGACGCAATTGATTCTGATACGTTTGAGCAGTTTGTTACCGACTTCTATACTAAACAAGGCCGTGAAGTGCCGCCTTTAGCGAAGTCTGACGCTTAATTATTAAGCAAACACTAACCTGATAGTCGATCTAAGTTTGGTAAACCTTTCTCATTAGTAGTAATGTAATGTGATTGGTTTATCATATCAATATTAAAATTTATAAAGGGAAATAAAAATGAGTTTTTTCATTGCAAATGCAGTTGCTGCTGAAGGTATTCCAACTCCAGCTGGTGGTGGTTACGAAATGTTGATCATGTTAGGTATTTTTGGTGTGATCTTTTACTTCATGATCTATCGCCCACAAGCGAAACGTCAAAAAGAACAGAAGAGCCTAATGTCATCGTTGTCAAAAGGTGAAGAAGTACTTACTGTTGGTGGCATCGTAGGTAGAATAACAAAGATTTCTGAAGGTAATGATTACATTGTGATCTCGATTGCTGATGCAACAAATATCACGATTAAACGTGATTACATTGCCGCTGTATTACCAAAAGGTAGCATGCAGTCGCTTTAATCTTTTCCGTATCCCAGTAAGGTAATATTTTGTTAAATAAATATCCTCTGTGGAAGTATCTAATGGTGATCGCTACGATCGCCATTTGTTTACTCTATGCCACACCGAATCTATACGGGGAAGACCCCGCTGTTCAAGTTTCTGCTGCACGTGGTGCTGCTATTGAAGTCTCAACACTCGATAAAGTAAAAGCAGAACTCGATAAACAAGCCATTTCTTATAAAAGTGTTTCATTAGAACAAAACCAAGTATTAATTCGCTTAACTGATAGCGAACAGCAATTACTTGCTAGTGAAGTATTAAAAGAGCAACTTGGTCAAACCTTCATTGTCGCTTTAAACCTTGCCCCTGCAACCCCGGACTGGCTACAAAGCATTGGCGCTGAACCACTAAAATTAGGTCTTGATTTACGTGGTGGTGTTCACTTCTTACTTGAAGTTGATATGCAAGAAGCGTTAGTGAAAGCTGAAGATCAAATGTTACAAGACTTCCGTACCGATTTACGTGAAGAAAAGCTGCGTTATACCGCAGTGCGTAAAGACAGTAACGGTGTGACAGTGCGTTTCCGTGATGCTGAAACTCGCGATAAAGCAGAACAATTCCTTAAAACTAAATATCCAGACCTACTGTTAAATGACAGCGAAAATAATGGTCAATTTAGTGTATCGGCAAAAATGACTGAAGCAAAACTTGCTGAAATCAAAGAATATGCCCTGCAACAAAACATCACTATTATCCGTAACCGTGTAAACCAATTAGGTGTAGCTGAGCCGCTAGTTCAGCGCCAAGGTGCAGACCGCATTGTGGTTGAATTACCGGGTGTTCAGGACACTGCTGGTGCTAAAGAAATCTTAGGTGCAACGGCAACCCTAGAATTCCGCTTAGTTGATAATAAAGCGGATCCTTATAGTACTCGTGTACCTGCTGGTAGTAAAAAATACACTACGCGTGACGGTCGTCCAGTTGTTCTGAAGAAACAAGTTATCTTAACGGGTAACCACATCACAGGTGCAACATCGAGCTTAGATGAGTTTAGTCGTTCACAGGTAAATATCGATCTTGATTCGCAAGGCGGCAGTAAAATGTCTCGTGCGACGAAGAAAGCAATCGGCACATCAATGGCAACGGTATTCATTGAATACAAGCCAACGGGTGAGAAAACCGCTGATGGCAAATCTAAACTGCAGAAAATGGAAGAAGTAATTAACGTTGCTACTATTCAAGCGCAATTAGGTCGTAGTTTCCGAATTACAGGTTTAGACAGTAGCAACGAAGCTAAAAACTTGGCGTTATTATTACGTGCAGGTGCGTTAGTTGCGCCAGTGCAAATCGTAGAAGAACGTACCATTGGTCCTAGCTTAGGTAAGCAAAATATCGAAAACGGCTTAGCAGCGATGATTTATGGCATGATTGCAATCGTTATCTTTATGGCTATTTACTATCGTAAATTTGGTCTGGTTGCTAACGTTGCCTTGTCTGCAAACATCATCATGATCATTGGTATTATGTCGATGATCCCTGGTGCGACAATGACGCTACCTGGTATTGCCGGTATCGTATTAACCATTGGTATGGCTGTCGATGCCAACGTATTGGTATTTGAACGTATCCGTGAAGAGCTTAAAGAAGGCTGTAGTGTTCAGCAAGCGATTCATCGTGGTTATGATAATGCATTATCTACCATTGCCGATGCGAATATTACTACGCTATTAACCGCAATCATCTTGTTTGCTGTTGGTACGGGCGCGATTAAAGGTTTCGCTATTACGCTAGCAATTGGTATTGCCGCTTCTATGTTTACTTCAATCATTGGTACACGTGCAATCGTGAACTTCCTTTGGGGTAATAAAAAGATCGATAAACTTTCAATCTAAGGGGATTAATTATGTTTGAAATTATTAAAACAGAACGCACGATCCACTTTATGAAAATGGCTAAACCGGCGTTTATATTATCTGCGCTATTAGTTCTTTTATCGATATCTTCAATTGCTATTAAAGGCATTAATTGGGGTCTTGATTTCACCGGTGGTACGGTGATCGAAGTAGGTTATGACAAACCAGCGGATCTTGAAGTGATTCGTCCGTTGTTAGCAGCTGAAGGCTTTAGTGATGCGGTTATTCAACATTTCGGCTCAAGCCGTGATGTATTGATCCGTATCGCTCCACGTGAAGGTGTGGACAGTGCTCACCTTGGTAGTCAAATGCTGACTGCATTACAAGGTTACGATAAAAGCGTAGAAATGCGTCGTATCGAGTTTGTTGGTCCCAACGTCGGTGATGAATTAACCGAGCAGGGTGGCCTAGCGCTGATTGCGGCGTTAATTTGTATCCTACTTTATGTTGGTGTACGTTTTGAATGGCGTTTAGCTTCTGGTGCGGTAGCAGCATTGGCACATGACGTTATCATCACACTTGGTATCTTCTCGGCGTTAGAGATTGAATTTGATTTAACTATTTTAGCGGCGCTATTGACCGTTATTGGTTATTCATTGAATGATACTATCGTGGTATTTGACCGTATTCGTGAGAACTTCCGTCGCATGCGCATTGATGACTCTGTGGAAATCATGGATGTATCATTAACGCAGACATTATCACGTACGTTAATCACGTCAGGTACAACATTAATGGTATTAGTATCATTGTTCCTGAAAGGTGGTGCTCTGATCCACGGTTTTGCTTTAGCATTGCTAATCGGTATCGTGGTTGGTACATATTCATCGATTTACGTAGCGAGTGCATTAGCACTGAGGCTTGGCGTAACGCGTGAAACTATGTTACCACCAGTGATTGAAAAAGAAGGCGCAGACCAAGACCCAATGTCGTAAGCCTTAGGGGAAACCTAGCTAACGCATTAGTCTTTTGATTGCCATAAAACCCGCCTCGTGCGGGTTTTTTTTATATTTTTAGTTATTGAATTATCAAACATAAAATGAAATTATAGTTAAGTAAAATAGTCGCTTAGTAACCACTTGGTATTAAAATGAAAAGGATAATAACATGGCTCATAGTCAACGATTTCTAGATTTATGTAACGAAGCCCGTAAAGTAGTTAAAGAATGTAGCTGTGCTGATGTGAAGCAGTGGCAAGACGAAGGTAAGCAATTTGTGCTTGTTGATGTACGTGAAGAAAGCGAATGGGCTGCAAGTCGTATCAGCGGTGCTGAATACATTGGCCGTGGTGTAATCGAGCGTGACCTAGAAGCTAAATATCCTGAGCTAGATACGTGTATCGTACTGTATTGCGGTGGCGGTTATCGCTCAGCATTATCAGCTGAGTTCATTCAACGTATGGGCTACACAGATGTTATCTCAATGGATGGCGGTATCCGTGAGTGGAAAATGAAAGGTTACCCGATTAGTTCATAATGGACATTCAATGTTGATGGCGATTGTAACAATAACAGTCGCTGTGAACTCATTTTAACGAATGTATCTATCGCTTGTTATCTGCAGAGGATTGTATGGTTAAGGTTAAAGTTTGGGACGGATTTATTCGTGGCTATCACTGGTTACAAGTCAGCTTGTTATTCGGATTATGGTATTGCGCTGATAACGATGAAATGGAATGGCACTTTGTATTTGGTTATGCCTTACTTGCGCTTTGGATTACGCGATTTATTTGGGGCTTGATTGGCAGTGATACCGCTAAATTCAGTTATTTTATAAAAACACCAAAAGCGCTAATTGGCTACCTTAAAGATAATAATAAATTTGATCGCGTTAAATTTGGCCATAATCCTGCTGGTGCCTGCATGGTGGTGTTATTTTTAGCCTTGCTTGCGACTCAATTATTTAGTGGGCTAAGTGCCAGCGATGACATTTTATCAGAAGGGCCATTGGCGCAATATTTTTCTGCTGATACGGTGAGCTTCTTGACCTGGTTACATCACGTAAACTTTGATGTGTTACTTTGGGCAATCGGTCTGCATGTGATTGCTATCATGGCTTACAAATTAAAAAAACAGCCATTAGTAAAAGCCATGTTCACTGGCGTTGCTGAATACCCATTAGTGAACTCTATTGCCCACCCCAAAATACTGAATGGTTTAGTGGCTTGGGCTATCTACGCTGGTATTGCTGGTGTCGTTTGGTGGCAATGGGGACATGAAAACTTCGGTTACTTATTGTATTGATGACTTTATTGAACTGTAGTATTGAACCGTAGATTAATGACTGGTTTAAAACATAAAATATAAAGCATAAAATTAATATCTGCAGACATTAAGGTTAAATAGTTAGCCTTAATGTCTGAATCTTTTAACTAGGTAGCACTATTACACCAGTTAAAAGTCATTCTTTGTTATCCCCTCTATACTCATTTTCATACGTAACCTTTATCTATAACTATCTGATATATATTGAATACCAAAAATTCATGGAGTAGAAATAATGATAGATGAAATTCAGTTTTATGAACCTAATGATGATTTCGGATTCTTGTCAAATTTAGCCTTGGCCCCGATCAAGGTGGAAGGGGTTGAATGGCCAAGCAGTGAACATTTTTATCAAGCGCAAAAGTTTAACGACCCGCAATTACAACGTTTAATCCGCCAAGCACCGACTCCTGATGAAGCGTTTCGCTTAAGTCGTGAATATGCACAGTTGGTAAAATCTGATTGGTTGCAGCAACGCGAGTCTATTATGCGCTATGCTGTCACCGAAAAATTTAGTCAAAATCCTTATTACGCCTATCAACTTGTCGCGACTGGAGAGCAGGTATTAACAGAGCATTCGCATAAAGATAGCTTTTGGGGGGACGGTGGTGATGGCAGTGGTCGCAATGAACTTGGCCAAATATTGATGGCAGTACGTAGTGATTTAATCGAGCAGGAACCTTATAACCTGATCACCTATGTTGATAGCGCCAAACTACCAACCCAATTTGGCATGTTCCAGATGAACGGCTTTATAGAAAGATCGACAGGTAAAGAACACCTTGCTTTAGTGTATGGAACATTGGATCCCAGTGAACCCGTTCTAATCCGTTTACATTCTGAATGCTTAACCGGAGATGCGTTATTTAGCGCGCGTTGTGATTGTGGCTTTCAATTAGCCAAAGCAATGCAAAACATTGTCGAGAAAGGCAGTGGTGTGATCCTTTACTTACGTCAAGAAGGACGTGGTATCGGCTTGTTAAATAAGATAAGAGCTTATCATTTACAAGATGATGGCGCTGACACTGTTGAAGCCAATGAGCGTCTAGGCTTTGCTGCAGACATGCGAGATTACACCTTCTGCAAAGGCATGCTTGGTCACTTGAATATTAATAGTGTTAAGTTAATGACCAATAACCCTCGTAAGGTGAATGCGTTAATTAAAGCGGGAATGAATATTGCAGAGCGGGTGCCACTTCAAGAAGGTAATAACCCCCATAATCAAGGTTACCTTAAAACTAAAGCCGATAAGATGGGGCACATGTTTGCGGCTGATTTTATTAATTAGCCAGAATCATAAAGAGTATTCATATTGCGAAAAACACCAGTCAGTTTAAGTGACTGGTGTTTTTGTATCGATGTTATGGGATCAGATGTAGTGGTTAATGATGTCTGTTAACGTACCGGCATCTTCTAAGGCTGAAAGTTGTCGATTAATAAACAGTTGCAGTTCGCTATCCATATTCGGATCAAATGCAAGATAAATAGGGTAAGTTGGTATCAAGGCTGAAAAATTTTGTAAGTGATAACTGCTGAGGTCTTTAGACTGAATTTTAAGGTTGTATTTAATCCGTGATGTCATTTCGATAAAAATAGCATCGTTCGGCATTTTATCTAAGATCCTGAAAGCTGCAGCGTAGTCTTTCACTCTTAGTTCTTGAATTACGCCACTATCAATATAAGGTTGTAGCGTTGGATAATCAAAGCCATAGAGTAAAACAAATACTTTGTCTTTTATGTCGCTAATATCTGTATATGAAAAGTCTGATTTGGCATTGCTTAAGATACTGTGACTAACGGTGTAAATTGGTTTATCAGATAAGTTTTCTGCTTGGACACTGCCCCAATTTGGACTGCCGTAAGTGACCCAGTTTTTTTCTCCTCCGGCCTCTAACTTTGAAATCATCCGATTGAATGGGTAGACATGATAATTAACGGTATATTTATCCATAAATATCTTGGCAATAATGTCTGATACGATACCTGAGTGTTGCTCATCATCCGTCGTTATTTGAAATGGCATGGCTTGTTTAGCAATGACATAGTAGTTGATTGATTCTGAATTAGCTGTAAAGCTAGCAATGCAAAGCTGCAGAGTTAACATTATTGAAATAAAGCGTTTCATTTTTACTTCCTTATAGTAGTAATTCCATAGTAGTGTCTATTATTAGGTTAGTCGACGGACAACAGGATGTGAGTTTAGGGATGATTAAAGCGACGTTGCACAAAAAAAGAGTTGGTATCGCGAGGCAATTACTTGTTTCAATTATACTTATCAGCTCTATTTTTACATTACTCATTACAGGCTTGAATGTCTATCTTGATTATGAAAAAGATATCTCCTATGTTGAAACTCAGCTTGAGCAAGTAAAGCAAAGCTACTTATCGAGTTTAACGGCAAGTCTATGGATTGAAGACCGTGAGCAGCTTAAGCTGCAAGCCGAAGGTATCATGCAACTGCCCAGTGTGCATTATCTTGAGATCAAAGATGATACTGGTTTTGTACTGCAATTAGGCACGCAATTATCCGAGTATCAGTACGAAGTTTCTTGGCTTATGCAGCAAGACTTCGGTAATAAGAATTTCGATCTGGCGACTATCAAAATACAATCTGACTTGTATTCTATCTATAAAGGTTTATGGGATAAATTTGTGATGTTGTTACTATCGCAAGTCATTAAAACCTTTATTGTGGCGCTATTTATCATCTTTGTGGTGTATAAGATTGTGGTTCGGCCGTTAACTGAAATGTCAGATGCGGTGAGCAAGTTTGATCGTGACAAATTACCTCCTCCATTAGAGCTTGAACCACGTTTATTTGATGATGAAATTACCAATTTAACCACCAGTTACAACGCCTCAATTAAACAGATTCGCCATAATTATAATGAGCTTGAAGTTGCAAAGCGCCAAGCTGAAGATGCCAATTTGAAGAAAAGTGAATTTTTGGCCAATATGAGTCACGAGATCCGCACGCCAATGAATGGGGTTATTGGTACAGCATCCTTATTACAAGAAATGCCGATGGGTCGCGAGCAGAAAGAATTTGTTGATATGTTGTATTCGTCATCGATGACGTTACTTGATTTGATTAACGACATTCTGGATTTCTCGAAAATTGAATCGGGCCAATTAATACTTGCTAAAAACCCACTAAATCTGTTTGAGTTATGTAAAGAGATTGAAGGCAATTTTTCTATTATGGCAGGGCAAAAACAGATCGTGCTAGTCTGTCATATTGATGAACAAATACCTGATATGGTGCTCGGTGATATCACCCAATTACGCCAAGTATTGAATAACCTATTATCTAATGCGATCAAGTTTACATCGATAGGTTATGTGCATTTGAATATAAAATTAATGGATCGAAAAGATAATAGTGCCGGTGTTATGTTCCAGGTTATCGATAGCGGTATTGGTATTGCTGCCGAGAGCCAACAAAAAATATTTGAAAAGTTTCAGCAAGCTGATGGCAGTACAACACGTAATTACGGTGGTACTGGTCTAGGTTTAGCCATTTGTCGTAGCATTGTAAAATTAATGAATAGTGACATTCTTGTTTATAGTAAGCCTGGTAAAGGTAGCCGCTTTGAGTTTGTGGTTGAATTTGAATCTATTGACGAACTGTTGTTGGGTGCTGATTCAGAGCAAAGTCTTGCTGGATTATCTATATTGTTAGTCGATGACAGTATGTTAAATATGCGTATTACCGCGGCGCAATTACAAAATTTTGGTGCCAGAACAGCATATTGCGAAGATCCCAGTTTAAGTAAAAAAATGGTGCTGGATGCATTGGGCAGGGAAACACCTTTTGATTTAGTCATTCTTGATAAAATCATGCCACATATGGATGGTTTTACGGTCGCGAAACAATTAATTGATGAGTTTGCTGAACTCACGCCTCGGTTAATGTTGATGTCTGCAGATGCGCAGATAGGTGATGATGTATTAGCAAAACAGCTCGGCATAAAAACGTTTTTGAGTCGCCCATATAAAGCGGATACCTTAAAAGCGGTGGTACTTAGCACTATGTTGGATCAACCAGCTGAAAGCATTGATGAGATCACCAGTGTGGAAGATAAAACAGCTGCTAGCGATGTTATGAAAGTGCTCTTAGTTGAGGATACATTTATTAATCAGAAAGTGACGATTATGATGCTACAAAAGCTGGGCATTGAGGTAACGCTTGCTGAAAATGGCCAAATTGCTGTTGATTTATGTAAAGAGCAGTCGTTTAATTTGATTTTAATGGATTGCCAAATGCCGGTGCTTGATGGTTTTGAAGCAACAAAAATCATTCGTGAAAATGAAGCGGCAGATCAACATATCCCCATCATTGCGTTAACTGCGAATGTACTGCAAACCGTAAAAGATAATTGCTTTGCGGCAGGGATGGATGACTTTATGGCCAAGCCCGTTAGCAAGCAGTTACTAACGCTGATGTTACAAAAGCATTTGTCACCTTGGTTAGCGGAACGACCTTATACGCATACAGTGGTATCTGTTAATTCGGCATGAGGCAGCCTGACTGGATAGGTTTGCTATAAATGAATTATTGGTAATTACGAATAATTAAAATAAAATGCAATAAAAAAGGCGAACAATGTATATTGTTCGCTTTTTTTATTTATCCTAAGCGGTTATTTGAATTTGTAGTCGCTGTGGCAAGATTTGCAGTTTTTCGCTGTTTGGCCAAATGCTTTTTTAATGTCGCCGCGTTCACCTCTTGCAGAAACAAATGCTAAATTCTTTGTGTCAGCAGTAAACTTAGCAAACTTTTTGTCAAAACCAGCTGTATCTTTCCAAATTTCAGATTTTGCTTTGGTATTGCCTTCTTGGCTGTCAGCAGAAGCAAAACCAGCATGTGCCATTGGTACAAGATGTGATAACTGCATTGCACGTAGTTGGAACTGCGAGTCGTCCCATTGTTTTTTGCCTTTAACCATATCAGCCATATCAGAAAAGTTGATGGCGATCATCGTTAATGCTGATTGACGGTATTTAATATCTGTTTCCGCTTTATCAAACGTTGCTGCTTGCGCTGTTGAGAACATCATTAATGATGTGAGACCCGCTAATTTTAGTGTTTTGCTCCAGAACATCTTGCTTACTTCCTTTTTATGTTGGTTTAATTATACGTTTACAATCTATTATGCTCTTGATAGTAAACTATTTTTAGGATTTGGGGAATGTGATTTATTACATTGTTGAGCAAAATTTGTATGTTAAATTAATTGCTACCTAAACAGTATTCATTAGTTAAGGAAGGTATAATGCGAGCAGATTATATCATCGAACGATCACATCTCTCATTTCGGCATATTGGCACATCGCGGGCGGTATTTTTAATTTGTTTACTTTATTTACGTTCAACAGTCACGACACTCGCCAGTCAGCTACCAGTGGCGGTCTCAGCATTAGATTCAGGTATAGTTGTCGAATAATCGCTACCTAACATGGCTTAAATATACGCTATTTATAGTGGCAATCGGTATATTCCGGTTTTTTTATACAAAATATTCAATTTTTTTTTAATAAATTCATCTTTCTGCTTGAAGCTTTCAATTTCGCCCCCATATTTATTTTCAATCGCAGAGATAACCTTGCAATGTGCGGGTTGTCAGTGACAGAAAAAGTATTTCGATAGACTTGAAATTGCTTTAACTGTCACCATTTATTCTGTATCAAATTTGTAAATGAAGTATTTATTGGAGAATTACGATTATGGGTAGAATCATTGGTATCGATTTAGGTACAACTAACTCTTGTGTATCAATCTTAGATGGCGGCACTGCTCGTATCATCGAGAATGCTGAAGGTGATCGTACTACTCCATCAATCATCGCTTATAGCGCAGATGGTGAAACTTTAGTAGGTCAACCTGCAAAACGTCAAGCTGTAACTAACCCTGAAAACACGCTGTTTGCAATCAAGCGTATGATCGGCCGTCGTTTTGAAGATGAAGAAATCCAACGTGACATCAAAATCATGCCGTTCAAAATTGTTAAAGCTGACAATGGTGATGCATGGGTTGAAGCGAAAGGCCAAAAAATGGCTCCGCCACAAATTTCTGCTGAAGTTTTGAAAAAAATGAAAAAAACAGCAGAAGACTATTTAGGTGAAGCAGTAACTGAAGCGGTTATTACTGTACCTGCATACTTCAACGATTCACAACGCCAAGCAACGAAAGATGCTGGTCGTATCGCTGGTCTTGAAGTTAAACGTATTATCAACGAACCAACTGCTGCTGCATTCGCATATGGCGTAAACACAGCTAAAGGCGACAGCGTTGTTGCTGTATACGACCTTGGTGGTGGTACATTCGATATCTCTATCATCGAAATCGATGAAGTAGATGGCGAGAAGACGTTTGAAGTACTAGCAACTAACGGTGATACTCACCTAGGTGGCGAAGATTTCGATACACGTCTAATCAACTACCTAGTAGCAGAGTTCAAAAAAGAACAAAGCTTCGACCTAACGAACGATCCGCTAGCAATGCAACGTCTTAAAGAAGCTGCAGAAAAAGCGAAAATCGAACTGTCTTCAGCACAACAAACAGATGTTAACTTACCTTACATCACTGCTGATGCATCAGGTCCTAAACATTTAAACATCAAAGTTACACGTGCTAAATTAGAATCTCTAGTTGAAGACCTAGTTAAAGCAACAATTGAACCATTACGTATTGCACTACAAGATGCAGACCTAGCTGTTGGAGATATCAACGATATCATCCTAGTTGGTGGTCAAACACGTATGCCTATGGTTCAAGCTGCTGTTACTGAATTCTTCGGTAAAGAAGCACGTAAAGACGTTAACCCTGATGAAGCTGTTGCAATGGGCGCGGCGATTCAAGGTGCGGTACTTTCTGGCGACAAAACAGATGTACTTCTTCTAGACGTTACACCTCTATCTCTAGGTATTGAGACTATGGGTGGTGTTATGACTAAGCTTATCGAGAAAAACACAACTATCCCGACTAAAGCGTCACAAACATTCTCAACAGCTGAAGATAACCAAGCTGCTGTAACTGTTCACGCAATCCAAGGCGAGCGTAAACGTGCTGCAGACAACAAATCACTAGGTCAATTCAACCTAGAAGGTATCCGTCCTGCACAACGTGGTATCCCACAAATCGAAGTTGCTTTCGATATTGATGCTGATGGTATCCTACACGTATCTGCTACTGATAAAGATACTGGTAAAGAACAAAAAATCACAATCCAAGCGTCTTCTGGTCTTTCTGATGAAGAAGTAGAAGCAATGGTACGTGATGCTGAAGCAAACTCTGCTGAAGATGCTAAATTTGAAGAGCTAGTACAAGCACGTAACCAAGCTGATGCAATGGTTCACGGTACGCGTAAGCAAATCGAAGAAGCTGGCGAAGCACTACCTGCTGATGAAAAAGAAAAAATTGAAGCTGCTATTGTTGAACTAGAAGCTGCAATTAAAGGCGAAGACAAAGAAGCGATTGAAGCAAAAACTCAAACGTTGATGGAAGCCGCTCAAAAATTAATGGAAATTGCTCAACAGCAAGCTGAAGCACAGCAAGCTGGCGCTGGTTCAGAACAGTCACAAGAAAAAGATGTGGCTGGTGATGTTGTTGATGCTGAATTTGAAGAAGTAAAAGACGACAAAAAATAGTAACGCCTAAGTTATTACTTTTTAAATAGCAAAGGCGTTGGTGCTTCACCAACGCCTTTCGTATATCTAAATTATTTAAATTTAAGCTGATTATTATGTCAAAACGCGATTATTATGAAGTGCTAGGTGTATCACGCGACGCTAGCGAAAAAGATGTTAAAAAGGCCTATAAGCGCCTTGCTATGAAATATCACCCAGATAGAACCAAGGGTGATAAAGGCATGGAAGAGCAATTTAAAGAAGTTAAAGAAGCCTATGAAGTGCTTAATGACTCACAGAAAAAAGCAGCTTATGACCAATATGGCCATGCCGGTGTAAATCAACAAGGTGGTGGTCACGGTGGTCACGGTGACTTTGGTGATGTATTCGGCGATGTATTCGGTGACATCTTTGGCGGTGGCGGCGGCCGTGGTCGTCAACAGCGTGCTGCACGTGGTAGTGATCTGCGTTATAACATGGAACTTACGCTTGAAGAAGCGGTTCGTGGCGTAAGCAAAACGATTCGTATCCCAAGCCAATGTCACTGTGAAGTGTGTAATGGTTCAGGTGCTAAAACAGGTACTAAAGCCGCAACTTGTAGCACTTGTCATGGCCAAGGCCAAGTACAAATGCGTCAAGGTTTCTTTGCGGTAAACCAAGCATGCCCAACCTGTCATGGTAAAGGCAAAATCATTAAAGATCCTTGCCGTAAGTGTCACGGTGAAGGCCGTTACGAACGCAGCAAAGATCTAAAAGTAACCATCCCTGCGGGTGTTGATACGGGCGATCGTATTCGTTTAACTGGCGAAGGCGAAGCTGGCGATGTTGGTGCCGGTGCTGGTGATCTATATGTTCAAGTAAGTGTGCGTCAACACGCTATCTTTGAACGTGATGGTAGCAACCTTTATTGTGAAGTGCCAATTAGCTTCACTCATGCAGCTGTTGGTGGCGAAATTGAAGTACCTACTTTAGATGGTCGCGTTAAATTAAAAGTACCCGCTGAAACTCAAACTGGTCGCATGTTCCGTTTACGCGGTAAAGGCGTTAAGTCTGTACGTGGTGGTGCTACCGGTGATCTACTGTGTAAAGTAACGCTTGAAACGCCTGTTAAATTAAACGCAGAGCAAAAAGAGTTATTACATCAGTTTGAATCATCGCTAAATAATGCATCAGCAAAGAAACATAAGCCTAAATCAGAAGGTTTCTTTGATGGTGTTAAAAGCTTCTTTGATGACCTAACTAAATAGCTACATCATATTATTGATTTAACTATGCTAAGCCGCGATTTAATCGCGGCTTTTTTATATATCCGGTTTATTCCCGTCTGCCTCTTAATTAACCTAAATACCTCTTAATAGTAGTAAATTGTTGATGTGTGATTGATTACACAGATATAACTCAGCTCAATATCATTATATTTTATAAACTACTACTATAAATATTTTATAAAATTATCATCAATTAGTTTGCTGTTATTTAACGGTCATGGAGGTTAAATGTATTACGGTTTTGATATTGGCGGTACCAAGATAGAATTTTCGGTATACAACACAGCGCTTGAGTGTGTTTTCAATGAGCGGATCCCCGCACCTACTGAAGATTATGAAGAACTATTAGATGCACTCGATAGCTTTATTTTTGAAGCGGATAAACAGTTTGATTGTAAAGGCATGGTGGGTATTGGTTACCCTGGGGTGATGGATCCAGAAACGCATACCTTAGTGTGCTCTAATTTACCCAGTTTACATGGTCAAAACTTACAAATTGATTTACAGAAACGCATTGGTCGTGATGTAAAAGTGCAGAATGATGCTAACTGCTTCGCTTTGTCTGAATGTTTTAAAGGTGCGGCGGAAGATGCCGAGATCGCCATCGCGGTCACCTTAGGTACTGGCTTGGGTGGTGCAATCTGTATTAATAAAACGATTTTGTCTGGACATAACTTTGGCGCTGGTGAGTTTGGTCATATGGCGATCCCGGGCACTATGTTGCAGCGTTATCCTGAACTGCCATTGACTCATTGTGGTTGCGGTGGCCATTCTTGTTTAGAGACCTATTGCTCTGGCACTGGTCTTGCGGCGTTATATAAGCATTACAAAATTCATATCGATGGAACATGCACTGAAGAACAGGCGTTAAAAGGCCCAGATATTATTGCTGCCTACGAAGCGAATGAAACTGTTGCTGTGAAAACTATCACGGTATTTTTAGATATTTTAGCGGCAGCACTCGGCAGTCTTATCATGATCCTCGATCCGAATGTCGTGGTGTTTGGTGGCGGCTTGGCGCGTTTTGAGGCCTTGTATTCGCAACTGCCTGAAAAGATAAAGGCTTATGTATTTGATAATATGAAGTTACCACAATTAAAACTCGCTGAGTTTGGTGGTGAAGGTGGTGTGCGTGGCGCAGCACTGTTGAATTATAAATAACCGTTTTGGCATGGAAGTATGGGGGAACACTAATTAACAGATAGAATTAAGGGAGAAAATTTTTATGCTCTCCCTTGTTTTTATATAAATCGCCCATACCTAGTTATTTAAGTAGCACAGTAACTGTGCTTATCATTAAGAATTATGGAAGTTTAATTATGTCTGAATTTGCAACAAGTGAACAAAAAGGTAGTTACGGTATTGGTCTTCAAATGGGTCAACAGCTTGCTGCTAACCCTTTCGAAGGTCTAGACATTTCAGCTGTTCAAGCTGGTCTTGCTGATGCGTTCGCTGGTGAAGAAAGCAAAGTTAGCAATGAAGAGCTAAACCAAGCTTTCCAACTAATTCATGAGAAATTAGAAGCTGAGAAAGAAGCAAAATCAAAAATCTTCGCAGCGGAAGGTGAAAAATTCCTAATTGCAAACGCAGAACGTGAAGAAGTAACAATCACTGAATCTGGTCTACAGTACGAAGTTATCGCACTTGGTGACATCGATCAAAAACCGACTGCAGAATCTACAGTACGTGTTCATTACCATGGCACACTAACAGACGGTACGGTTTTTGATAGTTCTGTTGAACGTGGTCAACCTGCTGAATTCCCAGTTGGCGGCGTTATCGCTGGTTGGACTGAAGCACTACAACTAATGAACGTTGGTGATAAATTTAAACTATCTATCCCACACACACTTGCTTATGGCGAACAGGGCGCAGGCGCTGCAATCGGTCCATTCCAAGCACTAGTATTTGAAGTAGAACTATTAGACATCATCTAATCAGTCCTATTACAGACTAGCGAAACGCCTTGCTCATAGTGATATGAGCAAGGCGTTTTTTTATGCTTAAAATAAGCGTTTTAGTACTATTCCAGCTTAAACCCTTTAGACATAAATTTTCATTCGGCACTACCTAAAAAGATATAAATTAATGGCAGTGGAGAGATAGTTGCTGCCCTGTTATTATTATTTAGGTAAGATGAATGTTGATTTAGATCAACTTTATGGATAGTGAGTAATGGCAACGTATAACGATTTTAACTGGAAGTACGCAGTAGTGTTCTTAATTGTATTTTTAACAATACCGACAATGCACCTATGGGCTGGCCTATTTGGTATTTTCGGTTAATGGCTGATACTCAGTATGATGAACCCGCATTCTAGCACTTAGAATCGTGGGTTTTTTTATACCTAATAAATAGGCTCGTAGACCCTGTTGATGTGTTTCGAGGAGTGTTATCATCGAAGTACTTTAGCTATTTGATTATGATAAACACAGGGAGAAATCTAGATGGGACAAGCAGTAAGAATTGCAGTTATGGGTTGTAATGGCCGTATGGGTCGTACAATTTTAGAAGCCATTCAAGATAGTGATGGCGCGGCTGTTGTTGGCGCAGCAATCGAACGTCCTGAGTGTAACTTCTTGGGCGCAGATGTTGGTGAATTAGCAGGCTTAGGCTCATTAGGCGTTAAAGTCGTAAGTAGTCTTGCTGAAGTTGCGGACGATTTTGATGTGATTGTCGATTTTACGGCGACGGATGCGACATTGAAGCATCTTGAGTTTGCTGTGGCGAACGATAAGAAAATAGTTATTGGTACAACAGGCTTTAGTGACGAACAAAAACAACTGATTCATGCCGCGGGTAATATCACTGGCGTCGTCTTTGCGCCAAACATGAGTGTTGGTGTTAATGTGATGTTTAAGTTGTTAGAAATGGCTGCCAAGGTGATGGGCGATTATACCGATATTGAAATCATCGAAGGTCATCACCGTCATAAAGTTGATGCGCCTTCTGGTACAGCTTTAGGTATGGGTGAAGTGATCGCGGATACACTCGGCCGTGATTTGAAAAAAGTCGCGGTTTATGGTCGTGAAGGTTTTACCGGTGAGCGCGAGCGCGAAACCATTGGTTTTTCTACCATTCGTGCCGGTGATTTAGTCGGTGAACATACCGCTATGTTTGCTGATATTGGCGAACGTATTGAAATTACGCATAAAGCGTCGAGCCGTATGACTTTTGCAAAGGGCGCGATACGTGCATCTGCATGGGTATTTGCCCAAGATAAAGGCTTGTATACAATGCAAGATGTACTTGGTCTTAATTCTTAAATTAAAAACATAAAATAAAACAGTTGCGTAACATTTATTTTATCTGTATGATTCGCGGAATTTGCCAAAATTTAGTAATTCAGAGGTTGGTTTTTTTAATCTCGAATTACTATGCTGTGTGACAGCCTGGGGTAAATAGTTGATTTATTTTATTATTTTTCTATCTATTTTTTTTGGAGGTTGTCTTGAGTAATATCGCCTTGTTGGTGTTGGAAGACGGAACAGTATTCCGTGGTGTGTCTATCGGTGCAGAAGGTCATTCGGTAGGTGAAGTAGTTTTTAATACTTCAATGACTGGTTATCAAGAAATATTAACCGATCCTTCCTATTCTCGCCAAATCGTTACTCTTACTTACCCACACATCGGAAATACCGGTACCAATGATGAAGACGCTGAGTCTCCAGATGTTCATGCTTGTGGACTAATCATTCGAGATCTTCCTTTAGTTACTTCTAACTTCCGTAATCAACAAACACTTACTGACTATCTAAAAGAACGTAATGTTGTTGGTATCGCGGATATTGATACGCGTAAACTGACACGTATCTTACGTGAAAAAGGTGCGCAAGCGGGTTGTATCATCGCCGGTGAAAGTATAGATGAAACACTCGCATTGGAACTTGCTAAAGCATTCCCTGGCTTAAAAGGCATGGATCTAGCGAAAGAAGTGACAGTAAAAGAAGCATACGAATGGAACCAAGGTAGCTGGACTTTAACAGGTGGCTTACCTGCAGACGCAACCGATTCACGTTTCCACGTTGTTGCTTATGATTATGGTGTTAAACGTAATATCTTACGTATGTTAGTTGACCGTGGTTGCCGTATTACGGTTGTACCTGCGCAAACAACTGCGAAAGAAGTATTAGCGTTAAATCCAGATGGTATTTTCTTATCAAACGGCCCTGGCGATCCAGAACCGTGTGATTATGCAATCGCAGCAATTAAAGAAATTTTGACTACCGATATTCCAGTATTTGGTATTTGTTTAGGTCACCAATTACTTGCATTAGCAAGTGGTGCTAAAACATTAAAAATGAAATTTGGTCATCATGGTGCTAACCACCCTGTAAAAGACATGGAGCGTGGCGTAGTAATGATTACGGCGCAGAACCATGGTTTCGCAGTTGATCAAACTACATTACCTGAAAATCTAGTCATGACGCATAAGTCATTATTTGATGACTCTTTACAAGGTCTTCATCGTACTGATAAACCCGCATTTAGCTTCCAAGGTCACCCTGAAGCAAGTCCTGGTCCACACGATGCCGCTCCACTTTTCAATCACTTTATAGAGTTGATGGAAAAGAGTATGGAAAAAAGCAACGCCTAAGCCTGATACCTAGTAGAGAATTGAACTATGCCAAAACGTAATGATATAAAAAGTATTCTAATCTTGGGCGCAGGTCCTATCGTAATCGGTCAAGCGTGTGAGTTTGACTATTCCGGTGCTCAAGCTTGTAAAGCACTTCGTGAAGAAGGTTACCGAGTTATTCTAGTTAACTCAAACCCAGCTACAATCATGACTGACCCAGAAATGGCGGACGCGACTTACATCGAGCCGATCCACTGGGAAGTTGTACGTAACATCATCGAAAAAGAACGTCCAGACGCGATTCTACCGACTATGGGTGGTCAAACAGCATTAAACTGTGCACTTGAGCTAGACAGCAAAGGTGTTTTAGCAGAGTTTAACGTTGAACTGATTGGTGCTACTGCTGATGCAATCGACAAAGCGGAAGACCGCAGTCGTTTTGATAAAGCCATGAAAGCCATTGGTCTTGAAACACCGCGTGCTGGTATTGCGCATACAATTGAAGAAGCTAAAGGCGTACTGGCTGAAGTCGGTTTCCCATGTATTATTCGTCCATCATTCACTATGGGTGGTACGGGTGGCGGTATCGCTTATAACATGGAAGAATTCATCGACATCTGTACGTTAGGTTTAGACCTCTCTCCAACCACAGAATTATTGATCGATGAATCATTAATCGGTTGGAAAGAATACGAAACTGAAGTTGTACGTGATAAAAACGACAACTGCATCATCGTATGTACAATTGAAAACTTCGACCCAATGGGCATCCACACGGGTGACTCAATTACGGTTGCACCAGCACAAACATTAACGGATAAAGAATACCAAATCATGCGTAATGCATCGATGGCTGTTCTACGTGAAATTGGTGTTGAAACGGGTGGTTCAAACGTTCAGTTTGGTATCAACCCTGAAGATGGGCGTATGGTTATCATCGAGATGAACCCACGTGTATCACGTTCATCTGCTCTTGCATCAAAAGCTACGGGTTTCCCAATTGCTAAAATTGCGGCAAAACTAGCGGTAGGTTACACGTTAGATGAGTTATCAAATGATATTACTGGCGGCGCAACTCCAGCATCATTCGAACCAACACTTGATTACGTTGTAACTAAGCTGCCACGCTTTAACTTCGAAAAATTTGCTGGCGCGAACGACCGTCTTACTACCCAGATGAAATCTGTTGGTGAAGTAATGGCAATTGGCCGTAACTTCCAAGAGTCACTGCAAAAAGCATTACGCGGCTTAGAAATTGGCAAGAATGGTTTAGACCCTGAAGTTAATCTAAACGATGATACTGCAGCTGCAACAATTCGTCATGAATTAATGGAAGCTGGCGCAGAGCGTATCTTCTATATTGCTGACGCGTTCCGTAGCGGCATGACGTGTGATGAGATTTATGCAATTACGTGTGTTGACCATTGGTTCTTAGTACAAATTGAAGACCTAGTTAAAGCGGAAGCAAACGTAAGTAAAATCGGCCTGTCTGGCTTAGATGAAACGGTATTACGTCAACTTAAGCGTAAAGGTTTCTCTGATATACGTCTGTCTAAACTTGCAGGTGTAAGCGAAAACGAAGTACGTAAACTTCGTCATCGTTTAGACATATTACCGGTTTACAAGCGTGTTGATACCTGTGCCGCTGAATTCTCAAGCGACACGGCTTACATGTATTCTACCTACGATGAAGAATGTGAAGCAGCACCAACGGATAATGATAAAATCATGATCATTGGTGGCGGTCCTAACCGTATTGGCCAAGGTATCGAATTCGATTACTGTTGTGTACACGCGGCATTAGCGATGCGTGAAGACGGCTACGAAACTATCATGGTTAACTGTAACCCTGAAACTGTTTCAACAGATTACGACACATCAGATCGCCTATACTTCGAACCTATTACATTAGAAGATGTATTAGAAATCGTCCGTGTAGAAAAGCCGAAAGGCGTGATTGTTCAGTACGGTGGTCAAACGCCACTTAAACTAGCACGTGAATTAGAAGCGGCTGGCGTACCTATTATCGGTACATCACCGGATGCAATTGACCGTTCAGAAGATCGTGAACGTTTCCAACAAGCTGTTGACCGTTTAGGTTTATTACAGCCTGACAATGCAACGGTAACAACGACTGAACAAGCGGTTATTTCTGCTGAATCTATCGGTTATCCGTTAGTTGTTCGTCCATCATATGTACTTGGTGGCCGTGCAATGGAAATTGTATATGACGAAATCGATTTACGTCGTTACTTTAAAGAAGCGGTAAGTGTTTCTAACGAATCACCAGTACTACTTGACCGTTTCCTAGATAACGCTATCGAGCTTGACGTTGATGCAATCTGTGATGGTAAAGATGTTGTTATTGGCGGCATCATGGAGCACATCGAACAAGCAGGTGTTCACTCAGGTGACTCAGGTTGTTCATTACCTCCTTATTCATTAAGCCCAGAAATTCTTGATGTTATGCGCGACCAAGTACGTGCATTAGCATTAGAGTTAGGTGTTATTGGTCTAATGAATACCCAGTTCGCTGTTAAAGATAACGAAGTTTATCTTATTGAAGTTAACCCGCGTGCTGCACGTACAGTGCCTTTTGTTTCAAAAGCAACAGGTGTACAACTTGCGAAAGTTGCTGCACGTGTAATGGCTGGTCAAACGTTAGTTGAACTTGGTTTCACAGAAGAAGTTATCCCACCATACTACTCTGTTAAAGAAGTAGTATTACCATTTGGTAAGTTCCCAGGTTCAGATCCGTTACTAGGCCCTGAAATGCGTTCTACTGGTGAAGTGATGGGTGTGGGTGATACATTCGCTGAAGCTTATGCTAAAGCACAGCTTGGTGCTTCTGCTGAAGTTGCTAAGAGTGGTCGTGCGCTTATCTCAGTTCGTAACGGTGATAAAGCCCGCGCAGCTGAATTAGCGAAGCAACTTATTGCACTTGGTTTTGAAATTGACGCGACTCACGGTACTGCTGTGGCACTGGGTGAAGAAGGTGTTAATCTTCGCTTAGTAAACAAGGTACATGAAGGTCGTCCTCATATTCTTGACCGTATCAAAAATGGCGAGTACAGCTACATTATTAATACGACGGAAGGTCGTGTTGCTATTGAAGATTCTCGTCAACTTCGTGCAGCGGCTTTACGTTATAAAGTTAACTACACAACAACAATGAATGCTGCATTCGCAACGTGTCAAGCGCACTCTGCTGATGACCGTGGTACAGTTCGCTCAATCCAAGAGCTACATACTCGCATTAAGTAATCGCGATTCATAGTTAATAAAAAACCTCGTTATTGCTGTTTAAGGCAGTAGCGAGGTTTTTTTATATCTGCAATTTATGATGATTAGCAACAGTCAGCGCCGAGTGACAGAGACTACAACGACAGTTTCAATTACAGTTCAAATTCCAATTCAATAAAGGTGCAACCTTTTGCACAACTCACGCCGGTCTTCGACGCATCATTTTTATTTTTTGGTGGTAATAATTTTAATGCTTGTTGACAAACTGGGCATAAAACAGTTTTTCCAAGGCATACTTTTTTGATGGTATTACGCTGCTCATGAAATGAGTTGGAACTGCTTTTGTTAATCGCTGAAAAATCTATTTTTGACATAATAACTCTTTAATTGTGCGTGTTTTTTTCTTTAATTACACCTGTTATTTACTTATTCATGTTGCTTGGTTTAATCAAAGTGAACAAGTAATTACTGTGGGTATATCAATAATTGTGGAACATTTTACCTGTTTATTGGCATAAAAGTATCAGTGATTGCATTTTATTCTAGGGTTAGTGTTTCTGAACCACGAATAAATTAAGCGAATGTTAATGATGTACTGTAAATTAAAATTATCAGGTATAACCTTAATCGAGTTACTTTTAAGCTTGGCAATACTGACTATATTGCTGGCCGTAAGTGTGCCTGCGTATACTGGATACGTGGATAAACATAAACTCAGTAACCTCACTAGGCAATTCGTTGAAGCGTTAACGATCACTAAACAATTAGCGATAGTACGGGGGCAACGGCATTATTTTAATGTGCAGGTTAGTAACACCGTCACTAGCACATTCGAATCATGTTGGGTTATCAGTGATAGCGAAAATTGTGATTGCTTAGCACCTCACACCTTATGTCAAACTCAATATGGCCAAGTTAGTTCTGTGATAAGTGATATTGAAATCAGCATTAATCGCGCCCGTTTATCCTTCTCACCCTTATTTGGTGCCACCAATGGCGCTAGCTATCAACTTTCCTTAGGGCGCTTTAGCACTCAGGTTATTGTTAGTACTCTGGGACGTATTCGAGTTTGTATGATAGGCGGAGATAGTGCTATTTATGGACCTTGTTAAATTAGTGCTATCAGTTCAACGAGTGCTATCAGTTCAACTAGTTATATCGGCTTTGCCGAACCGTGTTTACATGTGCGGGCATGGGTTAATTGAGCTGATGATGTCAATCTCATTAGCGGGTATTATTTTTACCGGTATGAGTCATATATACGCGGCCCATGAGGTGCAAAATACCCGAGCGGAACAATATTATCAGGTGCAGCAGGAGGCGCAGAGTATACTGACTATTATGCAGGGAGAGTTGGCTCGAGCAGGCTATAAAAGCAATATTGCTGAAGCGAATCCTTTTATCTATAGCGATGACCAAGTTTTTATTTTAAACCCCAGCAAGGATTGTATTGTCTATCGCTATGATCGTGATGAAGATGGTATTTTTAGTCATGAAAGCTTTGGTTTTCGTTTGCATCTCGGTGGGTTACAGGTGCGTAAAGGCAGTGAGGTTAGTTGCGATGGTGGTTTAGGTTGGGAAATGATTTCAGATACGGCGAGTACCGATATTATCCAATTGCAATTTACGGTTTCGCAACAGTTATATTCTCTACCGGATCGCGTTAAGGGGGATGTCAGTATCGCGCTGAGTATTCGTCACCGTCAATATGCCGATATTGAGCTTCACTTTCTTCGTAATAGTAGTGCGAGGGCTTTTCTATGATGATGTTTAAGGCCGTTCGAGGCTTTGCTATGTTATCCATGACGCTAATTTTAGTTTTCCTTACCATTAGCAGCAGTTTGGCATTTGCTCATATGCAGCAACAGCGTATTCACCGTAATCAGCTTGATCTTAATTACCTGCGAGCTAAAATTATAGCGGCCAACAAATTGGATTTGTTTTATATCGTGATCTACGATTCTCCTGAATTACTTACTTTGCTACAGCCATGTACAAACTTAGCATTAGATAATCATCAGCGAGTCACTCCGAATGCGATGATGCAGCAATATATGCTGTCAGAACCATTTTATTTATGCGTTGAAAAGGCCGCTGTTTTCAACATTACCATCGCGATTACTTATAATAATACTGAGCGACTTGTAATGCAGCGTCAGCTGGTGACGACATCAATGCCTTGGACTTGGCAGCCAAGTTCTTTGTACGGTGTTTAAATGCGCCGGAGACACGATACGCTACAACGAGGCGGCAGTTTACTTGAGGTGATGATCTGTTTATTTATGCTGAGTACTTCTATATTTGGTATCACAGGTTTAAAGTTAACTCAGGCTAAAATTGCATTGCAGCAATCACAATATACCGCTGCATGGGCGCTAATGGAGTATAAGCTTAATGAGTTACGTTCTTTGGCCGACTCGAGTGCTGGATTTACGTCTTTGAGTACAAATTTGGGCGGTAATTTGAGCGCGGGAGATATTCAATATGATCAGCATGGGTTTAGTTTAACCTGGCAAGTTACAGCGCTGACAATACTTTCCACATCAAGTCTATTAAAGGAAGTGGAGGTTAAAATTAATTGGCTGGATAAAACCAATGCCGCGCAGATGATTAGTAGTAACACGATACTGAATCAGGACGTTATTGTGAGATAAGAATGAAATGCATGGGCGATGCACTATAATTTGCATTAACTTGAGTATTTATCGTTATTTTGTGATGAATTGATAATATTTAATATCATTTCATCTATTTAATTTGGTATTATCCTGCCTTTATTAATGTTTATGGATATAGGACGTGATATGGGTAGTAAAGTAGCAGGGCTTCTTCAACTGAGTTTGGTTAAGCAAATCATAATTAGTATTGTTGCGGGTATCGCGCTTGCTTATGCCGCACCAAGTATTGCTATCGAAGCAAGTTTATTTGGTGGGTTATTTGTCAGTGCGCTAAAAGCGATCGCACCTTTATTAGTATTTGTATTAGTGATCTCTGCAATTGCAAATCAAGCATCTAACACGAATGCTAATATACGTCCGATTGTGACCTTGTATTTATTAGGCACCTTTGCTGCTGCGATTGTAGCGGTCAGTTTAAGTTTTTTATTCCCAGTTCAACTTAGCTTAGTAACGGAAGCTGCAACCAATACAGCGCCGAGTAATATTACCGAAGTATTGCGTAATTTGATCTACAAGGTTGTTGATAACCCGATTAATGCCATTGTAACCAGTAACTTTATTGGTGTGTTAACTTGGGGTATTGGTTTTGGTGCGGCGTTAAAGCATTCATCACCAACAACAAAACAAGTGATCAAAGATATTGCTGATGGCGTATCGAAAATTGTACACGTAGTGATTCGTTTTGCACCGCTCGGTATCTTTGGTTTAGTTGCATCAACATTTGCGACAGTTGGTTTCTCGGCAATGGTCAGTTATACCCATTTACTCGCGGTATTATTAACCTCGATGGCCGTTGTTGCCTTAGTGATTAACCCAATGATTTTGTTTGTGATGTCACGTCAAAACCCATATCCGTTAATTTTCCAGTGTTTACGTGAAAGTGGTATTACTGCCTTCTTCACGCGTTCATCTGCGGCGAATATTCCTGTGAATATGGAACTGTGTAAAAAACTTAATTTACACAAAGATACTTACTCGGTATCTATCCCACTGGGCGCAACCATTAATATGGGGGGCGCAGCGATCACCATTACGGTATTAACACTGGCAGCGGTTAATACTTTGGGTATTGCGGTTGATTTACCAACGGCATTATTACTGAGCTTAATTGCGGCTATTTCTGCATGTGGTGCATCAGGTGTTGCCGGCGGTTCATTGTTGTTAATTCCATTAGCGTGTAGCTTATTTGGTATTGATAACGATATCGCTATGCAAGTTGTGGCAACGGGCTTCATTATTGGTGTGCTACAAGACTCAGCAGAAACTGCGTTAAACAGTTCAACTGATGTGGTCTTTACAGCTGCAGTGAGCCATGCCTACGAAAGAAAAACCGACGTGTAAAAATAATCAACTCGTCTGACTTGTTTTAACTGATGAGTGATATAAATTAACTTGTGTAAGTCTATTTTTATAAATTAAGACGTATAAGTTAAGCAATAGGCAGGCCGTTAGCGATAACGGCCTGCTTTTTTATTGGTTAATTTTAACGCAGTATTTTGGGGTGTTTTTAAATACGTAACAATGAGTAACAAAATACGAAATTAACCTGACTCTTGTTACTCGGATGTTATACTCATTTACAATTCGGATAACCGAAATATTAATAGATTGAAACATTAATCATCGGTGTAATATGCAAAAATAGATTTTTGTATAAAGCGTGGCAAAAGGAAGAGACAAATGTTCGACTTTAGAAGTGATACGGTCACACAACCAACGGCAGCAATGCGTAACGCGATGGCAACGGCTGTTGTGGGTGATGACGTTTATGGTGATGATCCGACAGTAAATAAACTCGAAGAAATGGCCGCTGAACGTTATGGATTTGATGCAGCTATCTTCTGTTCGTCAGGCACCCAAGCTAACTTGTTAGCTATCATGGCGCATTGCCAACGCGGTGATGAATATATTTGTGGTCAAAACGCCCATAATTATCGCTGGGAAGGCGGTGGTGCTGCGGTACTTGGTAGTGTACAACCACAGCCGATTGCCAACGAAACCGACGGCAGTATTTGTCTGCAAGCGATACGTGACAATATTAAACCTGATGATGATCATCATGCAAAAACCAAGCTATTATCATTAGAAAATACCATAGGTGGTAAAGTTTTATCCCTTGAGTATCTCGCTCAAGCTCAGGCATTAGCGTTTGAACATGGCTTACGTATTCACCTTGATGGTGCGCGGGTGTTTAATGCGGCCGTTAAACTTAATGTTGATGCCAGCGAAATTACCCAATATTTTGATTCGGCATCAATTTGTTTATCGAAAGGACTTGCTGCACCAGTTGGTTCATTATTACTTGGTTCTGAGTCGTTGATCCGTAGTGCTAGACGCTGGCGTAAAATGCTCGGCGGCGGTATGCGTCAAGCGGGTATTTTAGCGGCGGCAGGTATTTTGGCGCTCGATGAGCAAGTTGAAAAACTGAGCGTTGATCATGACAATACGCAATACTTGGCACAACAATTACAGACGCTATCTGAATTCACTTTTGATTTAGACAGTGTCCAAACCAATATGATTTTTACCCAATACACAGGTAAAGATGGCAAAGCATTAGCCGCTTATTTACGTACTAAAGGTATTATTATTAGTGCGAGTAATGCGATCCGTTTTGTCGTTCATCAAGATATTACCGTCGACGCAATCGACTTATTAATTGCAGAAATCAAACATTTTCATTCACTGTAAAGTGAAGCTTTATTTTGTATAAATAAGGTGGATAAAATATAATTATAATAATAAAAGTAGTGCCGGAGTTAGCATGACAGATAAAACAGCAGTAGAAAATAACCAGAAAGCGTCATCAGACAAATCAAGGATCCCAACGGGCAGTTTGATTTTACGTACGTTAGCAATGCCTGCTGATACCAATGCCAATGGTGATATTTTTGGTGGTTGGATCATGTCGCAAATGGATATCGCTGGCGGTATTTTAGCGAAAGAGATCGCGCAGGGCAGAGTGGCCACTATTTCGGTAGATGGCATGACATTTCACCAACCTGTTACTGTGGGTGATGTGGTTTGTTGCTATGGTACATGTTCACGCATTGGTAATTCATCAATGACGATTAAGTTAGAAATTTGGGTTAAGCCCGTGATCAACGCTCCTAAATTTAACTTCCGTTATATCGTTACCGAAGCGACATTCACCTATGTCGCAATTGATGATAATGGTAAGTCACGTCGTATTGAGCGTACCTGTGAAGTCTAAGTAGTGTTGTTGGTGACTTTTATGTCGACTTTGTTGATGTGAAATCACCGCTTCCATTGCGTTATTTATCGCAGATTCAATAAAATGTAGCGCGAATAATATTTTTATTCAGCTACATTCTTCTCTTCATCTTCTTTGTCTTTGTCGTTGTCCTGTCCTGATAAGTATCTAACTTTTGGTCGTTTAATATTATTTTTTAGTGTTATATATTCTAAGTAAACTTTTAAAAATAGCGGTTAAATCACATTGACTGGTCTGACCTTACTTGGTTTTATCTGTTTTTGTTACTAACCTAAGAATGTTGCTGTTTTTTTTAATATTTCGTTAAGAACACCTTTCTAAAATTGAATTCCCGACTAACCTTATTTCTACTGAATTATATTTTGATTAAAATTTGTTTCTAGTTAGTTTTATAGTTGTTGCTAGGTATGTTTAATTTTAAGCGTGGTTTCATGTGGAGAGACTCGCTTAGGGAGATAGAAAAATGGAATTATCTAACGAGTCGAATGCACTAGACGTATATATGTATCAAGTAAACCAAAGCAGTAAGTTATTAACTAAAGAGGAAGAGTACGAAACCGCGTTAGCTTCTAATGACGGTGACGTCAAAGCTCGACAACGTATGATCCAATCTAACTTACGTTTAGTGATTAATATTGCCAAACGTTATCAACATACTTCACTGCCGCTCGTCGATATTATCCAGGAAGGGAACACTGGGTTGATCCATGCGGTCGAAAAATTTGATGCCACTAAAGGCTTTCGTTTCTCTACGTATGCAGTTTGGTGGATCAAGAATAATATCGAACGCTTTATTATGAATCAATCACGCACTATTCGCGTGCCAATTCATATTGGTAAAGTATATAAACGTATTTTAAAAACCGCACGTGAACAAGAATTAGACTTGCAGTGTACCCATGATGTGATGGCATTGGCAGAATTTCTGGAAATGCAGTACCAACAAGTTAACGAAGTGTTATCCTATTATTTCAATGAAGCAAGTTTAGATAAAACAATCGTCACGGATCGTGATTCGAGTACGGCTTTGGTTGATATGTTAGAAGATTATTCTATTTGTAAACCAAACGATGAACTCGAAGATGCAGATACATTATGCTATTTGAATGAAGTATTAGGCCATTTATCTGAACGTGATAGAAAAATCATTGAATTAAGATTTGGGTTAGGTGAAGAAGATCCACTGACTCTGCATGTTATCGGCGAACGTCTATCTATGTCTAGAGAACGAATTCGCCAAATAATTAATTTAAGTTTACAGAAAATTCAGCCTGAGTTGCTGCAAAATACAGTACAAAAACAAGATTATCTCAATTAAATAATCGTCCTCAGTGCTCGCTAATTTTCTGTATATGTAAAAAGGAATATATTTTCAGCTATTATCGTTATCTTTAGTTTTTTTCTTTAGATTATGATAGCTTAGCCGAGTATATTCCTTCGTCATTTTAGCCCGTCCAGTAGTTACGACCGGTAGCATACTGCACTCTTTCATATATATGAGATATCAATGAGCACCACAAACCGTCCTCTGTATTTACCCTACGCTGGCTCTGCATTATTAGAAACACCTTTATTAAATAAAGGCAGTGGTTTTAGTGCTATTGAGCGTCATAGTTTTAACCTTACGGGATTAATCCCGCCGATGGTTGAATCTATCCAAGAACAATCTGAACGTGCATATAAGCAATTTTCTGGATTTGAAAGTGCGATGGATAAACACGTTTATTTACGTAATATCCAAGATACTAACGAAACATTGTTTTACCGTTTAGTGGATAATCATCTTGAAGAGATGATGCCAATTATTTATACCCCTACGGTTGGTGCTGCTTGTCAGCAATTCTCAAATATCTACCGTCGTGCTCGCGGTTTATTTATCTCTTACCCTGAACGTGAAAATATCGATGATATTCTACATAATGTAAATAAGCAGAATGTAAAAGTCATCGTAGTAACGGATGGTGAGCGTATTCTTGGTTTAGGTGACCAAGGTATCGGTGGTATGGGTATCCCAATTGGTAAACTGTCACTTTATACTTCGTGTGGTGGTATTAGCCCGGCGAACTGTTTACCTATCGTATTAGATGTTGGTACTAATAACGAAAAGCTGCTGCAAGACCCTATGTATATGGGTTGGCGTAAGCCGCGTATTGACCAAGATAAATATAATGAATTTTTAGATTTGTTTATTGACGCAGTAAAACGTCGCTGGCCAAACGTATTGTTACAGTTTGAAGATTTCGCTCAACAAAATGCCATGCCGTTATTACAACGCTATAAAGATAAGATTTGTTGTTTTAATGATGATATCCAAGGTACTGCAGCGGTTACTCTTGGTAGCCTAATGGCTGCTTGTCGCGCAGCAAAAACTAAGTTAAGTGAACAAAAAGTCACTTTCTTAGGTGCGGGTTCTGCAGGTTGTGGTATTGCCGAACAAATTGTTGCGCAGATGAAATCTGAAGGTTTATCTGATAGCCAAGCGCGTGCTCGGGTATTTATGGTTGACCGTTTTGGTGTGCTCACTGACAAAATGCCAAACTTATTAGATTTCCAACAGAAGCTCGTACAACATCAAGGTTTACGTGATGAGTGGAATATCGATAGCGATGTGATTTCATTACTTGATGTAATGGTACATGCAAAACCGTCTATTCTTATTGGTGTATCAGGACAGCCAGGTTTATTCACTGAGCAAGTAATTAAAGCGATGGCCGCGAATACTGAACGCCCGATTGTATTCCCGTTAAGTAACCCAACTTCGCGTGTTGAAGCAACACCACAAGATATTATTCGTTGGACCGAAGGTCGTGCACTTGTAGCCACTGGTAGCCCGTTCCCACCAGTGAGCTATGGTGATGAGTTGATCACTATCGCCCAATGTAATAATAGCTACATCTTCCCCGGTATTGGTCTAGGCGTACTTGCAGCAGAAGCAACACGTGTAACCAATGCAATGTTGATGGCAGCAAGTCGTGCATTAGCTGATTGTTCGCCGTTAGGTCGTGATGGACAAGGTCCATTGTTACCGTCATTAACGGATATTCATTCAGTTAGTAAAGAGATTGCTTTTTGGGTTGCAAAAACAGCACAACTACAAGGTGTGGCACTGCAAACATCAGATGATGTGATCCGCAAAAATATTGAAAAGAATTTTTGGTTGGCAGAATATCGTGATTACAAGCGCGTTGCTAACTAGTTAATACTCCTGAATAAATAATTCATACAGGTGTTCTCTCCTGATGTTCAAAAAAACCAGCTACTTTAGCTGGTTTTTTTATTGTTTTTATTGAGTATATGTTGCAATAAGTGGTGCTGAGTAACAATTTTGCAAAAAATACTTACCTATTGGACATATAATTCTGGCTTGACCAGCTATGTTTAGTAGAATGCGTGGCGTTTCCCTATCAAATTGAAATTAACCTTAGGAGTTGGCCGGATGACCACATCATTTTATTCGCAAATTCAATCTCAGCTAGAACAAACTAAAGCTGATGGCCTTTATAAAAACGAGCGAGTGATTACTTCTGCCCAAAATGCCAACATTCAAGTGGCCGGTAATGAAGTCGTTAACTTTTGTGCGAATAACTACTTAGGTTTAGCTAACCATGCTGATCTTATTGCAGCGGCACAAGCAGGTTTAGATAGCCACGGTTTTGGTATGGCGTCAGTACGCTTTATCTGTGGTACACAGGACAAACATAAAGAATTAGAAAGCAAAATCAGTACTTTCCTTGGTATGGAAGATACTATTTTGTATACCTCTTGTTTTGATGCAAATACAGGTTTGTTTGAAACAATATTAGGTGCAGAAGACGCGATTATTTCCGACGAACTAAACCACGCATCAATCATTGATGGTGTGCGTCTATGTAAAGCAAAACGCTTCCGTTACAAAAATAACGACATGGCATCATTAGAAGAACAGCTTATTGCTGCAGATGCGGCTGGTGTACGTCACAAGTTAATCGCCACTGACGGTGTATTCTCAATGGATGGCGTGATCGCTAATTTAGAAGGCGTTTGTGATCTTGCAGACAAATACAATGCCATGGTTATGGTTGATGATTCTCACGCTGTGGGTTTTGTTGGCGAAGGCGGTCGTGGTACTCCTGAACATTGCGGCGTAATGGATCGTGTTGATATCATCACTGGTACATTAGGTAAAGCACTGGGCGGTGCATCAGGCGGTTACACATCGGCTAAAAAAGAAGTCGTTGATTGGTTACGTCAGCGTTCACGTCCATACTTATTCTCAAACTCTGTTGCACCAGCGATTGTTGCAGCATCAATTCGCGTTATCGAAATGATGGAAGATGGTCATGAGTTACGTGCAAAAGTTAAAGCAAATGCAGAACATTTCCGCCGTGAAATGAGTGCAGCAGGCTTTACGCTTGCAGGTGCTGATCATGCGATCGTACCGGTAATGATCGGCGATGCAGCACTTGCAGCTGAAATGTCTGAGCGTTTATTAGCAGAAGGCATCTACGTAATCGGTTTCTCTTTCCCTGTGGTACCACATGGTAAAGCCCGTATTCGTACACAAATGTCAGCAGCGCACAGCATAGAACAAATTGATATTGCCATTGCCGCGTTTACCCGTATCGGTAAAGACCTTGGTATTATCTAAATAGACAATTAGTTAAGCTTCGAAGTAGTTCTTATCTACGACTTAGAGTCTAAGTGGCGAAGCTTAATATCATCGAGACAAGTGGATTTAAGAAAATGAAAGCATTAGCAAAATTAAAACCTGAACAAGGTATTTGGATGACAGATGTGGAAAAGCCAACGCTTGGCCACAATGACCTGTTAATTAAGATCCGTAAAACTGCAATTTGTGGTACTGATATCCATATTTATAACTGGGATGAATGGTCACAAAAAACAATTCCAGTACCTATGGTTGTAGGCCATGAGTATGTGGGCGAAGTCGTTGGCATTGGCCAAGAAGTACGTGGTTTCACTTTAGGTGATCGTGTTTCTGGTGAAGGTCACATCACCTGTGGTCACTGTCGTAACTGTCGTGCGGGTCGCACACATTTATGCCGTAACACTACAGGTGTTGGTGTTAACCGTGAAGGTGCATTTGCTGAATACCTAGTTATTCCTGCATTCAATGCATTTAAACTACCAGATGATGTTTCTGATGACATGGCTGCTATTTTTGACCCGTTTGGTAACGCTGTACACACGGCATTATCATTCGATGTTGTTGGTGAAGATGTATTAATCACCGGTGCTGGTCCAATCGGCATCATGGCTGCTGCAGTATGTAAGCACGTTGGCGCACGTAATGTTGTGATCACTGATGTGAATGAATATCGCTTAGACCTAGCACGTAAAATGGGTGTTACTCGCGCTGTAAACGTAGCAACTGAATCACTTAAAGATGTGATGGACGAGCTGAAAATGACAGAAGGCTTCGATGTTGGTCTTGAAATGTCAGGCGTACCATCTGCATTTAGCGACATGCTAGATAAGATGAATCATGGCGGTAAAGTAGCCATGTTAGGTATTCCACCAAGCACGATGAGTATCGAGTGGGGCAATGTTATCTTTAAAGGTCTGGTAATTAAAGGTATCTACGGTCGTGAAATGTTTGAAACTTGGTATAAAATGGCTGCATTAATTCAGTCAGGTTTAGATTTAACGCCAATCATTACCCATCACTTCCCAATTGATCAATTCCAAGAAGGTTTTGATATTATGCGTTCAGGCATGTCAGGTAAAGTTATCCTCGACTGGGCATAATATAACGCTAATCACCTAGATTAACGCGAAAAGGGTAAGTCTGAGATAATCAGGCTTACCCTTTTTTTATGCGCTGTAATTTATGCTATGATCTACATAAATCACCTGAATCAAAGATAGTCATGACTGAAAGCAATACCGACAACAATATCGAAAAAAGTACCGAAAACAATATCGAAACCACTACTGAATCAGCTATTGCAGCGACTACTGAAGATTGTTCGCTAGTATCAGATATAGATATAAACTTAGCCCTTACGCCCGAACAGCGACAAGCTGACGACCGTTGGATGCAGCATGCGATCATGCTCGCAGGTAGAGCGGAGGCGATTGATGAAGTGCCGGTCGGTGCGGTTGTAGTACTTGATGATAAAGTCATTGGTGAAGGTTGGAATCAAGCGATTAACTTACACGATGCGACTGCACATGCTGAAATCATGGCATTGCGCGCAGCGGGTAAAACCGTTGAGAATTATCGTCTTATTGATGCCACTCTGTATGTGACGTTAGAACCCTGTGCTATGTGTGCAGGTGCGATGGTGCATAGCAGGGTGAAGCGGTTGGTATATGGCGCGGTAGATTTAAAAACGGGGGCTGCAGGCTCGGTATTTAATTTGGTAGAGCATGCGCAATTGAATCATCAAATTGAAGTTCGTTCAGGCGTTTTTGCTAGTGAGACCGGCGCATTATTGAGTAATTTTTTTAAACGTCGCCGTAAAGAGAAAAAAGCCCTGAAGCTGTTGCAGAAAGGTTAGTCTAGAATCGCGGGTTGGCCGTCAAATTCATTTTGTAAAAAGAAAGATCGCTGACGATTTAGTAGCGAACGGTTGGTTCTTGAACGTGTTATTTGACGTCGTGGTGATTTTATTTTTAATTTTGCTCTTTTCTTTAGCATCATGCTTTCCTTTGATTTTCGCTGCCTAGTCCTAGGCGTTTTTTATCTTTATGTTCATTAACATACAGTAATATAAATAACTTGCACATGAAACTTTTATGTCAGTTTTATGTGACTATTGTGACAGCTGTGACAGCGGATGAATGTTACTCTGCTGCACTGGTTTCCCATACTTGATTTGTTTTTGTGGAAATTTCAAGACCCACGTCACGGGCAACTTGTTCGGTCATGTTTATTTGTTCGTCAAACCAGCGCAAGCTATCGTAATATTTACGGATATTGCTGACATACTTCACCGCTTCATTCCCCCTTGCATAGCCAAAACGCGTATATTTATACCATTTACGTTGCTGTAATAACGGGATGATCGCTTTAACTTCAGTCCAGCTATTTTGATTACCACCGAGTTTTGCGGTGATTTTCCGTGCATCAATTAAATGACTGTAACCAATATTATAGGCGGCTAAGGCAAACCAAGGTTTTTCATGTTCAGCAATGGTATCAGGCAGCCGGTTAATGAGCTTGGTTAAATAGGCAGCGCCCGCTCGTACACTTTGCGTCGCATCTATACGTGAGGTAACACCAAATTCTCTGGCAGTCGGCCAGGTCAACATCATCATGCCACGTACCCCAGTCGGCGATTTTGCTTTTGGATTCCAATGGGATTCTTGGTAACTGACAGCGGCGAGTAAGCGCCAATCTAATTGACCTGCATGCTCACGAAATAAAGCCTCGTACTTAGGTAATTGTGAGTCCACCCGACGTAAGAAAGTACGGGTATCAACAAAATCAAAAGTATCGATGTGGCCAAAGTACTTTTCTTGTAGTTGTTCCATCGATCCAGATATTTGCTGCAAGGTAAAAAAAGCCAGTACAGCATTGGCTATCGAATCATCGTCACTTTTGTCCATCATCCAAACCACATCAAGTTCATCCTCCAATACGAAGGCTTTATTTAGATGAGGGTAATAATATTGATGTTGAGACAAAGAGGTATCATCAGCGATTGCGAGCTTGATGTTACCTTGTTCTAAATTACTGAATAAGATCTCTTCGTCAGGAAAGGTCTTATAAGTAATATTGAGTTCAGGGTTTTCACGTTGCAGTTTTTGCACATATTCTTCATGGCTAGAGCTTTTTACCACATATATAGGATCTACAATTTGTTGTAGGTTGCGTGGTCTCAGGCTGCCTTTACGGTAAATGAGTAATTGTTTTACTTCATAGTAGCTTGGGCCCATGCGGAAATCTTCGAGGCGGTTTTTGGTGCGGGTTAAACCTGCGGCTGATAACGCAAAGGGTTTCTTTCTAGTGGCTTCTGCTTCCTGCATACTTTTCAGTGAATGGTAAGGATGAATGATTAATTCCACACCGAGATAATCACTGAACTGTTTTAATAATTCATATTCCAGACCAGCCGGTTTATTGCCTTCAATATAATAGTTAGAAGGGCCATAAATAGTTTTTACATGCAGTTCGCCCGCTGCTTGGATCTTTTCTAATTGGGTTCTGGTGTCTTGTTCTTGCATGCAGCCAGAAACGGCCACGCTTAAGATGAAGATCAAGCAAGGTTTAAAAAAGAGCTGTAAGCGTGCTAAAAATGTCTGCAAGTCATAACCTTTTAATATGAAGATATAAATATCTATATGAGATCTATCTTTATAGCGTTTTCGTTACCATTACACAATAGTTAATCACTGTGAACTGTATAAAAACACAGGTGGTATCATTATGAAATGATAATGTTATCAGTACTGTTAATGATGTTATCGGCTAAGGCGCAAAAAAATTTATTAGTAAATGAACTTGTTGTTCATGTAACGCTATCGTTATGGTCATAATTTGCATATAATGGCCGGGATTTTTCCCCAGTAACCCTTATTAGTGAGAAAAAGTTAATGCATATAATGCGAGGAGCGCCAGCGCTCTCTGAGTTTCGTACTAGCAAGCTAGTCGAACGATGTAATGATGTAGGATTATCGGATATAACAATTTACGCGGAGTACATCCATTTTGCCGATGTAACAACCCCGCTCAGTGACAAAGAACGGAGTGTCCTGGAAAAATTGTTGACCTACGGGCCAAGAATTACAGAGCACGCTCCCGAAGGAACTCTCCTTCTCGTCACTCCTCGTCCCGGCACTATCTCTCCTTGGTCTTCTAAATCTACCGACATCGCAATCAACTGCGGTCTTGCTAACGTAAAACGTCTTGAACGTGGCATCGCTTACTACCTCTCTTCATCTACACCACTTACACCAACCCAACTACAAACTGCTGCAAGCCTAATGCACGACCGTATGATGGAAACTGTATTTGACTGTCTAGATGCAGCGGAACAATTATTTGTTCAAGCACAAGCGCGCCCATTGAAGTCTGTTGATATCTTAGCGGGTGGCCGTGAGGCACTTGTTGATGCGAACGTTAAATTAGGTTTAGCACTGGCTGAAGATGAAATAGATTATTTGATTGCCAGCTTTACGCAGTTAAAACGTAATCCAAATGACATCGAATTAATGATGTTTGCCCAAGCAAACTCAGAGCATTGTCGTCATAAGATTTTTAATGCGGATTGGACTATTGATGGCCAAGACCAAGAGAAATCATTATTCAAGATGATTAAGAACACCTTCGAGCAAACGGGTGATCATGTTTTATCTGCATATAAAGATAATGCTTCTGTTATGGAAGGTTCAAAAGCCGGCCGTTTCTTCCCTGATCCACAAACGCAGCAGTATGAATATCATCAAGAAGATATTCAGATCCTGATGAAAGTTGAGACTCACAATCACCCAACCGCAATCTCTCCTTGGCCTGGTGCCGCGACAGGTTCTGGTGGTGAAATTCGTGATGAAGGCGCAACGGGTCGTGGTTCGAAACCTAAAGCAGGCTTAGTTGGTTTCAGCGTATCTAATTTACGTATTCCAGCATTTGAACAACCGTGGGAAACCGACTTTGGTAAACCAGGTCGTATCGTTAGTGCATTAGACATTATGCTAGAAGGCCCACTTGGTGGCGCAGCATTTAATAACGAATTTGGTCGTCCTAACCTATTAGGTTATTTCCGTACTTATGAAGCTGAAGTTAACAGCCATAACGGTGTGGAAATACGTGGTTACCACAAGCCTATTATGCTTGCGGGTGGACTCGGTAATATCCGTGACCAACACGTACAAAAAGGTGATATCCCAGTAGGCGCGAAACTTATCGCACTGGGTGGTCCGGCAATGAACATTGGTTTAGGTGGCAGTGCTGCTTCATCAATGGATTCAGGTCAATCACACGAAGATTTAGATTTTGCTTCGGTACAACGTGAAAATCCAGAAATGGAACGCCGTTGTCAGGAAGTTATCGACCGTTGTTGGCAGATGGGTGAAGACAATCCAATTGCCTTCATTCACGATGTGGGCGCGGGCGGTTTATCCAACGCATTCCCTGAACTTGTACATGACGGTGGTCGTGGTGCTAAGTTTGAATTACGTGATATTAACAACGATGAACCAGGCATGTCACCGCTTGAGATTTGGTGTAATGAATCACAAGAACGTTACGTTATGGCTGTAGCACCTGAAAATCTTGCTACATTCGAAGCGATCTGTAAGCGTGAACGTACGCCATTCTCTGTGGTTGGTGTCGCGACTGAAGAGTTGCATTTGACTGTAACGGATTCGTTATTAGACGAAACGCCGATTGATATGCCAATGGAAGTATTATTAGGTAAAGCACCTAAGATGCACCGTGACGCAACAACGCTAGTGACTGAAGGTCAAGCATTAGACTTTACTGGTATTACCGTTAAAGATGCGTCAGAACGTTTATTACGTTTACCGGCAATTGCTGAAAAGACTTTCTTGATCACCATCGGTGACCGCTCGGTAACGGGCTTAGTTGCACGTGACCAAATGGTTGGTCCTTGGCAGGTTCCGGTTGCGGATTGTGCAGTAACAGCAGCAAGTTTTGATACTTACGCTGGTGAAGCAATGGCAATTGGTGAACGTACGCCACTAGCCTTGTTAAACTTCCCTGCATCAAGCCGTATGGCTGTTGCTGAAGCATTAACAAACATTGCAGCAACAGAAATTGGCGATTTAACCCGTATTAACCTTTCTGCTAACTGGATGTCTGCAGCGGGTCACCCAGGTGAAGATGCTGGTTTATACGCGGCTGTTAAAGCGGTTGGTGAAGAACTTTGTCCTGAATTGAACCTGACTATTCCAGTAGGTAAAGATTCAATGTCAATGAAGACGCGCTGGGAAGATAACGGTGAAAACAAAGAAGTTATCTCACCATTATCACTGATTATTACGGCGTTCGGTCGTGTGACTGACGTACGTAAAACGGTCACTCCACAGCTACGTACTGACAAAGGCGCGACAGACCTCATCCTTATCGATTTAGGTAATGGTCAAAACCGTCTAGGTGCATCTTCATTAGCACAAGTATACAAGCAACTGGGTCAACATACACCAGATGTGGATAGCTCAGAGCAGCTGAAAGGCTTCTTCGATGCAATGCAAGTATTAGTGAAAGAGCAATCTTTACTGGCTTATCATGACCGTAGTGACGGTGGTTTATTCTCAACAATTACAGAGATGGCATTTGCTGGTCACTGTGGTGTTGATGTTGAACTTGATATGCTCGGTACGGATGATCTTGCTGCACTTTACTCAGAAGAGTTAGGCGCAGTTATCCAAGTTTCTGCAGCAATGAAAGAACAAGTACTGACAACTTTAGCAGGCCACGGTCTTGCTGCATGTTGTCATGTAATTGGTTCTACAAATGCAGATGACATGGTGCGTTTCACGCGTAATGGCGCAAACGTATTAGCTGAAAGCCGTACTTACTTCCGTGCAATTTGGGCTGAAACAACCCTTAAAATGCAAGCTCTGCGTGACAACCCAAGTTGTGCACAGCAAGAGTTCGATCTTAAACTTGATGTGAAAGACCCTGGTCTTAACGTTAACTTAAGCTTCGACGTCAACGAAGATATTGCCGCTCCTTACATCATGACAGGTGTACAGCCTAAAATGGCGATTTTACGTGAGCAGGGTGTAAACTCGCAAACGGAAATGGCGGCTGCATTTGATCGTGCTGGCTTTGCTGCTCAAGATATTCACATGAGTGATATTCTTAGTGGTCGCGTTAACCTTGAAGACTTCGCTGGCCTTGCCGCTTGTGGTGGTTTCTCTTACGGTGACGTACTGGGTGCGGGTGAAGGTTGGGCTAAATCAATCTTATTCAACCCACAAGCACGCGACCAGTTCGCGGCTTTCTTCGCACGTGAAGACAGCTTCTCACTGGGTGTATGTAATGGTTGTCAGATGTTATCTAACTTGGGTGAACTTATCCCAGGTTCAGAATTATGGCCACGTTTCGTGACTAACCAATCGGAACGTTTTGAAGCACGTTTCAGCTTAGTTGAAGTACCGAAAAATCCGTCATTATTCTTAGGTAACATGGCTGGTTCAAGAATGCCTATCGCTGTATCTCACGGTGAAGGTCGTATTGAATTACGCGATGATGCCCATCTGCAAGCACTGAGTAACAGTGGTACAGTGGCTCTTAACTTCGTTGACAACTACGGTCAACCAACGACGCAATACCCATCAAATCCAAATGGTTCGCCATTAGGTATTACTGGCTTAACAACCACAGATGGTCGCGTAACTATCATGATGCCGCATCCGGAACGTGTATTCCGTACTGTGAGCAACTCATGGCATCCAGAAGAATGGGGTGAAGATAGCCCATGGATGCGTATGTTCCGTAATGCGCGCGTTAACTTAGGTTAATAGTTTAGGTTAATAGCTTAGGCTAATAAGGCTTAAATTAAGCGTTTAAGTTACTCGTCATTCGGTTGATGTGTTAATAAAAAAAGGTCGCAATTATTGCGGCCTTTTTTTTGCATTTTATCCGTACTATATTGATGATGCGCTTTTTGCTTTGCATCATAGCAAGGTTGTTTAATAAGTGATTTTAACCCTATGAAATTATATCTATGTTTAATTGTGCTATAGTCTCGATTGTCGTCGTCAATATATTAATTTATGAGTAGGAAGGATAATGGGTCAGTCACAAGGTTTATTATTATTTAAATTGAATCTGCAGCAGAAGTTTGCGATTGGTACCTTGAAAGTACAAGAGATTGTGCCTTCTACACGTCTGTATTCGTTACCAGGTTCTCACCCTATGGTCATGGGCGCAGCGACGCTACGTGGTCGAACTATTCCTATTATTGATATGGCGAGTGCGGTAGGTTACCGCCCAGTCACGAAAGAAGAATACGATTCGTGTAATATTATTATTACCGACTGTAGTCGTCAGATAGTTGGTTTCTTGGTACGTCATATCGACAAGATCATGGAGTGTAGCTGGAAAGATATTTCAGCACCGAGCCCTACGCTTGGTTGTAATATTTACACTACTGGCGTCATGGAGCTAGAAGGGAAATTAGTGCAATTGATGGACGTAGAACGTTTGTTAGCTGATATTTACCCTGATGATGCGAATGTCGAATTACCTCAGTTCACGGCCGCAGAGCTTGAAGAGTTACGTAATAAAGAGATCCTTGTGGTCGATGATTCAATGGTTGCTCGTAATCAACTTGCTAGCGCGCTAGATGCTGCTGGGATCCATTATCAAGTATCTAAAAATGGTCAAGATGCGCTAACTACCATGCAATCGGCTGTTGAATCGGGTAAGCCAATTGATGTCTTGGTGAGTGATATTGAAATGCCTGGACTCGATGGTTATGAAGTGGCATTTGAAGTGCGTAGTACGCCTAATGTATCGGCGACTTATATTATTTTACATACGTCATTATCCAGCGCAATTAGTACCGAACGTGCCCAGCAAATTGGTGCCGACGAAGCGCTAACTAAATTTGATGCCAGTGAGTTAATGCAAGCTATTTTACGTGGTGTAAAAGGTCGCGAAAATATTACTTAATGTAATATAAAAATGTGAGAATGTTGATATTACATTTTTATACAGAAATAAAAAAAAGCGCTAATAAGCGCTTTTTTTGTATCTGTCATTCATTGCTGAGCGGTTTGTTGCTTAGCTTAATTCACCGCAAAAACGGTAACCTTCACCGTGGATTGTCGCGATGATTTCTGGCGTATCTGCAATGCTTTCAAAATGCTTACGGATACGACGAATCGTTACATCAACAGTACGATCGTGTGGTTTCAATTCTCGGCCTGTCATTTTTTTCAATAACATTGCACGTGTTTGAATTTTACCTGGGTTTTCTACGAAGTGTAGCATCGCACGGAATTCACTACGTGGTAGTTTAAATGAATCATCCAGCGGACTAATTAAAGAACGGCTGTTGATATTTAAACGCCAGCCATTGAATTCATATTCTTCAATGATGGCTTTTTCTTCGTCTGCTACAGGCAACTTAGTAAAAGTACGGCCAAGTAGGTTACGCGCACGGATAGTTAATTCACGTGGGTTAAATGGCTTGGTAATGTAATCGTCAGCACCAATTTCTAGACCTAAAATCTTGTCAACTTCATTGTCGCGACCAGTTAAAAACATCAGAGCTACATTATGTTTGTCACGTAGTTCACGTGCTAACAATAAGCCATTTTTACCTGGAAGGTTAATATCCATGATTACCAAGCTGATCGGATTATTGGCAATGATCTCATACATTTCATCGCCGTTACTTGCTTCATGTACTGAATAGCCTTCAGCTTCGAAGATGCTTTTTAGGGTGTTACGTGTAACGAGTTCATCTTCTACGATAAGAATGTTTGGGGTTTGCATAAACGTACCTAGTTCCGCTTTGGATCAAATAGTGCCCTGTTAATTGATAGAGTATCTACGCAATTAACTCAGGAGTAAGAGTAATACATCCATGAAATATAAGACTATTTATCTAAAACAGCGAGCTGCGGCAGAATATCTAGTTTTATGGCTTCCTTAACTATAGGATTATATGTTATTAACAGCCGCATAACAACCTAATGTAATTATGTTACGTAATAACTAAACATGATTTGATATTTATCAATTAACCCTCATTGGTTATATTTTAGTTAAATAAGGTGGTTACAAAGTAAGGCTTAATTAATTATAGTAACTAAGCATTATATTTCATAGTTGTTTAAAGTATATAAATCAATCTGTTACATTGATAATGTTAATTTTTCAGGTTGTTTAACAGCGGTATCAATGAGGCTAAATCCAGTACATATTTACCGATGAAGCCTGTTGATAACGGCTATTTAAGATAAAAAAAATTTCATTAATCTAATTTTGGCTCCGGATTCGTATCCATTTATGCCTGTACTGCTGGTTTATAGTGCTTATTTGCACAGTTTATCGATATAAATAGAGTGCTGTATTATTTATTTTCAGCGACTTATTTTGGAGTGTCAAAATAAGCGTTGCAAAAGCACTATTTAATTCGTAAAAATGTAATCAAATTACAACTTGGTAAGTTTTATTGAGACAGAATTATCTATGTATGGACTTTGTTAATTAATTATAGATTGGAATAATTGATCTGCGCTAATATGTTAGTAATTGTAGTTAATTTTGCAGTTATTAACGAATTAGACAGTATTACTATTAATGAATTAGACAAGATTGCTATGGGATTGTCAGCTATCAACAATAACGACGCTAAGGATGGACTATGTTAGACCTATTACCCGATCTGTGTGATCAACATTTCGATAAATTATCCGTGATGGACCCTATTTTCCAAAGTTATGGTAAAGCGACTATTTTTAGTGGCCAAGCCGTTACGGTTAAATGTTTTGAAGATAACTCTTTGGTAAAAGAACTCGCTGCCACATCAGGGCAAGGACGTATTTTAGTGATTGATGGTGGTGGCTCGACACGGCGTGCCTTGCTGGGCGATATGATTGCTGAAAATGCAGTCAGTAATGGCTGGGCTGGGTTTGTAATTTATGGTGCGATTAGAGATGTTGCTACGATTAATACATTGGAGCTTGGTGTTAAAGCGATCACAGCTTGTCCGGTTAAAACTGAAAAGCGTGGTTTAGGCGATGCAGGTATCGATTTACAATTTGCCGGTGTGAGCATTGCAGAAGGTGATTATATCTATGCTGATTTAAACGGTGTTGTGGTCGCGAAAGAACCCTTGCTGTAACTAGCTATCTATATTCATCTATAGCTATCTATAAGTAGATAAGTAGATAAGTAGGTAAGCAGATAAAGTAGATAAACTGCCAGTAGGTAAATAGATAGGCAGCTTTAGTGGTAGAAAACTAACGCTACCTATCTAGCAACTCATTAATCCATTAATCTATTTATCGCGCTATACATCGCGAATAAAACGTCGTGCCCGACGATAAGGGAATACATCATTGTATTTACCGCGGCTAATATTATCTTGCAGTCCTTTCCAGTAGTTAGCATCCAGCAAATCAGCATGATACTTCTTAAACAGCTTGTTAATTTCAGGTCGTGATAATAAGAAGGTTTCAAACTCTTCCGGAAAGACATCATTAGGTGCCACGGCAAACCAAGGTTGCGCCATCATCATGTCTTCTGGATAGCGTGATTTGGGAATATAGCGGAAGTTCACCTCGTGCATATAAGAGATCTCATCATAATCGTAGAAAATCACCCGATTATGGCGGGTCACGCCAAAGTTTTTAAATAACATATCACCTGGGAAAATATCCGCGGCAGCGAGCTGTTTGATGGCATTGCCGTATTCATCAATGGCGTTATCCAGTTCTTGTTCATTGGCCTGTTCAAGATACATGTTTAGCGGGATCATCTTACGTTCAATATACAGATGCTTGATCACCACTTTAGTGTTGGTCAGTTTGATGACTGACGGCGCGACAACTAATAACTCATCGAGCAATTCTTGACTGAAACGTTCTTTGGGAAAGGCAAAGTTTTTAAATTGCTGGGTATCGGCCATACGACCAACACGATCGTGGGATTTTACGATCTGATACTTGGCTTTTACCGTGGCATGATCGATTTGCTTCGGCGGCGCAAACTTATCTTTAATGATCTTAAATACCACATCATAAGAGGGCAGAGTGAATACGCTCATCACCATGCCTTTAATACCCGGGGCAATAATAAACTGATCGTCAGAGTTATCGAGGTGCTTTATATAGTGGCGAAATAGTTCGGTCTTTGCATGTTTTTGGCAACCAATCGCCGAGTAGATCTCAAAGTTAGTTTTATTTGGGATCATCGGTTTTAAAAACTGCACTATGGCACCGGGTTCGGGTGCATAGACAAAGAAATAAGCGCGGGCAAAACCGAATAGAATACTGGTTTCTTCTTTTTCAAAAATGACTGTATCTAAATAGATCTCGTTTTCTTCGTTATTTAAAATCGGAAATACCAGTGGATACATTTGCCCATCAGCAAAGATCTTACCCATCAGGTAAGCGCCTTTGTTACGATAAAATACTTCATTAAGCATGTGCACTTCGATGTGTTTAGCATCGGTGAGTTGCTTCGGGGCATGTTGATTAAGGTAATCCACTACATTTTCCAGATCGCGGTTTAAATTCTCCCAGCGCGCTGTAAAAGTATAACCCGTGATGATCTTGCGTAAGATCTCGGAAAAGTTGCCACCGCGAGTATAGCTGCGATAAAAGTTATTTGGGTATGTTGGGTCACGCAAGCGATTGGCGTTGGTAATAAATAACTGGTCTTTGTAGATGTTGGTGTGTTTAAACACGCGGCGATAAACCGAATTAAAGAAGCTCTCGGCAATTTCAAAATTGGGGTAATGTTGTAATAGCGCTTCGTACTCGCATTTAATACTTTGTAGAAATGGCTGGTCGGCTTCTGTTTCGGCGGCGAGATCTTGCATTTGTTGCGCGGTTTTACCGACGTGGTAATCATACAGGCTGATACGTTTTTTGGCGGCGATTTGTACACCATGCCAGTCGGCGTTTTCAAAACGTAATTTTGCCCCACGGGTGACTTCTAAAAAGCGGCTATAGAAAGCATCACACGACGCTAATATAGAACCGGCTATTTGCGCTTCTAATACTTTTTCCATACAACAAATCCTTGTACTTAAGACATGTCACAATATGGCAATGTTTTTACATTATTTCAACATCTTTACACCTGTTTAGCGATGTAGAGTGAAACAACTAAATCTATTTTAAACTTGATTAACATCGCATTTTTTGATATTGCTATAGGTATTGAAATTATTAACAGATTAATTAAATATTTTATGACTTATTGCTTAGCGTTCATTACCACCACCATTATTAACACTGTTATTACAACGGTGGGATGATTCGTAGGGCTAAGACAGAAATAATGAAAAAGCCCGTTACCATTTAGGAACGGGCTTTTTTGTATCAACAAGGGAGCAAAGGATGCGAGTTTTAAAATTTGGTGGTACATCGTTAGCGAATGCTGAACGATTTGCCTGTGCTGCAGATATCTCTGTGAGTAACATTGAACAATCACAGGTAGCATTGGTATTATCTGCACCAGCAAAAGTGACCAACAATTTGGTTGCCGCGGTGCAACAAACAGTTCGTGGCCTTGACGCGGAGTCTTCACTCGCAGAAATCGACGATATTTTTAGTGCGCTTATTGCAGGCTTGAAAACGCAGTACGTTAATTTTAATGACGAATTAGCATTAACACAGGTAGCAACATCGTTAGCGACATTAAGAGAATACTTATACGGCGTTAAATTATTATCGCAATGCCCGGAAAATATTGAAGCAAAAATCTTATGCACAGGTGAAAAGCTCAGTATTGTGTGCATGGAACAATTGTTATTAGCACGCGGCTTTAAAGTTGAAGTGATCGTGCCACAAGACAAACTTGTTGGCCAAGGCAGCGTATTAGAAGCATCGGTAGATATTGATGCCTCACGTGCGCGTTTCGAACAAGAGCCAATTAAAACCGACCACATTTATTTAATGCCTGGTTTCACTGCGGGCGACGAAGAGGGCAACACAGTTGTTCTTGGCCGTAATGGTTCAGATTATTCAGCGGCAGTATTAGCTGCATGTCTGTATGCGGACTGTTGTGAGATTTGGACCGACGTAGACGGTGTTTACGCCTGTGATCCACGCTTAGTTAAAGATGCCAAATTGCTTAAAACATTAAGTTATCCAGAAGCAATGGAACTGTCTTATTTTGGCGCTAAAGTATTGCATCCAAAAACCATTGCCCCGATTGCTCAGCACCATATCCCTTGTTTGATTAAGAATACTAAAAACCCTGAAGGCGAAGGCACCCTGATCGGCGGTTTGATGTCAAAAACCCAAGCCGAAGTTAAATCATTATCAGAGCTAAGCGGCATGACCATGATTAACGTATCAGGTCCGGGCATGAAAGGTATGGTTGGCATGGCTGGCCGTATTTTTGAAACGGTATCACGTGCGGGTGTATCCATTGCCCTTATCACTCAGTCATCTTCAGAATACAGCGTTAGCTTCTGTATCCACAGTTATGATGCCGGTAAAGCTAAGCTAGCATTGAATAGCGAATTTAAGCTAGAGATCAGTAATCAGTTACTTGAGCCTATCGAGATGCGTGATGGTTTAGCTATTGTGTCACTGGTTGGTGACGGCATGCGTAAAGCCAATGGTATCGCGGCGCGTTTCTTTACCGCATTAGCCCAAGCATCGGTTAACCTTGTGGCGATTGCCCAGGGCTCGTCAGAACGCTCAATTTCTGCCGTTATTGATGAAAGCAAAGCCAACGAAGCCATTAAAGCATCGCACAATATCTTCTTTGGTAAGCAACAATACATCGACTTATTCTTATTAGGTTGTGGTGGTGTTGGCGCGGCATTAGTAGAGCAAATCAAACGTCAAAAAGCATTTTTAGCAGAACGTCAAATTGAGATCCGCGTATGTGGTATCGCCAATAGCCGTCAAATGTTATTAGACTCAGAAGGTTTGTCATTAACAAGCTGGGCTGATGATCTTGCTGGCAGCGATATTGAATTCTCATTAACGACGCTGGAAGACTTAGTTAAAAACAGTCATATCATTAACCCTGTGATTGTGGACTGTACCAGTAATGATAATCTGGCGAGTCAGTATGTTGATTTCCTTGGCAGTGGTTTCCACGTAGTCGCGGCAAATAAGAAAGCCAATACCATGAGCATGGATTATTACCACGAATTACGTTTAACCGCGTTGAAAACTCGTCGTCGTTTCTTATACGATACGAACGTTGGTGCTGGGTTACCGGTTATCGAAAACCTGCAGAACTTATTAAGTGCTGGCGATCAGTTAGAACGCTTTAACGGTATTTTATCGGGTTCTATGTCATACATCTTTGGTAAATTAGATGAAGGCATGAGCTTCTCGCAAGCGACAGCACAAGCACGTGATAATGGTTTTACTGAACCGGATCCGCGTGAAGATTTAAGCGGCATGGATATCGCTCGTAAACTGTTAATTATTGCGCGTGAAGCGGGCATGGATTTAACCTTAGACCAAGTTGAAGTTGAAGAAGCAATCCCAGCTGGCTTTGATGCCACAGGGACTAATGAAGAATTCATGGCTAACTTGCCAAAAGCAGATGCTTATTTTGCTGACTTACAAGCAACTGCAGCACAAGAAGGCAAAGTATTACGTTATATCGGTCAGATTGAAGACGGTAAATGTAAAGTATCCATTGCCGCAGTGCCGGAATCTGATCCACTGAATAAAGTCAAAGATGGCGAGAATGCATTAGCGTTTTACAGCCGTTATTATCAACCAATTCCGATGGTATTACGTGGTTATGGTGCAGGTTCAGAAGTGACTGCAGCAGGCGTATTTGCCGATGTATTACGTACCCTTAACTGGAAGCAAGAGGTTTAGTCATGAGCATTGTTGTATTCGCACCGGCATCGGTAGCAAATGTAAGTGCAGGTTTTGATGCATTAGGTTTTCCGATTGCGCCGATTGATGGCTCACTCATCGGCGATAAAGTATTCATTACCGATGCTGATTCGGCCTTTAGCTTAGTTTCTAGTGGTCGTTTTAAGCATAAACTGCCTGATGATTACCGTGAAAACATCATTTATGATTGTTATCTTGGTTATGCTACAGCGTTAGAAAAACGTGGTTTAAAGATTAAAAATATCGCCATGGAGTTAGAAAAAAACTTACCGATTGGTAGTGGCTTAGGATCAAGTGCAGCGTCAATTGTTGCTGGCCTAGAAGCGCTGAATGTATTTCATGATAACACCCTAGATGAACACGAAATGGTGTTATTAATGGGTGAACTGGAAGGCAAAATCAGTGGTAGCGTGCATTATGATAATGTCGCGCCTTGTGCTTTAGGTGGCATGCAATTAATGCTGGGCGAGAATGGGGTGGTTAGTCAATCTGTGCCTTGTTTCGATGAATGGTATTGGGTTGTAGCTTATCCAGGTATTAGTATTTCAACGGCTGCTGCGCGTGACATTTTACCGACTGAATACAGCCGTGGTGATTGTTTAACGTATGGCCGCCACTTAGCGGGCTTTATCCACGCCTGTTATAGCAAACAACAAGATCTAGCCGCGGCGATGTTAAAAGATGTGATTGCGGAACCGTATCGTTCACAGCTTATTCCTAAATTTGATGAAGTGCGTGACTATGCTAAAGAACTGGGCGCGTTAGCAACTGGTATCTCAGGCTCAGGACCAACGGTATTTAACGTGATGACTGACTTAGCACAAGCTGAAAAATTAAAAGTGTGGTTAGACGCTAACTTTATCCAAAACGGTGATGGTTTTACCCACATCTGTAAACTGGATAAACAGGGCGCACGTGTCGTCGGTAGTGAATTGTAATAAGCCGTTAAAAGTTAGCTTACAAAAATAATGTTTTAGGGAATGAACAACAATGAAATTATATAGTATTAAAGATCACGCAGAGACGGTCAGCTTTTCACAAGCAGTAAAACAAGGCATGGGTAAAAACCAAGGTTTGTTCTTTCCGAGCGAAATCAACCCAATTGACGATATTGATGCATTACTAGAGATGAACCTAGTAGACCGTAGTCGTGTTATTTTACAATCTTTGATTGGTGATGAATTTAGCCAACAAGAATTACATGACATTGTTGAAGGTGCGTTTAACTTCCCCGCGCCAGTCACCAAGATCAGCGATAAAATCAGCGCGCTAGAATTATTCCACGGTCCTACACTGGCATTTAAAGACTTTGGCGGTCGCTTCATGGCGCAATGTCTATCTCGTCTCAGTGCTGATAAAAAAGGGCGCGGCGAGAAAATTACCATCCTAACTGCAACATCAGGTGATACTGGCGCTGCGGTTGCACATGCTTTCTACGGTATTGAAAATATCGAAGTAGTGGTGATGTATCCAAAAGGTAAGATCAGTTTCTTACAAGAACAAATGTTCTGTACCCTTGGTGGCAACATTCGCACTATCGCAGTTGACGGTGATTTTGATGCTTGTCAGGCATTAATGAAGCGCTCTTTTGATGATGCAGAGCTGCGCCAAGCAATTGGCCTTAACTCGGCGAACTCGATTAATATTAGCCGCTTGATGGCGCAGATCTGTTATTACTTTGAAGCATTCGCGCAACTGCCAAAAGCACAACGTGCTCAAACAGTGGTATCTGTGCCAAGTGGTAACTTCGGTAACCTAACTGCAGGCTTACTTGCTAAAACATTAGGCCTACCGGTTAAGCGCTTTATTGCCGCAACGAATATCAATGATACTGTGCCGCGTTATTTACAAAGCGGTGAGTGGGATCCAAAAGCTACGCAAGCAACTTTATCTAATGCCATGGATGTGAGCGTGCCAAGCAACTGGCCACGTATCGAAGAACTCGCGCGTGTTAAAGGTTGGGACTTATCTGAATTAGCATCAGATTTCTTGTCTGATGAAGACACTAAACAAGCCGTCGCAGCGTTAGATGCACAAGGTTACTTATGTGAACCGCATGGCGCGATTGCTTATGACCGTCTAGCGGCGCAATTAAGCGAAGATGAATTCGGGTTATTCTTATGTACAGCGCACCCTGCGAAGTTTAAAGAATCAGTGGAAGACATCCTTGGTCGTGATATTGGTTTACCACAAGAACTTGCTGATTGTGCAGACAAGCCAAACTTATCGGTTGATATGGCAAATGATTTTTCCGCATTACGTGCATTTTTAATGGCGTAGTCTAGCCTTAATAACGGGCTCTCACATTTTGTGAGCATACCTTGTTGTTATGTCTTTATAGATGACATGACCGCAAGGTATTTTTTTGTCTTCATTTTAGTTACTAAGCTGATTATTAAGGCTTAAACGCTAAATTTAGTTAACGAAATGTTATTTCAGCCCTGCAACACCAGCAATTATCGCTTGAATATCTTTGATAACAGGGGTAGCGTTGCTCATTCGCACTAAAATAGTCACTTCGATTTAAAATAAGGCATTTATGGGTAAGGTATTAAAAGATCTGCTTGGACAGTTAACGTTAGAAACCATTGAAGAAGGGATTTATCGTGGTCAAAGTCAAGATTTAGGATTTGGCGCAGTATTTGGCGGCCAAGTGATGGGACAAGCATTATCGGCAGCAAAAGAAACCGTTTCAGCCGATCGTAAGGTGCATTCGTTTCATTCTTATTTCCTGCGTGCTGGTGATGTTAACAAACCGATTATTTATGAAGTTGAAAAAATTCGCGATGGCGGTTCAATTACCACACGTCGTATTCGTGCCATCCAAAATGGTAAAGCTATTTTTTATATGACGGCGTCTTATCAGATTGAGCGTGAAGGTTACGACCATCAAGATGTGATGCCGGATGTGCCACCACCGGAAGACCTGCTTTCAGAACAAGACCATGTGTTATCCCTGCGTGATGAGTTACCGGATGATATCTGCGCCAAATTTGTGTGTGAAAGACCGATTGAAATGCGCCCAGTACATTACTTGGATCCGCTTAATGAAGAGAAGTCTGCACCAGAGCGTTACATTTGGTTTAAAGCCAATGGTCAAATGCCCGATGATGCGCGTATTCATAAATATTTATTAGCTTACGCTTCTGATTTCTGTTTCTTACCGACGGCCTTACAACCACACGGTAAAGGTTTCATGAGTCCGAATATGCAAGTGGTTACCATAGATCATTCAATGTGGTTCCACCGCGATTTCCGTCTCGATGATTGGTTATTATATGCGGTTGATAGCTCGAGTGCCTCAGGTACGCGTGGCTTAGTGCGCGGTCGTTTCTTTACGCGTGACGGCAAAATGGTAGCAACCACTATGCAAGAAGGGTTAATTCGTAACCGAGAGATCGCTTAATTACGTACTTAATTACCTAATAGTATAAAATTTCGGTCTAAAAGGCCGAAATGTTGTTTTATTACGAAAATTTGTGGGCGGGATCATGCTTTCCCGAAATTTATATACATTTCCTATCCCAGCATATTCGCTTATGCCTAAATTTAATCTACAATGAAGTTCGTTTTTTGTTATTAGGTATTCAACCCCGATTATGTCAATTAGAGTTGCGATTAATGGTTACGGACGAATTGGACGCAGTGTTGTCCGAGCGTTGTATGAAAGTAACCGTCAGGACGAAATTAAGATCGTTGTGATCAACGAACTCGCCGATCCTGAAGCGATAGTACATTTAACTCAATATGACTCAACGCATGGGCGTTTTCCTTTCTCAGTGCAGCTGGGCGATAACATTCTACAAATCGAAAATGATTGTATTCATTTAGTCCGTCATCCTGAACTTGCTGACTTACCTTGGCAGGAACATGATATTGATATCGTACTCGATTGTACCGGTATTTTTGGCACTAAAGCAGACGCTGAAGCACACATTGCAGCCGGCGCTAAAAAGGTTATTTTTTCCCATCCAGCCAGTTCGGATGTTGATGCCACGGTTGTATTTGGCGTTAATCATCAGCAATTGACCGGCGATGAAACATTTATCTCTGGTGCATCTTGTACAACTAACTGCATGGTGCCAGTGATTAATACGCTCGACGCAGCGTTTGATATTAAATGTGGCACGATCACCACTATCCATTCCGCGATGAATGATCAACCTGTTATTGATTCTTATCATTCTGATTTGCGCCGCACACGTGCAGCAAGTCATTCTATTATTCCGGTTGATACAAAATTAGCGGCGGGTATTGAACGTATCTTGCCTAAATTTGCCAATAAATTCGAAGCGATTGCAGTGCGCGTTCCAACCTTGAACGTAACGGCGATGGACTTGAGTATTACGGTAAGCAAAAATGTCACTATCGAAGATATTAACAATTGCTTACACGCGGCAGCAGAAACTGAATTAAAAGGCATCTTGGGTTATACCGAGGCACCGTTAGTATCGATAGACTTCAACCATGACCCACGCTCTAGCATCATTGATGGCACTCAAACTCGAGTCAGCGATGGTCACTTGGTTAAATTGTTAGCTTGGTGCGATAACGAATGGGGCTTTGCTAACCGTTTACTTGATACAACGTATTACATCGCTACATTAGCGAAGAATAACGTCAAATAAATCGAATTCAAATAAATTTTATAAAATTGATATTTTAAGGATTGAACGATGAATATTATTAAAATGGCAGATCTTGATCTTGCAGGTCAACGTGTATTAATTCGTGCTGATTTAAACGTACCAGTTAAAAATGGCAAAGTAACATCTGACGCGCGTATCCGTGCTTCATTACCAACAATCAAACTTGCACTAGCTGCTGGCGCAAAAGTGATGGTTACATCACACCTTGGTCGTCCAACTGAAGGTGAATTCGCACAAGAGTTCTCACTAGAGCCAGTTGTAAACTACCTTAAAGAAGCGTTAGAAAATAACGTTGTACTAGCAAGTGATTACCTAGACGGTTTAGAACTAAACGCAGGTGAATTAGTTGTACTAGAAAACGTGCGCTTTAATAAAGGCGAAAAGAAAAACGAAGAAGGTCTATCAAAAGCATACGCAGCATTATGTGACGTATTCGTAATGGATGCATTTGGTACGGCTCACCGTGCACAAGCATCTACACACGGTGTGGGCATGTTTGCTCCTATCGCTTGTGCTGGTCCACTACTAAGTGCTGAACTTGAAGCACTAGGCAAAGCAATGGACAAGCCTGCTCGTCCAATGCTAGCGATTGTTGGTGGTTCTAAAGTATCGACTAAACTAACAGTGTTAGATTCATTATCAACTATTGCTGATCAGTTAGTAGTTGGTGGCGGTATCGCGAATACATTCATCGCAGCACAAGGCCACAACGTTGGTAAATCACTGTGTGAACATGATCTTGTTGATACAGCAAAAGCATTAATGGCGAAATGTGAAATCCCAGTAGCAACTGACGTATTAGTAGCAACTGAATTTTCAGAAACAGCTGAAGCAACATTGAAAGCAGCATCAGACGTAAACGATGACGAGATGATCTTCGATTTAGGTCCAGAATCTGCAAACAAACTTGCTGAAATGATTAAAGAAGCTAAAACAATTATCTGGAATGGTCCAGTTGGCGTATTTGAATTCGCTAACTTTTCACAAGGTACAGAAATCATTGGCCGCGCAATTGCAGAAAGTGATGCTTTCTCTATCGCTGGTGGCGGTGACACATTAGCAGCTATCGACCAATTTGGTCTAACTGACGGTATCTCTTATATCTCTACAGGTGGCGGCGCGTTCCTTGAGTTTGTAGAAGGTAAAGTATTACCAGCAGTAGCTATGTTAGAAGAACGTGCTAAAAACGCGTAACTAACAATGAGTAAAAAGAAATAATAACTAATCGTTGTTTTGCTGTCACGGGTTGTGATGGCAAGAAATATTTTAAAAATTTGTGCTGAATGATTCAGTACTTAAATATATAAACAATAAGGCTAATATTATGTCTAAGATCTTTGATGTTGTAAAACCAGGTGTTGTAACAGGCGATGACGTGCAAAAAGTTTTTGCAATTGCTAAAGAAAACAACTTCGCTCTACCTGCTGTAAACATGGTAAGCACTGATTCAATCAACGGTACATTAGAAGCTGCTAAAAAATCTAATTCTCCAGTGATCATTCAGTTCTCACACGGCGGCGCTGCATTCTTCGCTGGTAAAGGTATTGGTCTTGAAGGTCACGGCGGTTCTATCATGGGCGCTATCGCCGGTGCTAAATACGTACACGTTATGGCTGAATCTTATGGTGTTCCAGTTATCATCCATACAGATCACGCGGCTAAGAAATTACTACCTTGGATCGACGGACTACTAGACGCTGGTGAAGAATTCTTCGCACAAACTGGTAAGCCACTATTCAGCTCACACATGTTAGATCTTTCTGAAGAATCTTTAGAAGAAAACATCGCGACTTGTGGTGAATACCTAGCGCGTATGGCTAAGATGGACATGACTATCGAAATCGAACTAGGTTGTACTGGTGGTGAAGAAGATGGCGTAGATAACTCTGACATGGACGCATCTGAGCTTTACACTTCTCCAGAAGACGTTGCATACGCTTACGAAAAACTGAACGCTATCAGCCCACGTTTCACTATCGCTGCTTCTTTCGGTAACGTACACGGTGTATACAAGCCAGGTAACGTTGTACTTACTCCAACTATTCTACGTGATTCACAAGCATACGTTTCAGAGAAATTTGGCCTACCAGCTAACTCTCTAAACTTCGTATTCCACGGTGGTTCAGGTTCTTCAGAAGCTGAAATCCAAGAATCAATCGGTTACGGTGTTATCAAAATGAACATCGATACTGATACACAGTGGGCTACTTGGGAAGGTATCAAAGACTACTACGAAGGTAAGAAAGAATTCCTTCAAGGCCAAATCGGTAACCCGACTGGCGTTGATGCTCCAAACAAGAAGCATTATGACCCACGTGTATGGTTACGCGCTGGTCAAACAAGTCTTGTAGCTCGTCTAGAACAAGCTCACAAAGACCTAAACAGCGTAGACGTACTATAATTATCCGTTAATATTCGGATTATTTAGTCGGTTACTTGTTAATGCCGCAGACCCTAGGTCTGCGGCATTTTTTTTACCATCAATAACTCATAACAAAAAGGAAGTAGTTGAAGGATAATATATTTTAAGTAAACTCTGCGTTTTCATCTTATTGATTAACATATAAATAAATGTATATAACTGAATGTATATAACTAAATGTATATAACTAAATGTATAAGCTGGCTAGTCATTAGCTGTATTGTTGGCGCTAAACTATCAATCGCAGCATCAGTCCCAGAATCAGTATCAGCACCAAAGGTTGAGTTAGGACGTTATCTCTTTAACGATGTCAGATTATCTAAATTTGGCAACCGTAGCTGTGCACTCTGTCATTCGCCTTTCCATGGCTGGAGTAATACCTTTAGCAAGACGCCTGATATTCATGGCAATATCACCGCGCTTAATACCCCATCCTTACTTAATGCAATAGACTTCACGACCTATATGCAAGCCAATGAAGATTTAACCGACTTAGCAGAAACGATTAAACGGCCGTTATTATCAACATCCCCCGAAGAAATGGGCATGCAAGAACAACTGTTGGTATCACGTCTGCAACGTGCATCTTTGGTATATGCGCCCTTATTTATGAGCGCCTTTGGTAGTACACAAGTAACCCTGGGAAAAGTATTGCTGGCGTTAGCTGAATACGTAAAGACAATCCGTTCTACTGACACGCCTTATCATCGCTATCTTGAGCAAGCTGATATAAACCAATTAACGCCAGCACAGCAGAGAGGGTTGATGCTGTTTCAAAGTGACAGGTTGAATTGCACTGCTTGTCATGGTGGAGAGTTGTTAAATCGTCGAGCAAATGAACGCGAGGCTAATTTTGCCAATACCGGTCTTTATGGCATTGAGTCTGAAGGGCGGTATATCTATCCGTCCCTAGCATCAGGTTTACAGAGCACAACGGGTCGGATTGAAGATAATGGCAAATTCAGGATCCCGTCTTTAGTTAATGTCACTGCCACGGGACCTTGGGGTCATGATGGCAGCTTTAGTACATTGGGTGCTGTTATCGATAGTTATGCTCGTGGCGGACGATTGACGGTATCAGGACCTAATCAAGGGGATGGTAACAAGCACCCACAAAAGGATCCCTTAATCACTGGTTTTAGTTTAACTCAATTAGAAAGATCGCAATTATTAGGTTTTTTAGAAGCGCTAGCGATCCCTGCACCAACACAATTAAATCAGCATGCCTCGCCATTTTGTGCCTTGGTGCAATTACCCGGCAGGGTAGATGCGGCTAATTGCATTTTGCCGTTTATCTATCGCGGCAGTGAAAATACCGATTAGTACTATTTACGATTAACAGCATTTACGATAAACAGCATTTACGATAAACAGTATTTACGATAAACAGTATTACCAATACGATAAACGCTATTACAAATACGATAAAAACACAGGAAACATGGAATGATGAAGTTAAAGAAAGTGGTATTAACGTCAGTCTTACTGCTAGTGAATACAGCTGTTTTTGCGGCTGCCGATGAAGCTAAAAACACTGATAATCAACAGCGTAATGCCTATTTCAAGCAAGATTATGCCAAGGCATGTACGCAATTTCTGCAATCCGACTTACAGTTACCTGCAACAACAGAGAGCGCCGCCCAGCATGAGATCAATGTAAATGTTGATAGTGGTTATCGTATGAAAATGAATGAAGATGGAGTGGGTTATTTACAACTCGCTATTACCGAATGGAATGAGAAGTTGGTTTTATTCTCAAGTAACAACATGAAGATAGCCATTAAAGGTGCTGATATTACCGGTGCTAACATCGCCAATTTGGCTTGCGAAGATGAAGATAAACAAATTACACATGTTAATACGCATGAATGGGGCAGCTATATCATGACGTTAACGGCAGCGCCAAATAGCTGGGTTGAATTGGCTATCGTTAAAGAAGTAAGCAAAGGTTAATCAATATTATTCGTCGTTATCCGCTGTAATTAATCAATGATAATTTAAATGATGATTTTTTTAGCTATATCTTCTAATTACTTAGCCTTATTTGTTATTACTGGCTAATAAATTAGGGATATGACTATGAAAAATGAACTTTTGAATGTATATTCATTAATAGTGAATATTTAATTGATTTTAAAGTGTTGCGTTAAGTGCGTGAACAAGGATGGATAACGAAATGGAACAAACAGATATTAGCTCATTACTGCCGATCATCATCACCTTAGTATTATCGCTGTCTACGCGTAATGTGGTGATCGGCTTATTCGCGGGCGTGTTAACTGGCGTGTTTATGCTGAATGGATTACAGCCATTAGACGCGTTTGGCATTATGGTCAAAGATCATCTGGTGCCACAATTAACTGATGGTTATAATGCCGGGGTATTGGTGTTATTAGTGTTCATTGGTGGTTTTGTTGCTTTGATGGAGCAGTCGGGTGGTGGTCAAGCGTTTGCCGAGAAAGTAACACATTGGATCAGCACGAAATGCAAAGCACAGTTATCCGCTTGGTTTGGTGGTATTTTTATCTTCTTCTCAGATCTCGGCACGCCATTAATTGTTGGTCCGGTATTCCGCCCACTGTTTGAAAAATTAAAACTGTCACGTCAAAAACTCGCCTTCATTATTGATTCAACCTCATCACCTGTAGCGATCCTGATCCCGTTTATTGGTTGGGGTGTGTATATCATGGGACTTATCCAAAAAGAGTTTACTGCGCTAGCGCTAGAGACTTCCGATTGGCAGGCCTTTATTAATGCTATCCCGTTTCAGTTCTATGCGTTTCTGGCTATTTTCATTGTGCCGTTAGTGGCGATTAAAAAACTAGATTTTGGACCGATGGCAGAAGCGGAAGCCCAAGCGCAGAAAGGTATATTCACAGGTCAAAGCCAAGATCAGCTGACCGCGTTTACGCATAAAAATGCGAAACCATCCTTTGTATGGGCGCCATTACTCGTCATGGCGGTGGTATTGATTAGCATGTTGGGTCCATTAGGTTTCCCATTTGAAAAAGTCTCGGGTTCGGCATTCCGTGCCGCATTATCAACCTCATATTTATTTGCGGCAATGACGTTATTGATTTTGATGGCGGTTTACGGCGTGCGTAACTTAACTGACGGTATTGCAGTGTACTTAAAAGGCATGGGCAATATGATGCAAGTAGCGATCATCTTAGTGTTGGCTTGGACCTTAAGTGGTATCGGTAAAGACTTAGGCACAGCTGCCTATATTGCAGAACAAGCGCAGGGTGGTTTCCCAAGTTGGTTAGTGCCTGCGGTGGCTTTCTTGCTTGCGGCGATTATTTCGTTTGCGACGGGGTCTTCATGGGGCACGTTTGCGATCATGATGCCGTTAGTGATACCAACCGCAGTTGCTATTGATGCGCCGTTATACGCCAGCATCGGCGCGGTATTGTCAGGTGGTTTGTTTGGCGACCATTGTTCACCTATCTCGGAAACAACTATCTTGTCATCTACAGGCGCAGGCTGTGACCAGTATGAACATTTCCGTACCCAATTACCGTATGCGTTATTAAATGGCGGCATCGCGCTAATCAGCTTTGTTGTCGCGGGAATCTTCGAAACATCATTGGTGTTGGTTGGTGCGCTAGTGTTGCAAGTCTGCGCTGTGTACTTGTTAGCGCAATGGCATCAACATAAGCAAGTAGCTAAAGAACAAGGGCAATTAAGCCAAGCTTAAAACTAACCCCGTGCTAATCCAAACCCCATCCTAGCCTTCCCCTTGAAAAAGGGAAGGGACAAGTTAATCACCGTTTACCTGTTATAGCAGGTAACGTGGGGTCATGACTGGCTTTAACTAAGCGCTATATTCAGCATAATCCGCGTAACCCACTTCTGTACCACCGTACATGGTTGTCGGATCCGCGTCATTAAATGACCAATCGTGCTTAATGCGCGCAGGTAAATCTGGATTGGCAATAAAGGGACGACCAAAACCAAATATATCACCGTAACCGAGATCAAGGATATGCTTGGCTTTTTCTACAGTGTATTTGCCTGCATACATGATGAGGCCAGAGAAAGTGTCACGAACGTCTTTATAGAAAGCGTCAGGTAAATCAGGTGCATTATCCCAATCAGCTTCTGCTAATGACAGGTAACCAATACCGATACTTTCGATAGTTTTAACTGCTTCGATATAAGTCTCATGTGGATTTTCTTCCACTAAACCAAGATAAACACGTACATCGTCAGTCGTGGCAAACAATGGTGCAAATCGAACGCCGACATGTTCTTTACCCACTTCATCTGCTACCGCTTGAGTAATTTCTTTTAAGAAGCGTAAACGGTTTTCTAAACTGCCACCGTATTCATCAGTTCGTTTATTACTGTGCTCAGAAATAAATTGATTCACTAAATAACCGTTTGCACAGTGTAATTCAACACCATCAAAACCGGCAGCCATGGCATTGCGAGCAGCCTGAGCATAAAGGGCGACGAGTTCTTTTACTTCTGCGGTTGATAATTCACGTGGCATACTTGGATCTGCTAGTGCGCCTTCACCAGGACCGGTTTCAATGAACACCTTTACATTATCTGCTCTTATTGCAGAGGGGGCGATTGGTGCTGCGCCATCTGGTTGTAAACTGGTATGTGAAACACGACCCACGTGCCAAAGCTGAGCAAAGATAATACCACCGGCATCGTGCACAGATTTAGTTACTATTTTCCAACCTTCAATTTGTGCATCAGAGTAAATACCCGGCGTCCACGCATAACCCTGACCACGGGGTTCAATTTGAGTGCCTTCGGTTACCATAAACCCCGCAGAAGCGCGTTGCGTATAGTACTTAGCCATTAATTCATTCGGAATATTGTGAGGTTGGGTACTACGTGAACGGGTTAATGGTGGCATCACGATACGGTTTTTTAAAACGTGTGCACCTAATGTAGTCGAAGTGAATAATGCGTCATTTTTCATCATGGTTTCTATCAAAGTGGGTGGCTAATGAGTTGAACTATATGCCTGCTTAGGTACAATGAAAATCAAGTGAAGTATGTATGAGAAACAAGTATGGCTGATATCAGTAAGCTGGAAATAAAACAATTAAGGGTGTTAGCTGCACTATTACAACTACATAGCTTAACTAAGGCAGCGGTTAAGTTAGGGATCACGCAGCAAGCGGTGAGTGAGCAACTGAAAAAACTCCGCGATATATTCCAAGATCGGTTATTCATTCGTAGCAGTCATGGTGTGGTGCCTACGCCCAAAGCGCAAGAACTCGCCCCTAAGATCCAACAAATATTAATGGCCATTGGTGAATTAACTGAATTAGCGGAATTCGACCCACAACGCTTAAATGGCGTCTATAAAATCAGTGCCTCAGACTATGCCATGCGGGTTATTTTACCGTCTTTATTGGTGCAGATTAGACAACATGCGCCGCACTTAAAAATCATTATTCGTCGCTTTGAATCGGATAATTTAAATCAGTTAATGGCCACCGGCGAGATTGATTTAGCCTTAACCTTTCCGGCGTTTATTCCGCTCACCTGTCCGTCGATGTTGTTGTATGAAGAACAGCATGTTTGTGTCGCCGCGAAAGCAATTGCGAATCAATATCAGGGATTAAGCTTAAAACAGATTGCAGCAGCTCCACAATTGGTTATTTCCCCGTCACGCGCGAGTTTAAAGGGATCGGCAGATGAATGGTTCGCTGGTAAGGGCTTTCAGCGTAATATTATTATGTCACTACCGAGTTTTTCGGCCGCGCCTGATTGCATTGAAGCGATGGGGGTCTTAGCATTCTTACCATCTCGCATGTTACCAAATGATAAATTAGTGGAAGTGGCATTGCCTGAAGCATTACCCAGTTTTGAGGTTATTGCGGCATGGCATCAACGTTCAAGTCAAACTCAGGTGCATCAATGGATCACCGGTTTACTACGTCAGTTATACCCACAAAAATAACCCAAAAAAAAGCCTGTCAGCATAAACTGGCAGGCTTTTTTGTTGCCACCCTTTTGCAAGAGTGGCAGGTCTAACCTAGCGTAATAGACGCGCGCGGATAGTACCGTCAATCATTCTTAATTTTGCTAAACCACGTTCAGCATGGTCACTTTCAACATCGATAACCACATAACCAATATCACCAGCAGTTTGCAGGTATTGACCGGAAATATTTACCCCTTCTTCAGCAAATGTTTGCGTGATCTGGTTTAAAATACCCGGTTGGTTATGGTGAATATGCATTAAACGGCTTGAACCTTGGTGTGTCGGTAGCGAAACTTCAGGGAAGTTAACTGCAGACAAGGTTGAACCATTATCAGAATATTTAGTTAGTTTACCAGCCACTTCATAGCCGATGTTTTCTTGTGCTTCTTGGGTACTACCACCGACGTGCGGCGTTAGGATCACATTATCAAATTCACGTAACGGTGAAGTAAATTCATCGTTATTTGATGATGGTTCAACCGGGAATACATCAATGGCTGCGCCAGAGATTTTCTTGCTTGCCAATGCTGAAGCAAGTGCATCAATATCAACAACTGTTCCGCGTGAAGCATTAATGAAGATTGCACCTTGTTTCATTTGTGCAAATTCAACTTCGCCCATCATCAGTTTTGTTTGTGGGGTTTCTGGCACGTGCAGCGAGATAATATCAGACGTCGCTAACAAGTCTTGCATACTCATGACCTGGGTAGCATTACCCAAAGAAAGCTTAGTTTCAACGTCATAATATTTAACGCGTAGACCTAAATTTTCTGCCAGAATACTTAATTGAATACCGATATGGCCATAACCAATAATACCCAACTGCTTACCACGTGCTTCATAAGAACCCGTTGCTGACTTAAGCCATTCGCCACGGTGTGCTTTTGCATTTTTCTCAGGAATACCACGTAATAATAATAAAATTTCGCCAAGTACTAATTCTGCCACACTACGGGTGTTCGAGAACGGGGCGTTAAATACAGGGATCGCAGCTTTCTGAGCGGCAGCCAGATCAACCTGATTAGTGCCAATACAAAAACAGCCAATACCAACCAGCTTTTCTGCTGCAGCAATGACGTTTGCATTTAAATGAGTACGTGAACGAATACCAACAAAATGGACATCTTTAATTTTTTCACACAGTTCTTCTTCACTTAATGCGGTCTTAATCGACTCGATATTGGTGTAACCGGCATCAGCAAATGTATCAACTGCACTTTGGTGTAGTCCTTCAAGAAGTAATATCTTGATCTTATCTTTCTGCAGAGAGAAGTTGGTCATGTAAATTCCTTTATCACATAATTCGCAAATCGCACTTAATGCTAAAATCGCACTAAATGATAAAGTAGCAGGTTTCTTTTCATTAGTGAATGTTTGTGACGAAAATCAAACAAAATAGTTAATTTGTGATTGACGGCAGCTTGATTTACTTAGATATTTACACTTTTCGGACTATAAAAATGTTTATCTATCAAATAAAGTTTAATATAACCAGTTGTTATACTTATATAATATGAAGTGTTGGCAAAGCCATAGAACATTTGGGGAAGTATTGTAAGGTATCAACAAGGGTTGAGTTGGCGTTGTTAGATAACACCAACTCAGCGTTATTATTTAGTGGTAACAACGCCATTCTGCGTGCCAGTTAGCACAACATCTGCGCCGCGAGCCGCAAATAAACCGTTTGTTACTACGCCAACTAAGCCGTTAATAGCGATTTCTAGGGCTTTCGGATCTTTAATCTGCATGTGGTAAACATCAATAATAATATTGCCGTTATCAGTGACGACACCTTCACGGTAAACCGGATCACCGCCGAGTTTAAGTAATTCACGTGCCACGTAAGAGCGTGCCATCGGGATCACTTCAACCGGTAATGGGAAATCACCTAATACGTCGACATTTTTAGTATCATCAATAATACACACGAATTTTTTAGCAACGGCAGATACAATCTTTTCACGTGTTAGCGCTGCGCCACCACCTTTAATCATGTTGTTGTTGCCATCAATTTCATCGGCGCCATCAACATAGATATCCAGTTGCGCTACGCTGTTTAAATCAAATACTTCAATACCCAGTGCTTCTAAACGCTTTGTTGAGGCGATTGAACTTGAAACTGCACCTTGAATATCTTCACGGATTGTACCCAGTGCATCAATAAAATGATTAACGGTTGAACCGGTACCCACACCAACGATGCTATCCTTTTCAACATATTCTAATGCTGCCCAGCCTGCTGCTTTTTTTAATTCATCTTGAGTCATGTTATATCCATAATTATTGATTGGCTTGATGCTGTGATCGTGTTGTATTACGTTTGATTATACCCAAATCGTTACCCAAACAGCAATGTTCTTGATGGTGTGATTATTTCTTTAATCGGCATATCCCACGGCGCAATCGGTAAATTATCATGCTGTTGGCAGTCGTGGGCTAAACCCAGTACGTAGGGGGCTTGCTGATCGCGGCGTACAAACTGATGCTGAGAAAAAGTGCGATCGTAATATCCGCCGCCCATGCCCAAGCGATTACCGGCTAAATCAAATGCCACTAACGGGCTGCAGACTAAATCTAATTGCAGATACGGGATCACGTCAGTGACATTAAGTCGCGGTTCACTAATGCCGTATTTATTTTTAACTAGGGGGGTCGTCGCGGTGAGTCGGGTAAACAACAATTGCTTGTGACTAAACGGATGTAAAATAGGAATGTAGACTTGCTTGTCTTGCTGCCAACACCAGTCGATAACGGCTTGGGTATCGAGTTCGCCATCATTATGTAAATAAAGTGCAATATGCTGGGCGGATTGAATATGCGGGTGCTGACTGAATTGTAAAACCAGATCAAGACCGGCTTGTTGCTGCTGCTGGATTGAAAGCTGCTGGCGACGTTGGCGTATTTGTTGTCTTATTGCAGTTCGGGTAGTGGCTAGCGATGGTATTAAGTCAGACATAAACAAGATCCCATACTCGTTAATTTCGGTAAGGGATTGATGTTAACACAAGAAGTGGGCCCCAGGGTGCGGCTACAAGGTTTAGTCCTGAACCAGAAGGTTCAGGTTGGCTATTCAAGCTGTTGCGTCAGGCTTCTCAGTACGAGCTGAGCTTGCACAATAGCAACAGGAATGAAAGCCTATAAAGTGTGATTATCGGCTCAGGGACATAACCCGCATACCAATCACCCCAGGGTTATTTGGTTATACTGCAGATGGCTCTTTATCAATTTTATTATTGATTAGCGCGCGTTCAATGCTTTCTTGTAACAATTGAATACGATCATCTACGGTATTTGTATATTCTGTTGTTTTATGACGTTCTTTACGAAGCTCATGACAAAAATTTAACGCCGCCATTACAGCTAAATGCTCTAAATTTTTTATTTTGGTCTTCGCTTGTATCTCTTCTAACTTTTTATTAAGTACAGCAGCTGTTTGATGAAGTTCATCGACTTCTTCACTTGGACTACCGACTTTAAAGTGGCGACCCAATATTGCTATGTCAACCGCAGTTGTGCTCATGGCTATACTCTAAGTTATCTGGCTACAAGGGCTATATCAAGCACCTCGGCTGATACGTCTGAACTGACTATATCCCGCAATAGTGAGCATTGCAAGGGGTTATCTAATTGAAATTTTGAGTTGCGGATCGAGATTAATCAAGTTGCCCATAAATCCAACAGCTTAGTATTTATTTTAGCGGCTTGAATGGCTTAATCGGTATCAAACACAGGGATTTACGGGAAAAAAAAGCCCTTGCCGTTAGCTATTTTACTCTAATTTACCAAGCAATTTGACCGCTATCACACCTTTATATAATAGTTATAAATAGTGCATAGCGGTATTAAATAATGTATCGCGGTCGATAAATATTTTAAGCGCCAGTGGTGCTTGTCGCTAGCACAGGTTTAACCAACACATTGTTGCTGTCTTGTTCTGTACTGGCTTGCTGGGCGTTAGCTTGCGCAGCTAAGCGCTTGGTTTTCGCTTCTACTTTTGCTAGCCATAATAACGGTATGATAATAAAGGCAGTACCAATCGCCATACCAATATCTGGGATCTCATCAAACCAAATAAGCCCGACAACCACAGCGCCAATTAAACCGCTGTATTCGGCACTGGCAATTTTGCTGGCTTCACCTGAACGATAAGCCATAACACAAAAACCTGCATAGATAAGGATAAACAAGGTTGACCCTGCAGCCGTTAATAGTGGGGCAAAGTCCCACGGTTTACCTTCCCAAATAGTGAGTCCTAATGAGGCCGGCATACCGACTAAATTAGTTAATAATAGGGTTTGAAATACCGTTTGGTGCTTTGGCAGTTTACGGATCAATAAATTATTCGCGGCTAAAGTAAACGCGACGACTAGCGCTGCCATTGCGGCCCAATCAATCTCGGTTGGACGCACGACAATTAATACCCCTACAAAGCCTAATACACCAGCGGTAATAGAAGGAATGGTGAGTTTTTCTTGGAACCACATCATCGCCATCGGCAACATGATTAAGGGTGCTGCATAGAAGATCGCATTCGCGGTAGCCAGTGGCATCGAATTGATGGAATAAACCATGAATATCGCGCCAAGTAGCCAAATGTGACCACGTACCGCATGCCATTTAAGGCCATTAACCAGACTTTCTCTGCTACTTTTCAAGCAAAATGGTAGCAGCAGCAATACCGCCGTCAGCTGTCGGAAAAATACAAATTGATAAACGGCTGCATCTTCCGATAATGTCTTAATTAAGGCATCAGAAAAAACGGCAATAACGTTACCAATAATTAGCAAGGTCATTGCTAAACCGACAGTCATTTTTGGCATGGTGTGCTCCTATACATAAACTTAAAGCAATAAGTAGTAAGTAAAAAGTAAAAGTAACCTAAAAAGTAACAACACAAGGCTGGGACGTTGAAAGGGCAAAGTGTGATGTGAGTAGCATATTCGAAAAGCTATGATGAAGTATAATGATAAATATATTTTTAGTATGAGCTGAGCTAATAGTGAAACTGCCTCCGTTACGCGCCTTGCAATGTTTTGAAGCGGTTGCCCGTTTTAACAGCTTTTCCAAAGCGGCCGATCAACTGCATATTACCCAAAGTGCAGTGAGTCATCAGGTACGTCAGTTAGAAGAGTATCTGGGTGAATCGATGTTTAACCGTAAAGGCCGCACCTTGTCGCTTACCGATATGGGCGAGCGCTATTACGAAGAAGTCAGCCAATCATTGGCCAATATATCTAATGCCAGCCAGCAGATCCGCGAGGGTAAATCGGGTAAGATCCGTTTAGCCTTATACAGCTCATTAGCGGTGAAATGGTTGATCCCACGATTAGATCATTTACGTCAGCAACATCCGGAAATTGAGCTGTCATTAAACATGGTGGCCGATGAACCTGATTGCAGTGATCAAGTCGCTGATTGTTTTATTACCGTGTACCCGCCGAAACGCAATTTTGTCAGTCAGCTGTTATATGCGGAGCGTTTATATCCGGTGTGTGGCAAAAAGATCTGGCAGCAGATCCAAGATAAACCACTGCCTGAAGCATTGTGGCAATATCCGTTATTATCGGTGCAGTCAGTGTTTCCCGACAGCGCCTTGGGTGAAGATTGGATCCGTTGGTGTGAGTTAGGTGGGTTCACCCTGCCGAAAACAGTGAAGATGAACTATTTTAGTCATATGCTTATGGCGGCAGAAGCGGCGCGCTATGAACAGGGCATCACCTTGGTAAATCATTATTTAATGAACGATCAAGACCGCCAACATAACTTTGTGCGTATTCCGATGCACGAGATCTTAACCGGTGATAGCTTTTATTTCGTCTATAAAAAATCTCGCGCCAAGCAAACCGATATCGTCAAGCTAGGGCGCTGGTTAAAGCAGCAATGTTATGACCAAGACCAGAACAGTTACGAGCAAGAACCACAAGCCGGTAGTAGGGTACAAGGCAAGGCGGCATTAGCCAGCGATTAAGGTCTGTGCAAAATATGTGGCTATGGTCTTGATCTGGGCTAAATGCTAATATAGTCGCCATTATTCTAAATACATTAATCTATTGGTAAGGTCCTCACATGGATAAAGTTAAACTTCCTCTTTTTGCTGACGTAAATGAGCAGCTACAACAAAGTGATTTATTAGTGAACCCTGCTGATGTGCACGGTGTGATCTGTGGTCTATTATGTGGCGGCGTTAAGCTAGACAGCAAAGCTTGGTTAGAACCGTTTGATCAACTGATCAACGAAGGTCTTGGTATTCCAGATTCACTTGACGCGATATTAGCTGACGTTTATAGCGGTAGTGAAGCGGCGTTAAAAGACATGACATTAGGTTTCGAACTGTTGCTACCAGATATGGACCAGCCGTTAGAGCTCCGTATGGAAGCATTAGCTGAATGGGTTCAAGGTTTCCTTGGCGGTTTTGGTATGGTGCACTCGGTAACAACCGTTGCCAGCGATGATGTGAAAGAACTGATTGCTGATTTTGCCAGTATTTCGCAAATGGACATTGAGACTGACGACGACAGTAATGAAGCAGAAGAATCGTTCTACGAGATCGTTGAATACGTGCGTATGGGTGCGACTTATTGCTTTAATGAATTAGGCGACGGTGGCGGTGAAGCGCAAGCAATGCCAATCCTGCACTAATTCTGCGACGACATTCTTTTATCTTTGATACGAGACAATCTTTACATTAGTTTGATAAAAGATGATTTATCGCAAGCGCAACATAACGCTAGCTCGCTATGATTATGTTGCGCATATTAACGCTTACTTAAACGGATACTTATCGACGTAATAACCGCGATGAGGTTAGGTAAATGTAATACGGACAAGGAGTGTTTTATGTCTTTAATAAACAAATTAACGGCGAAGTTGAGTAGTAAATCCAACGCCTCTGCAGCAGCTATCGTGTGGCCAGAAACGGCTTTTAGTCGCGAACAGCATGCAGTGCGTAATACTCAGTTTAGTCAGACTTACCATGCTTATACTAATCCACAACAAGCCTTTGAATTTTGTCGCGCACAAGCCGATGAAGGCGTGGTGATGGCGTTATATTTATTAGCGCTGCAGTATGAACAAGGTGATGGTCAGCAAACTTATTTAAGCCAAGCGCTGAGTTGTTATCAACGCGCTGGCGATTGTGGCCACCCAGAGTCATTATTTAATCTGGCGTTATTACAATTACAGGGCCAGTTGGGTAAACCCAATGCGGTATTGGCGTTTAGCTATTTTGAGCAAGCGGCCAAGCACGGGCTAGTACAGGCGCAGTATAATCTCGCCAGTATGTTGGATCAGGGCTCGGGCTGTTTTCAAGATCAAACCGCTGCTTTTGACTGGTACAACAAAGCCGCCGAGCAAGGTTATACCCAAGCATGGCAAAACATTGCGGTGATGTATTACCGTGGTGAAGGCGTTGAAGCCGATAAATTAAAGGCGTACGCGTGGACATTATTAGCGGCAAAGGCCGGTGTCGACGAGGCTATCGCCGCAGAACCAGAGATGACACAAGCGTTAAACTCGACCGAGATCTTGGTGGGTAAAGCGCAGTTTGATCACTTACAACAAGGCTTTTTAGCTTATTTACCAATAGAAACCCGATTTGAAGGTTAATGATCTAGTTAGCACATAGTGTTTAAAGACACCACCACGCCATAAACCCATCCATGGGGGCTTGGGGCTGGCATCCTTGCCAGCAACAGGTGGCTTTCTTTAATCACTATGTGAGGTATTCAGCGTCGTTTAATTAATGATGCTCAGTAGGTTTTATTGTTCGGGTTTGTTGGCTTTGTTATAGTGTCATCGTTTTTAATTTCAATAACTTGTTAGGATCGAAATGTCAGTGGTTGAATATGATATTGCAATTGTGGGTGCCGGCATGGTCGGGGCTACACTTGCGCACGCGATAAGCCAAATACAGCACCAAGATGGTCGTCAATTATCGATAGCGTTAATTGATGCCAATCCGCCAACCACCAGTAACCATCCTGGTTTTGATGCGCGGGTGATTGCATTATCTTATGGTTCCCAACAGATCTTAACCCAGTTTAAGTTGTGGGATAAGATCGCGCCGACAGCCACGGCGATCAAACATATTCATGTATCCGATCGTGGTCATTGGGGTTTTACCCGTCTTGATCACAGCGAATACAATTTACCTGCATTAGGGCAAGTGATCGAACTGCAAACCGCAGGGCATATATTCCAACAAGATCTAGCAGCGACGCGTAATATCAATTGGTATTGCCCAAATCAGTTAGTCAGTTTAGATCGCCAGATCAACCATACCGATCTTACCCTTGATGACGGTCAGCAACTGCGCTGTAAATTATTAATCGGTGCAGATGGTAACAACTCAATGGTACGCCAGTTAACCAACGTGCCTATTGAAGTGACCGATTTTGAACAAACTGCGATCATTGCCAATGTCACCACCAGTAAGTTGCACGAAGGCAAAGCTTTTGAGCGCTTTACTGATACCGGTCCATTAGCTTTATTGCCAATGAAAGATCAACGCAGCTCGTTAGTTTGGTCAGTGCGTAGCGATGAAGTCGACGCGATCATGGCATTGAGTGATGAAGCATTTTTAGCGCGTTTACAGCTGCGTTTTGGCTATCGTTTAGGTACGTTTACCAAAACCGGTCAGCGTTTTTCATACCCGCTACTATTAACAGAGGCGTTAGAGCCAACTCAACATCGTAGTGTTGTGATTGGTAATGCCGCGCATGCGCTGCACCCGATTGCGGGTCAAGGTTATAACCTGGGCTTACGTGATGTGGCGGTATTGCATCATCAAATTGAACAAGCTTTTTTAAACGACCAAGATGTCGGTGCTCAAGCCGTCACCAAAGGTTACTGGCACAAGCGTCAAGGCGATCATCAAAAAACCATTTGGATGACGACCTCATTAGCGACCTTGTTTGCTAATAACTATGCGCCGCTGGTGGCCGGTCGTAATTTAGCCCTACACACCATGGGTTACAAACCAGAATATAAACGCGCACTCGCACGTCAAGCACTGGGTGCGTTCAAGTTATTTTAAGCTGCGTTAGCTATTTAACTGTTTAAAACATTAAAAGTAGAATTAGGATGTTATATGCAATCTTATGATATTGCGGTTGTTGGCGGTGGCATGGTTGGCCTTGCTTTTGCTGCAGCGTTAAAGGGAACCACCCTTAAGATCGTGGTTATCGAAGGTAATGAACTGGATCGCGAATTAGGTGAATCACCAGAATTACGCGTTAGCGCACTGAGTCGTGCCAGCCAAAACATATTACAAAATTTAGATGCGTGGTCAGGTATCGAAAGCCGCCGCCATCAAGCGTACAACGCCATGCAAGTTTGGGATCGTGATGGTTTCGGCCATATCGACTTTGACGGCGATGCGCTAATGACAGATACCTTAGGTCATTTAGTTGAAAACAAAGTGATCCAATTAGCGCTGTTAGAACAAATAGAAAAAGCCAGCAACATTACCTTATTAACCGGTACTCGCATTAGTAAATTAACCCGTGGCGATGATGCGGCTTGGTTAACCTTAGAAGATCAAGAACCTGTGTATGCGAAGTTAATTGTTGGCGCTGATGGTGCTAATTCATGGACGCGTGCACAAGTGAATATTCCGCTGACCACATGGGATTATAATCACCATGCGATCGTCGCGAATATTCGCACCGTTGAACCGCATCAGTCTTGCGCGCGTCAGATCTTTAATCCAGAAGGGCCCTTAGCGTTTTTACCCTTATGGCAACCGGATCTGTGTTCAATTGTATGGTCGTTACCACCAGAGCGTGCGACTGAATTGTTAGCCATGGATGAAAGCGAGTTTAACAAACAATTGACCGTGGCCTTTGATGGTCGTTTAGGTCTGTGTAGTGTTGAAGGTCAACGTCAGGCATTCCCGCTTAAAATGCGTTATGCCCGTAGCTTTGCTAGCGACCGCGTGGCATTAATTGGCGATGCAGCACACACCATACATCCATTAGCAGGGCAGGGTGTTAACCTAGGTTTGTTAGATGCGGCGAGTTTGGCGCAATGTGTATTAGAAAATCACCTAGCGAATAAAGACATCGGCAGCCATGCACACTTGCGAAAATTTGAGCGCTGGCGTAAAGCCGAAGCGGCGGTGATGATCTCGAGTATGGAAGGTTTAAAACGGTTATTTAGTGGCGATCATCCGGCGAAACGCATTTTCCGCGATATAGGTTTAACCTTATCGAATACATTACCTGGGCTAAAGCTAAGCTTTATTAAACGGGCGATGGGCTTGGATGGTGAGTTACCTGATCTTGCTAAATCAGACTACAAGCGTTAACCTGATCTCGATTAGCGTTAACCTGATCACAGGGAATTGTTAATATAGTGTAATTAATCCACCCCTATAATTGCACAAATAATGAGAATAACTAATGTAAACACCCCGTTTGCATTAGTTATATTAATGAATAAGGTGGCTGTTTTTAGCATGTTACTAGCTTAATAATTGCCAATATCGCTAATACTTAGTAAATTCAGCTGCCTATTCTAGTTTTTTTGTGATCTACAACGTCATTATCCCCCTCGAATAACGTTTTTAACTTTTTAAGTGTTAGCCTTATCTGCATTATTATTTTGTTAACCATTAGATTTTCTATTCCTTAAATAATTTTTAACGGATGCTATCTAGGGGTATAATAAAATCATTGTCGTGTAATAGGCTTTACATGAAAGCGTTAAATAAAAGTTTTATATAACACTTTATATAACACTTTATACAACACAAGAAAGCAATTTTACTTGATCCCAAAGTCTTGATTAATAACTGTCAATTAAAGGAATTATAGAATGGCTCAACAAACAGTACTGTTCCCGAAGCACGTAGAAGCAGGGGCAAAAATGGTGGACTTCCATGGTTGGGATATGCCAATCAATTATGGTTCTCAGATTGCTGAACATAATGCTGTACGCGAAGATGCGGGTATGTTCGATGTGTCACACATGACGATCGTGGATATCAAAGGCTCTGATGCAAAGTCGTTCTTACGTTATTTACTTGCCAATGATGTGGCAAAATTAACTGTTTCTGGTAAAGCACTATATACCGGAATGTTACAACAAGATGGTGGGGTTATTGATGACCTTATCGTTTACTTCTTCAATGATGAATACTACCGTTTAGTGGTTAACTCAGCGACTCGTGTTAAAGATTTAGCATGGATCAACAAACAAGCTGCAGATTTCTCTGTTGCTGTTACTGAATTACCTGAACTGGCAATGATTGCTGTTCAAGGCCCTAAAGCGAAAGAAAAAGCCGCTACTGTATTCACAGCTGAGCAAAACGCTGCTGTTGAAGGCATGAAGCCTTTCTTTGGTGTACAAGCGGGTAGTTTGTTTATTGCTACAACGGGTTATACCGGTGAAGCAGGTTATGAAATAGTTGTTCCACAAGACCAAGCTTGCGATTTATGGCAGCAACTTGTGGACGCAGGGGTTCAACCAGCAGGTCTAGGCGCACGTGATACACTACGTCTTGAAGCTGGCATGAACCTTTATGGTTTAGATATGGATGAAACTGTATCTCCGCTAGCCGCTAACATGGGCTGGACGATTGCTTGGGAACCACAAGAACGTGACTTTATTGGTCGCGCAGCGCTAACTGCTCAAAAAGCAGAAGGCACTGACAAGCTTGTTGGTTTAGTTCTGGAAGCGAAAGGTATTTTACGTACTGGTCAAAAAGTCGTATTTACTAACGCTGCAGGCGAAGCATGTGAAGGCGTTATCACCAGTGGTAGCTTCTCACCTACGTTAGGTTACAGCATTGCATTTGCACGTGTTCCAGCATCAATCGGTGAAACGGCTGAAGTTGAAATGCGTAAGAAGTTGATAGCAGTTGCAGTGACTAAACCAGCGTTTGTTCGTAATGGTAAAAAACTAGTTTAGTGCTACGTTTGATTTAACTGAAAATTGTATGACGTAAGCTGAATTACAGCGCTTTCTTTTTATAAGAAAATGTCTAAGTGCTACTTATAAGGGATGGTATAAATTCCATTATAAGGAATAGCAATCATTCTGTTTATAAGAAACCGTAATTCAGTGTCTACAGCGTTACCAAATAAAAAACATAATCATTTAAGTATAAGACAAAAGGAATTTCAACAATGAGCAATATCCCAACTGAATTAAAATATGCATCTTCACACGAATGGGTTCGTAACGAAGGCGACGGTACGTTTACTGTCGGTATTTCTGACCATGCTCAAGGCCTTCTAGGTGACATGGTATTCATCGACTTACCAGATGTTGGTGATGAGATTGAAGCTGGCGAAGATTGCGCAGTAGGCGAATCTGTTAAAGCAGCATCAGATATCTACGCACCAATCAGTGGTGAAGTTGTTGCAATCAATGAAGAACTTGAAGACTCTCCAGAGCTAGTAAACTCGGATGCATTCGGCGAAGGCTGGTTGTTCCGCGTTAAAGCGTCTGACGAAAGCCAGCTAGAAGCGTTACTTGACGCAGCTGCTTACGGCGAGTCAATCGAAGACTAATTGTTGTTGAAACCCTGAGCTAGTCTCGGGGTTTTTTTTAAGTGTTTAAACTCTCTTTAAGTACTAAATTACGTTTATTAAACACTTACTTATTTTTGTAATAGTAAAAATACAGGGAATTGCATGAAAACCCATACCCCACTTGCCCATTTAGAGCAGATTGATAATTTCGCCCGTCGCCATATCGGTCCTTGCGACGAAGAAACTAAAGCAATGTTAACGAAAGTTGGCGCTGACTCTTTAGAAGACCTTATTCAACAAACTGTACCAAGCTCGATCTTATTGGCAGAAGACGTTGTTGCTGGCCATCAGTTATCTGAAGTTGCCGCACTGCAAGAATTAAAAGCCATCGCAGCGAAAAATACAGTAAACAAAAGCTACATTGGTATGGGCTATTACGGTACTAATGTGCCGAATGTTATCCTACGTAACGTATTCGAAAATCCAGGCTGGTACACGGCATATACGCCTTACCAACCAGAAATTGCACAAGGTCGTTTAGAAGCACTACTTAACTTCCAAACAATGACGTGTGATTTAACCGGCATGGACTTAGCAAGCGCATCACTGCTTGACGAAGCAACAGCAGCCGCTGAAGCGATGTCAATGTGTAAGCGTGTTTCTAAAAACAAAAAATCTGATAACTTCTTTATCGCCGACAGCGTACACCCACAAGTAGCTGATGTGATGATTGAACGTGCGGAGCACTTCGGTTTCACTATTATTCAAGGCCCAGCAGCAACAGCCGCTGAGCATGACTTGTTTGGTGCCGCACTACAGTATCCAGGTACGAACGGCGACGTAACAGACATCAGCGATATTATTGCTGCTATCCAAGCTAAAAAAGGTGTTGTTGCAGTTGGTTCTGATTTATTAGCTCTTACCCGCATTAAGTCACCTGCAGAACTGGGCGCAGACATCGCGTTTGGTAGTTCACAGCGCTTTGGTGTACCTATGGGTTATGGCGGTCCACACGCGGCGTTCTTCGCAACATGTGACAAACATAAACGTTCTATGCCTGGTCGTATCATTGGTGTATCTAAAGATACGCGTGATAAACCTGCACTGCGTATGGCAATGCAAACGCGCGAGCAACACATTCGCCGTGAAAAAGCCAACTCAAACATTTGTACCGCGCAGGTATTACTCGCGAACATGGCTGGTTTCTACGCAACATATCACGGTCCTCAAGGCCTGAAAGATATTGCTAAGCGTGTACACCGTTTTACTGATTTATTAGCAGCTGGTCTTGTTAAAGGTGGGTTAACACTCGCTCATGACACTTGGTTTGACACTATCACGGTTAAATGGGATAGCGAACTACCAGACAGCAAAGAAAAAGTAGTGACTCGTTCAATCGCTGCAGGTGTTAACTTCCGTATTGATGTCGAACATCAAGTGGGTATCAGCATCGATGAAACCATCACTCAAGCTGACCTAGCGACATTATTCGACGTATTACTTGGCGATGACCACGGTATCTCGATTGACGCACTAGAAGCTGAACTGGCTGCAACAGGTAGCACGTCTATCCCTGCATCAGTTGAACGTGAATCTGCATTCCTAACACACCCAGTATTTAATTCTCATCATTCTGAAACAGAAATGATGCGTTATATTAAATCTCTGGAAAATAAAGATTTAGCCCTTAACCATTCAATGATTTCATTAGGTTCTTGTACTATGAAATTGAATGCGGTTGCCGAAATGATCCCAGTAACATGGCCTGAATTCAGTAACATGCACCCGTTCTGCCCAGCAGATCAAGCGGTTGGTTATAAAGTGATGATTGACCTGTTAGAAGACTGGTTAGTTAGTATCACCGGCTACGATTACATGTCTATGCAACCAAACTCGGGTGCATCAGGTGAATATGCGGGTCTATTAGCTATTCACAAATACCATGAGTCACGTGGCGAATCGCACCGTAACATCTGTCTGATCCCTAGCTCGGCGCACGGTACTAACCCTGCATCTGCGCAAATGGCCGGTCTGAAAGTTGTGGTAACTAAGTGTGATGCCAACGGTAACGTTGACGTTGAAGACTTACGTGAAAAAGCGATTGAACTGAAAGATAACCTTTCTTGCATCATGATCACGTACCCATCGACGCACGGTGTATACGAAGAAACGATTAAAGAAATCTGTGAAATCATTCATGACAACGGCGGCCAAGTTTATATGGACGGCGCGAACATGAATGCACAGGTAGCATTAACATCTCCGGGCTCTATGGGTTCTGATGTTTCTCACCTTAACTTACACAAAACATTCGCTATCCCACACGGTGGCGGTGGTCCAGGTATGGGTCCTATCGGCGTTAAAGCACACTTAGCACCGTTCCTTGCCGGTCACAGCATTGCTGATACAGGTAAAGAAAGCCGTAATAATCGCGCGGTATCTGGTGCGCAGTTCGGTAGCGCCAGCATCTTGCCTATTACGTGGATGTACATCAACATGTTAGGTACGCAGGGTCTGAAAGCGTCTACACAGACAGCTATCTTGAATGCTAACTACCTAGCTCAAAACTTAGACCCACTGTTCCCTGTGCTTTATAAAGGCCGTAATGATCGTGTTGCTCACGAGTGCATCATTGATTTACGCCCACTTAAAGAAGCGACGGGTATCAGCGAGTCTGATGTTGCTAAACGTCTAATGGATTATGGTTTCCATGCGCCAACAATGAGCTTCCCAGTTGCGGGTACGCTAATGATTGAGCCGACTGAATCAGAATCTAAAGCTGAATTAGATCGCTTCATTCTAGCAATGACAGGCATCCGTGCTGAGATTGCTAAAGTTGAATCGGGTGAGTGGACTGCAGAACAAAGCCCACTCCATAACGCACCACACACATTAGCTGATATTGTTGACGCTAACTGGGATCGTGCTTATGACCGTGAAACTGCGGTTTACCCTGCTGCTTACGTGAAGAAAGACAAGTTCTGGCCTACTGTAAACCGCATCGATGATGTGTATGGCGACCGTAACTTATTCTGCTCATGCCCACCAATTGAATCGTATAACGATTAATTTTGGTTTGTGATGACTAGTAATTAAGTTTGTGACTGTTTTAATGAAGGTTGTGACCGTAATTAAGATTGTGACTAGCAGACACTAATTTGATAGTTTAGAAGCGAGTATTGTGAAAACGATATTCGCTTTTTTGTTCAAAAATTGTATCGGGGTATTTTCAATTAAGACAAACCAGCGTTGTACTTTGTATGAGAATCATCAATAAAATATTATCGAGTATCTTGCTCTGTAGATATTTAATTACTAAGCTAAATAAATTTAGAGCTGTGCCGTGATACTGTGATGCCATCCATCAAACTAGAGGTTATCCCTCTAATCGATGATTTATTTTATTCATATTAGTGTTTTATTCGTTCGAATAGTGGCTTCCAGCGTTCTTCACCACGGCCTGAAGAGTGAAGTATTGGAAGGGTGTTGTTAGGGCAATTTCTTGAAAAAACAATAAGTAAACCTTGTTCTTCATAACCCAGCGGTCTACTTTTATCTACGTTTATACCTAGCCGCTGGCAGAGTTCTTTTGCGGCATGAAATTCATCCATATTAGACCAAATAGAATTACCATCTTTAAATGCAAAGTGCTTTGAATCTAGAGTTTCACAAACAATTAGATCGCTATTTTCATCTAACTTAGACAACGAAGATCTAACTTGCTCCTCACCATTAGGAGTAGCACACACTACAGCTACTAATACTGTAATATTTTTATCGCGTAAAACAGCTCCGTTTCTGTCATAAAATGAGGTTAAGCCATCAGAAAGTGTATTTCCACTACCGATAAAATCATCAATAATTATAATTGTAGATATATCTGACGGTATACTCTGTGTTTTCTCAACAATGGAGTTTATTTCAGATATTTCTTTTACACATGTGGTACTAATTAAGTTTTCTTCAGCATAATAAGAGGCAAATTGGGAACCACTTTTTCCTGCACCATCAACATAAGTGATCCATATGTCTTTTCTTCTTTGAGCCTTTGAACGTTGTACAATAATAGGTAATTTTTTACGGACTCTCTCATGTAGAGATGTGAGGTTCTGTCTAATATCATGCTCACCAAAAAAACGAATGTTACGAAGTAAATTAAATAACAATCTCTGATGTATATGGCTGGGAACTTGAGAAAGCCATTGGCGTACTTCATGGATACCAAATTGCATCCCTCTATAACTTGGCCAACGTTCAAGTAATTCGTCTATTTCAACATCACTAATGTAGGCTTTATCTTCTTCTTTTTGTTTTTTCTCCGCTAGTTCATCACCTAACTGATCTGCTATTAATAGATTAAAACCTTGATTTACAAGCCAACGCTCAAATATTGGGATGACTATGCTATAGTGATTCCCGGTATCATACATAATACCTCGACGACAAAAATCCATTAGAATAGGTAGAACATCGGCTTCAGAAATTTGATTTGAATGAATATGGCTTTTTATATTTTCTACTGTTGTGTCAAGAGACAATCTTTTCACTCGAGCATATCCAACTAAAATTCTACATCGTTTTAATGTAATTATTTCAACTTCATCTAAATCACCTTGAATCCCATCTCGCCAAAAATGTTGAAAGGCATTTACATCTAATTCAGGAATTAGCGTTCCTACCGATTTTTCAACTTCTTCTAAAGATATTTCTGAATCTCGGCTCTGCACAGCGTTATCAAATACTTTTGAACAGATTTGCTTTGTGAAATATGGATGTCCATTCGTAATGTTATAGATAGCTCTAATAGCATTATCATGCCAAATAATGGTGTCTTTAATATTTGATTTAACTAAATCTTCATAGTCTTGCCATTCGTCATCTTGCTTAAAAATATCGAGTGATTCTCTAGAGAACTTATTAAGTTTTTCACCTTGAGATGCCATAACAAAAGACATCCTTTCAGCTCCAATTAGACAAAAAGACATGTTTCCTTTTCCACTCAATGAACGAATATTGAGAAAGAACGTTTCAGCTATTTCACTGTAGCGATATAGCTCTTGATTTATCTCATCGAACTCATCAATAATTATAAGAAATCGTTTCTTGGGTTCTAATTTTTGAAGCATCATTATTAATCTAGATAACGGTGCTAGCGAGCCATTCATTGGTGTGGATGACCAATTTACATCCTGAGGTAAATATTGAGACAGAAAAAATTCAATATTTTCGCCAAGGGCGTTCACTGTGCTCACCGCATCTGGATATTTAAAATCACCACATTCAATATTGAGTACATAATAATCAGAAAGAGTGTTTATTACAGAGTCCTCAACAGCTTTGGCTAAAGAGCTCTTCCCAACCCTACGCTGACCAGTAATGTAACTAGATTGCATTTTATTTTGAGTAAATCTAGATAATAGTCTATCAATTTTGTCCTTTCTTCCATAAAAATCTACACCAGTCGCTATATCTAAACTATATGGATTGGTGTGTTTTAATGAGTTCCAGTTTATATTGGCAGATTGAGAATTAATAGTTGCAGATAGGGATAGAATTTTTTCTTTGGTATCGCCAATTACCTCCCAGGATAATACGATATCTAATGTTACATCAGCAGTTGAAGAACAAATTGTGAATGATACAGGTAAAACAAAGTCTCCGGACTGTATGCTTCCAAGTTCGATATCTTCTGTATTTATCAGTACATTCTCATTGTTAGTTGATATATAAGATACAACTTTTTCTGCTATTCCTGGTCCCGTATTCCTTAATGGAATGAATATTCTTATTTCTTCATTTTCACGATGAAGTGGATATTTTTTTTCAAGTTCAAACTTGGTGCCATTCCTACTTTTAATTTCACACTTGAAGCGTTCTTTCGAACGTACTGCTTCAGATTCAATCACAGTCTGAATTTTTTCTAGAAATATTTGATAATAGTTTTTTGTAATAAAAGAAGACTTTTCATTACAGTATCTTACTTCGTCTTCTAGCAAGTCTGATAACTCTTTAAGCCTTCGAGTAAATGTTGAGTCAATAGACCTAGATAGCTCTACAATTTGTGTCAGAATCGCTTCAACAGAACCTCGAAGGTTCTGAAATTCATAAGGTGATAAATATGAATTTAGAGTCTTATCACCAAGCGACTTTAAAATCATCTGCTTTTCTGCTGATATACTTTCAATTTTTGCTGGAACTATACTTAAGCATTTTAGCTTTTCACAGCAGAAATCATGAACTTCGTATAGTTTGTCTAGTTTTTCAAAAGTTTGAAATTTTTTGTCAATATCGAACCTCTTATAAAAGTCTCCTAATACAGGTTCGAGAATATTTATAATTTTAGCGTCAGCTCCTGACCCAATTACTTGCTTTGGAAAAAAATTGGGTATGGAATTAAGTCTTAAAATTAGTATGGAAATATTTCGTCTATTTTTTTTTATGCCAGCCTCAGAAATCAACTGTATTGAATCAATCAAAGTAAGTGACTTATCTTCATCTACACCAGCGTAATGTTGTAGAGTGCTTCTAACAGAAAGTCGAGCTAACTTCAGGTCTTCATCTGAAGATTTTTCAGATAGGTTGTTTACCGCCGTCTCTATATCCAAAGCAGCTTGCAGTGTGTCCAAGGTTATCTCCAATATATTCAATGAGTTGATGTGAAACTAGTAATATTAAAGCTAACATAGACGTAAGATGTTGTCACCACTTAACCTTATGAATAAATACGTTTTTATTCATAATTTTACGAATTTAAGATATAGATCTTAGATAAATATAAGTCATCTCAAGTAACCAGTATTTATGTATAATAAAATGTATGAAAATTGCTATGAGCATATTAAAGGTAGTCTCTGTAATCACTCGATTCAAGGCAATTCAGAGTTAGTCTGGCTAACTTGTTCGCGGACAAAGCCTTGTTATATCGTTACAATTAAAAACTTATTACACAGCGTCAGATGACTTTATATGTCAACGGATTTCAATTTTCTAAAAATGTGTCTATATAAATGAATTAATTAACTTTTATGAGCATAATTATAAATGTAGAATAGAGATATCACTGATTCGTCGAAGGTTATTGAGCTTTGAAAGTTGAACCGTTACTAGAATTCCATTTTAACTATAGCAAGAACCGTAAGAATGCTGGTGAAGTATTTCACGCACTTGGTTACTTCATTGATGCGTACGTTGAGTTTGGTCAGATCATGGCTGATGCGATTGGTGACGACTTAGATTTTGAAATTCAGCTAACGAGCGTTACTGAAGGTTCAATAAAAGTTAGGTTTCTCAAATTTTTTGATGCTATTACCAGTCCTGATATTTTTATTTGTGACCTTAAAGGTGAGATTGGAACTTTGGATCAATTACAAGCAGTCACAGCCAAACAGAATAAGAGACTCTCAGAAACACTAAAGAGTAATAATAAGTACTCTGAGCGTATAGAACCAACGATTAATGATTTAAATGTCGCTTTGACTTTGGAAAAATGGACATTGGCGAATAAACAGCTTCAACAAGATGAAAGTATCACTATTGGAGATGTCGATGCCTTACCTGGCAATGTAATTAGTATTGATACTAGTTTTAGATTTACGGGTAGCCCAAAGGAAATGTTTAAGAATTTCGTTGGAAAGCATGATGGTGAAGAATATGTTGATGTTATTAGATCTTACCATCGAGGAGACCAGTACATGTGGCGTTTCCAGAATCGTAAAACTAGACTTGAATACAACGCACCAATTAAACATAAAAAATGGTTGCAAGAGTTCCATGAAGGTATCCATCAGGTAAACCCTGTAGATTGCTTACTTATTCACTCTAGTTATGAAGTTTGGCGAATTAACGGAAAAGATACTGTTACAAATGCTAAGGTTCTTGAAGTTATTGATGTAATCAAAGGCAGTGACTATCAACATGAAATCATTGAACGAGATTAAAGTTGTTGCAACATCGTATGTGTTTATCGCTATCCCTTTTCTTGTGATGATAACTATAAGGTTATTGACAGGGGATTGGCGGAACATAGTTATGGCTAGTGATTGGTCAATTGCAAGCGCAATGATTTATTCATCATGTATGTTTAACGTGTGGAACTCGACCAGAGGAGTCAATATTAATGACACTAGTCTGAAGTGGTTCATGTCGAAATCGCTAGCACTCGTATGTATTAATATAGCCGTCTATAGCGTTATTTTGCTTCGACCATCATTAACCGCAGGGTTTATTCAAATTGTGATTTTCTTGATAGCTACCATTTCGCACTTCAAATATGGCAGAGCGGCATACCGACTAAATAATAGGAACGAACCTTAGCTATTCCATCACTTTCTTAAGATTGATGTTGCTTATATTTAAATATAAACAGATACTTAATTTGCTTACAAAATTCCTCTGTTTACTTCACTATCAGATTTCCTATATTTGAATGTTACGTTAATTCCTCAATATTTTTAAATTGTTTAGTATTTCTTTTAACAGCCTAATCTAAAAAATATTAAAACCCCTCTCAAATTAATTTTCTACCTATCTGATTTATAGCAACTTTTGACCCACTGACATTTCATTACTTATTGATATAATATATCCCTATTATATCATATACTTAGGTGTTTTTGTAGACTGCTATTTTATGTTTCTTAGTGCTATAACTAGAACTTCAATTACGGAGTTTTTATGAGACATAAACAAGTACTCGCTTCAGCTGAGGTAATCAAGTCACTTAATGACTGGAAGCGTGAGATCGTTAAATCTGGTTGCTACATCCCTTTCATCACTGTGCGTAAAGTAAATAAGATTGGACGACGTCATTGGATTTTTTGCCCTCGGCAAAAACGACAGGTTCATCTGCTATCAGACGGTGAATTCCGCGCATACAAAATCCTTCTTTGGAAACCAAATGTCATATCTGTTGAAGAACAGTTCGCTTTAGATATAGATGAAACGCTTGATATTGCCGTGGCCGCTAACTTAATACACCCGCGTGATTGGAAAACTAACCTTGCACATGTGATGACGACAGATTTTGTCGTTACGATACGTCTGGATGATTATTCACAAAAACGAATTGCATATACGTTTAAATATTGGGATCAGATTTTCAAGCGATTAGATAACGGTGATGTCGAGAAAATTAAAGCACGTACTTGGCAAAAATTTGCCATCGAACGTGAGTATTGGCGTAAACGTAATGTGGAGTATCGCGTCATCACTGAACTTGATACGACTAAGATTTCTGCTTGGAATATTGAGTACTTTGAATTATCTCATGACTTGGTTGCCAGTGCTGACGAACTCAAAGAGTTTGGGTTGGCCTTTATCGAATCTTGGACTATTGAACCTAGAGCTGAACTACAGGATCACTTTGAATCAGTGCAACACCGAATCAACAAGCCTTACCAGCGTGTACAAAGCCTATTTCAGTACTCATGCTTGCACCACCTATTACCTGTTAAAACAGATAAATACATTCGCTTATTCCGCGCTGTGGAGTTGAGCTTATGATTTATGTGGGTCAGAAAATATATGATAGCGAGACGTCTCAGCTACTGAGAGTTTGTCATGTTAATTATCAGCTTAAATTAGCTGTAATTGCGGATATGAATATAGCTGGGAGTGCTGACAATATTTCTAAACCAGAAATTTGGAATTTTAACAGCATTGAAATACTCATCAAAAAAAAATCGGTACAGACATCTCAGTATGAACTGCCCGCTGAATTTTCATTTTCAGATAAATTTTTGATTCAGGAGGGCCGGCAAAAATGGCTTGATAGAAGAGACAAAAAATACCAAATAATTAAATCTCTTACGGCAGAATCGCACATTACTCAATATTTATATTATGGAGGGATCGCGAGTGAAGTTGAACTATTGCTTGAAGCTAACCTTGCCACTAATCCTGATAAAGCATGGAAAACTAAAGGAGCTTATTACAATACTTTGAATCGATACATTGTGTTTGGCTGTAATATTAATGCGCTATTACCATTTAAATTAAAAAATACAGGTAGTAATTACTTCCTTCCTGCCACTCCAGGTGTCGAGAATGTAAAACGAGGTCGCGGTGGGGCTGATAATCGTAATAGTCGCTCAAAGAGTATCGGTGTTACCCAGTTGCAAAAAGACAACTTAAAGGCTGTCGTGGCATTTGTAAAAGCAGATAAAAATAAAGAACACTTCCCCAAGTTTTCGTTTAAGAAAACGGCCGAAGTGTACCAAAATCTTTTTGAATCTTCAGAGGTTGAACGTGACGTCGACGGTGTAGTTAGCAGAACTTATGTTCCTTATGAGGAGAGCGCTTGCCTATCAGATGAACAGCTTCGATATCACCTAAAGCAAATTATCGATAAAACGTCTTATCTGAAAATTCAACATGGGCATATCGTTTATGAAAAAGATCATGCTGACCGTCAAGGTTCTGCGCACGAAGGTGTTATAGGCGCGACATATCGATATGAAACGGATGCTACTGTATTAGATACCTATATTCGATATCCGTTTGACACAACTGGGCGTCTTTCAATGGGGAGACCTGTTTTTTATATCGTTATTGATGTCTTTTCTACCATGATTGTTGGCTTTTATGTGGGCTTCGATGGACCAAATTGGACGGGAGCTTCACAGGCGCTTGTGAACGCTTGTTCGGACAAAGTTGAGTTTGCTGCTCGATATGGTGTTGAACTTAAAGAGGGGGATTGGCCCGCTTATTATGTACCAGTTCAAGTAACGGTTGATAATGGGACCGAACACACAAATAAAGTGATCGCATCGGCATTAAGTTCTGAGATCGGAGTGCGTGGATATAATTTCACGGCTGTATTCCGTGGTGATGCGAAAGGGACAGTGGAAAGTAAGTTTAACTGTTTGAATAAGCAAGCCATACATTTTGTACCTGGTGCCATTCCTGAAGCTGCGCCACGCGGTGAGCAACATCAGTCTAATCAATCACTATTGGATTACGACTCTCTTATCGCATTTTTAATACATGAAATTATTCATCACAATAACTCTGCGGATAGGCTCAAACGGTTTGATATTAACGCCGTTAGAAATGGTATTGATATAACACCTCAAGCTCTTTTTCTGCATAGCCTTTCGAAAGAAATGAACGGAGGTCGTGATGCAAGAAAAGAAGACGCTGGTCGTATTCATTGGGCCTTTTTACCTGAAGAAGAAGCTTCAGTGAGAGAAAATGGCATTTATTTAAAAGGTCTCGTTTATTACTCTGATTTTGCTAAACAAGCTGGCTGGTTCACTAAAGCTAAACATACAGGTGCATTCAAAATACCAGTAAAAAGACCACGAGATTGGAGTTCGAATATTTGGCACAAAACTACAGCTGGTCAGTATGTACGTTTTGATTTGAAGAGCGTCAATGGCGAAAGCCCATTTGTAGCGACTCATTGGGAACCTGTATTGCACCTTCTTGAACAATTCAAAGATAAAAGACATCAAAATAAAATTAATGCTAAGAGATTAAGACTATTTAAGGACGGATTACAGGCCAAAATCATGGAATATAATCAAGGTCAGATTGAATTAGCCCCTAAGAATACTCGCATTAGTATCCAACCAGGTATTAAAGGCCGTCAGGCAACTTATAAAGCGGTTGAGAAGCTTATTCATGCAATTGAGATGCATGAGGAGCTTATGGATGAAACACGTCTCTCTGATTGCTCTGGTCGAATTACTGAGCAAGACGATTTAGATAATGAAATGAATAGTTAGGAGTATTAATCATGAGCATAGAAGCCGTTTATAAGCCCCATTTAGATTTCAATTTAAATAACAATCCATTATCTGAGGCTGTTCATGTTGAGTTGAGTCGTGAACAGTTAATTAAAAATCTGACGGAAGTACCCTACATTCAAGAGAATTTTTGGGATTTACCTGAGATATATCAGCAAACACAGTTGCGTCAGTTGACTGAAGTGCATATTCCCGTTCCTCAAACGTGGAATTTATACAACAAGATTCTCAGTTTAATTCTGTTTGGTTACGTCCGGCGTAATCCGTTGTCAAAAGAGATGCGCATGCAATACGCTAGAATCGCAGAGTGTATGCGGCTTGGTAAATTGTATAACCCTGGCCCAATGATTGGTATTGGGCCTACAACCGCCGCTTCATCATTAGTGTATGGAGATTCAGGTAGTGGAAAAACTAAATGTATACGGAGTATTTTAGGGCAAGTAGAACAAGTAATTAATCATAAAATTTACCAAGGAGAACATTTTAAGAAGAAGCAACTTGTATGGATTTCGTTTGATCTTCCGCCCAATGGTTCGCCTAAGGCGATGGCGGCTAATTTTTTTAGGGCTGTTGATAGTGCACTAGACACTGATTATGCGGAGCAATGGAGTGATCACAAAAAGTTTTCAGCAGATCAACTAATCGCCGCAATGCAACATATAGCTGCAACGCATTGCCTTGGTATTGTTCATATTGATGAATTACAGTTTATGTTGGGTTATAAAAAAATTAAAGACAGTCCTTCACTTCAAACACTTGAGACTCTATTTAATAAAATAGGTGTGCCGATCATTCAAAGTTCAACTCAGCAAGGTGTCGAACTATTTGATTCGTTAGAGGACAGTGATCATCGTTTAGGCCATGATTCAACAACAGTGCGCCGAATGCTGAATGATCGTGAATTTAAATTTTCTACACATGCCTATGGGTCTGAATATTTTACTGAATTATTTAATGCGCTATTTCCTTCATCATTGATTTATGGAATTCAAAACGCTTCAAATGAAAATTTTAAAATCAAATTTCAATCCCTTAGTTGTGGTCTGCCTGCGATCATGACTCGATTGGCTCATATGCATCATGAAACGTTACAAACTTTGCTAATGAAAGACGGTTGTGAATATAAAAATTATTTTACTTTCGACCCCCAATTATTAGATAGGGTTTATACCAATCAATTTCATTTGATTGATCCAGCACTAAAAGCTCTTAGGGCGGGTAACAGAGAAGATTATGAAAAAAAGATACGGGATAAAACGACCAACAAAACGACATACACAAACAAAGATGTAATAAAAGAGCAAAAAAAAGTTCGAACCCCAGTGCCAAAAATATTAAAAAATCACGATGAAAGCAGTACTCAGCCATCGACTGTTTCAAAACTTCAATTAGATAATTTTCTAATAGGGATTGAGGATAGCAAAGATGCTAATTGAGTTACCTAGATTATTGCCAAATGAACATATATTGAGTGTACTTGCCCGCTGGTTTGATGGAACAGGTCGAAATGATTTTCTAATGACATCGAAGTGGGTGTCAACTAACCTGAGCAAGCTTAATGCTTCGACCATTTGGCGTCCGGTATATAGCGATCTTATGAGCCATTATGCTGACACTACTGGTGTTGATAAGATTATATCTGAGCATACGCTAGTCCATTACTACAGATCCTTTATAGCTAAGCCCCAATATACATTGCTTCAAAAAGCTATTACGGCTGGAGCTAGGCACAAGGTTATACCTAGCTTACAAAATAGCGTTGCAGGTGTTTGTACGTGGCGCTGGTGTCAATCATGTGCAGATGAAGACTATGAGGAATATGGGGTTACTTATTGGCATACCTATCACCAAATTCCTACGATGTTACGCTGCTATAAACATCAAACACCTTTGGTATCTAGGTGTCAGAGTTGTGATTTTAAATATATGTCTTTTCAGCGGCATTGGTTGCCGCCTGTTAATGGTGGATGTTTGGAGTGTGGTGAGATAGTTGAAGTACCGACGGTATTAAAATCAACGACATCATATTGGCTGGATGCCGTCAGTATTGCTTTGCAGCAAAAGCAGACTGATTTGACGTTAAATGTGTTTCTTGAATTGATGAGGGAAAAACTTGGATATCAATGTTTACCACGTAATATCCCGTTAGCGTTACGAAAAGAAATTGTTGAAATACAAAAGGCATTTGAGCGGAGTCTAGAGGGTAGCGTAATTTCTACTTACTTTACTCGTGAGCAAGAAGATATTTATAAGCAAGGTCAAAAAGTACTTAATATAATTACGACCGTTTATCGTAATTCCCAGGTCCCACCAATTAGTTTGTTGCTTATGTTGAGGTCACTTGGGCTTGAGCATGAGCTTACCAAATTATTACTGGACAGCTACTCATGAATAAAATCAACTTAGCGCAGTATTGCCCTAAATTGTTTATTGATGAAACGCTGCATAGTTGGCTTATTCGCTGGGCCTATGAATCACCATATCCGAGTGTCGGTGAGTTGTTAAAGCACCTACTAGGAACTCGTAATAAGCAGTTAGATTCAATATTTCCTAGCTATATTGAGAACTTGGTTTATCAATCGTCGATGAGCGAAGATCAACTAATCACAGCTCATACTGTTGTTCCTTACTTTAGCCATTTTTGTGGTGAAAAACTGTATCAAGAAATATTACAAGATATGCACAGGGGGGATACACAGGCCATTTATTCTAAAATGTCACTTACAGCCAGTCGGATAAATACGACCAGCTATTTAAATTACTGTCCTCGCTGTGTTGAGGAAGATGTTGAACAATACGGTATTGCTTATTGGCATGTATCTCATCAAATACCGGGTGTACTCTCATGCGTAAAGCATAAACTTCAACTTAAAGGGCTCCATAAGCTACGCCGAGGAATGATAAAACCACCTCAATATGTTGTTAAATATGATTTTATTGATGCAAGCTCTGAGGCCTTAAAGCTGGCCCGTCTGAGCTTAAAAATTCTTTCTAGAAAAAAGCCTTTATTCGAAGGTTATAGGATGTCGCTGATATATCGCACTCGGTTGAGAGAAATGGGGATGGCGTCAACCTCCTTTAATGTGCATCAAACCGAGTTGCGGGCGGCGTTAGAAGAATATTGGCAACCAATTCTTACTGATGAAACGATTGCGATCATTTTTGATTTAGGGGATAAGCGTACTTATCCTGCGTGCATGTTTTATCATTCCGCTGCTCATCATCATCCGCTGAAACATATACTTATGATAGGGATGCTGTTTCATTCAATAGAAGAGCTCCTAGAGTTTAATTACGATCTTGTTAATACCTATATTGCTATCGCAAACCCTGCCTTAAAGGAATCGTATAAACCACAAGAAGTTAAGCTTGCGCTTAAAGAGCTCAAAGCTGGGTGCAGTTTACGACACTCAAGTAAAATTAGCGGCTTGAGTGTTGCAAAAGTAAAGCAGATAGCGATTTCTAATGGCATTGAAATAAAGAGGCGAGAGCAGAGTATATTCGAGAAAGACCGTAACCTTATTATTGAAAAATTATCTGAAGGATTTTCAACGACAGCAATATCAGAGTTTATGCACTTATCTATACCGGCGGTAGAACAAATCCTTTCTCAACATCCTGAAATTGTAGTTAGAAGAAAAGAACTACGATTTCTTCACTCTCGTAGTCTGCATCGAGCAAATCTGATACAAGCGCTCAAGCGTAATTCAACGGGTACGCGACATGACCTTCAGAAAGAGGCTCGGAATAGTTACACGTGGCTCTTTAGGTATGATCAAAAATGGCTCTACGGTAAATTACCTGAACGACAAGACTATAAATATTGGCCTAGAAAGACCAAAGGAACGCATGATGACAACGAATGAAATTTATGAGTATCTTATGTCTCTACCTGGAGTATTAGACTACGATGTTGGCTGTGAAATGGATGAGGTTCAACAGCGAATTGATGATGCATATGATCTTTATTTTGGAAAGGGAATCTGCGTTGTTGCTGATTGGAAATGGATCGATATTGAATTGACTAAGCAAGGTAAAAAACTGCTCCCAAGTGATTTAAAACCAGATCTTTTATTTGCAGATACGATCCTTGAAGATTCGCCTCAAAGAGGAATTGATTGGGTTAAAACCTCAATGCTAGTTGAGTATCAACATCCAGGGCTATTTGTAACAAGAAATACTTGTTATGTGATGGTTGGGTTAGGGCTTAGATGTCAGGTACGTTTTGATGATGTTTAGTTAGATAAATATATTTTAGATACGCAACGAGTTGAGAATTATAAGTACTCATGCTTAAGTTAAGAGTGGAATTATTATCAACTTAGTTATAATGTTTGAAATATTTAGTAAGCATTAGCGATTAATTGTATTTAATAGTATGAAATAAAATTTCAATTTAATATAATCAATAGGTTAAATTAAATACACTCTTCACTAGAATAAGCTAATAAAAAATTCACATAACTCTTTATTTCTATTCATTACTCCATTATTTGTTAAATTAAACTCAAACAATAATTAATACAGGAATCATCATGCTAGCTAGTTCAGTTGAAAATATTTTACAAGTTTCTACGGCGGAAACTGTTGCAGAATTAGTATGTTATTCAATACTGATAGCTTTTGCTACTTCAATCTTTTTTGCTAAAAAAAATCGTTTTCCTGCGTTCGTTAATTATACTCCTTCATTACTTACTACCATCGGTATATTTGGTACCTTCACTGGTATCGCGATTGGACTATTGATGTTTGACCATACAAATATAGATGGCAGTATTAGTGAGTTACTCGCAGGTCTGAAAACAGCGTTTATTACGAGTTTGTTCGGTATCTTTACTTCAATACTATTTAAGGTTCTCCAATCCTTGGGTTTACTGGAATCAAAAGAAATTATCGAAGATGAAATTACTGAAGCGACACCTGTAGATATACTGAATGCGATTAAGCAACAAGGGCGAAGCATTGAGCGATTGGTAAATACCATTGGTGGGGAACAAGATAAATCATTGGTTAATTTGATGCAGCTAATGCGTTCCGATATTAATGACAATCAAAAATCATCTATAAAATTTGCACAAGAAAGCAGTGAAAATCTTATTGAAATTAATACAAAAATAGAGGCTCAACATAACGTCTTTAATCAGTTTTCAGATGAGTTATGGATTAAAATGCAGGATTTTTCAGATATGCTTTCAAAATCGGCAACGGAAACTGTTATTGAGGCTTTAAAGCAAGTTATTACCGATTTTAATCATAATCTTACAGAGCAATTTGGCGAAAATTTCAAGCAACTGAATGAGTCTGTTAAAGAGTTAGTAAAATGGCAAGATAACTATAAAGACCAATTGTCAGATATGATTGAACAGTACAAGCAAGGTGTTGTAGCAATTACAGAAACTGAAAAATCAGTTGCCAACATAAGCACAGAATCCAAAATTATACCTTCAACAATGAATGACTTGAAAGAGGTCATGACAGTTAATAAGCATCAGCTAGATGAGTTAGAACGACACTTAGAAGCATTCAAAGATATTCGTGATAAGGCAGTAGAAGCTGTTCCTGAAATTCGTAAGCAAATTGATGAAACTGTATCGACTATTACGGAATCAGTAAATGTTGCTAGTGAGCATTACAAAACCCTTCTTACTGAATCGGATAAATATATTCAAACCCACATATCTACTTCAAATGAGTTACTAGATAAGTTTGTGTCAAATAGTAAAGAAGGAGTCGAGACTATAGGTGAAAGGTTAGCTGAAAGTGCAAACCAGGTTGAAAAAGTGATCTTAAGTGGAGCGGAACATTTTGAAACTAACGTTAAATTAACAAACGAAAAGTTAAAAGAAACAACTCATGCGGTAAGTGATAACACGCTAAAAATCCGAGAAGAATTAGACCACACCGTTAAGGAACTGAGTCTAAATGTGAGAGATATGGTTAACGGCTTGATTGAAGATTCAAAACGTATCGGCACAACGCTTATTGATGCAAACAGTTCATTAAAAACAGAAACAACAGCTGCGAGAGACCATGTTGTTGAGTCTATTGATAATATGCAAAAATCTTTAGAGTCGTCACTTGAAGGCGTTTATCAGCAACAGAGTCAGCATATGCAACAAATGTTTAATAATATTGATAAAGGCCTGAGAGAACAAGTTAGTAAAACAGGTGATGTTGTTGAAGGGCAGGTTGGAGCTATTGATAAAGCAATGCAGGATGAGATAACAAGAGTTATGAACACCATGGGTAATAACCTTGGTCAAATAACAGAGAAGTTCACTTCTGACTATACCGATTTAGTGAACCAAATGAATGCCGTCGTTAAGCAAAGAGCGTAATGTATGTCTAAAACAAGTTCTATTTTCGGTGTTAATAAACCTCAAGAAGCAACTGAGGAACAATGGTTAAGTGTGTCAGATTTAATGGCAGGTTTAATGATGGTGTTCTTGTTTATTGCAATTGCGTTTATGCGCCATGTTTCTGTTGAACGAGACAAAATTAAAAATATTGCGGTTGCATACCAAGAGAATCAAGTTGCTATTTTCGATGCACTTAACAGTGAGTTTGGTGAGCAATTAAACCTATGGCGTGCTTCTATAGATAAAGAAACATTATCTTTCCAATTTGATTCACCAGAAGTACTATTTGATAGTGGTAAAAGTGCCCTAAAACCAGAGTTTAAAATAATTTTAAATGACTTTATACCACGTTACCTAACAGTATTAGATAAGTTTAAATCAAGCATCGATGAAGTCCGTATAGAGGGGCATACGTCCTCTGAGTGGGCGCGTGAGACTTCTATACAAGATGCTTATTTTTTGAACATGAAATTATCACAAAATAGAACGCGAAGCGTATTAACTTATTCTTACCTGTTATCAGATCTAGATGAAGTTCAGAAAAATTGGGTAAAGTCTAATTTTGCTGCTGTAGGTCTTGCTTCATCTAGAATGAAATTGAATGATAATGGAACTGAAGATAAGCAAAGATCTCGACGAGTTTCATTCCGAGTCATCACAAATGCAGACATTCAAATCCGTAAAATTATTGATGGACTCTAAATGAAATTAAATATTAATTTTTCAGTTTTAGAAGCCGCGGTCAGCAAAATGGGAGGAACTAGTGGTCAATTTACAATTAAGCAAGACTATAAGCCTCGAGCTCCCATTGATATTCAGTTAGGAGCTGGCTTTGAGGTTGATTTTAATGATATTAAATTTGAAACTGGCCTTGCAAGTTATGAAGGGCGGCAGGTTCTTTTGTATATAAAAGATCACAGCTATGGGAACAAATTAGAACAAGCCATTGAAGATGGGAAATCTGGGAATAGATATCATGTCGCTGATTGCTCTAAACTTGAAGAAATGAGAAAAAAAGGCAGGTTAGAGCGTTATGTAGTTACTAATAAACTTGACGGGATATTTAAAATATCAAGAGGGTCCACTGAAAATAGAGAAACTCAAGAAGGTGAGTCAAAATTGCAAATTTGTCAATTTTGCTTAGATGCGATCAATTACCAAGGTTTTAAAAATATACCTAGGGGTCCTAAAAGGCAAAGTTTTGTTGCAACTTTTAATCTTTCAGACTTCTTTGATACCTACAGTTCATTCTTTAAATTTATGCCTTCAGGTATCGCTGATAATCAAAAAGAGAGCTATAGCGATGATTGGAAGCAAGTCTCAAATTCTGTTAAAGAAAAATATCAATTTATTTGTCAGCAATGCGGTGTTGATTTAAATAGCAATAAACGATTATTACAAACCCATCATAAGAATGGAGTTAAAACAGATAATACCGATGTAAATTTAACTCCACTTTGCGCTGATTGCCATAGAAAACAGCCATTTCATACTCATCTTTTTGTGGCTCATAAAGACACAAAATCAATTAATCATTTAAGGCAAGAGCAAGGTTTAAACACTAAAGAAAATTGGCGAGATATATACCTGCTAGCAGATCCTGGCATGTTTGGTGTGATTAATATGCTTGAAAGCCATCATCTTCCTATGCCTGATGTTGGTTTGGAAGTTACAAATGAACAACATGAAGTGGTTAGCGAGCTTGAACTTGCTTGGCCACTAAAAAAAGTCGGTGTTGCAGTTGATAAAGATTCAGCTGTAGCAGCTTCAAAAGTTGGCTGGAAAGTATTTAGCATGCGCCATGCTTTGTCACAATTCGATATTCTATCGCGTAAACTAAGATAGAAGAACTACTTGGGTTAATGGCTCTTGTCGCGTTAGTATGCGAAAGATTGAGTGAAAAATAATTAGGAAGATAAGCTGTTGAATTAGCTTATAGATATATAATTAATTTTCACTTTGAATCGTTGACAGATTAAATCTGGCTTGATAGCATGAAATCAATGGTTGACTCATACCAGCGGTTGAAGTTCTACTTCCTTCAAACAAAGAGTCCATCCCTCAAAGTAATAAGCTATGTTGGAATAATTTTTTATATCCTTTTAATGCCAAAGGAAGTAGGTCGTTTTTACGTTTTGGCTTATCTTATGGATAATTAAAAATGGTTAAATCTACCAACACCACTCCTAAATTCTTACCACCTCTAGATCATTATCTTGTTTTTAAAGATTATCATTTCGCTAAACTTTGCGATTTATCTCCCTGTGCGATCAAAAAATCAGCGAAAGAGGTTTCTCATAATTCAATTGCTCATGTTAAAAAAGGGCGTGAAAAGGTCAAAACTACTACGGCACAAAATTGGATCGTAAAAACACTAGGTTTTACTGAAGGCTACTCTACTTACGAAAAACGATATAATGAAGAAATAATACCTTTCTTTTTAAAACACGGCTTAAAAAGAAGAGCAAATTTATTTGAATTTCAGAAGAAAGGATATGCATTACCTCTTACTTCATTAACTCCTCAGAGGGTATCTGAAAAATTATTTTTTGGTTCTTCTACACTTCCCCAAAAAGTTTTTACTGGCTATGACTTTCCATTCGATAAAACAATATCTGATGGCCACTACTTTGTTAATGGTCGTCATGCGGACAGTTACGCAAGCCTAAATAAGTATGGTATCGAGCCCTCTATGGTTCATAGCATTGAATCAATATCTAAAGATATAGCTATAATTGAGACGTTTGGTCGTGAAAAACTAGGCAAAATTAATGATGATTATTATTCAGGACGGTCTATTGCTGATGTAGTCTTGGGTAAGTATCTTTTATCCCTTCATATGACATTCAACCTCATTGGCGGCCCCTTAATTGATGATGGAAATCATGCTCCAGTAGTAGAGATATACTCATCAACAAAAGACGAGTCTTATAAGCTTGAAATCTCATGCTATGAAAAAGTATCTGGTATTTTTTCTAAAAGAATAAGGCAATTTAAAGAGGGTTGGCTAGAGGTCATTCCATTTAACAAAAATCTTGTTTTCTTGAAGGGACGTAATGGTGAATATGACTTTGTTTTTAAAAATATAAGAGACAAACCTTTTGTATATAATTTTGACAACGGTGCGTTGAAATTATCAGATTTACCTAGTTGTATAAACGATTATGACTTTCAACGCTGGCATTATTTTTCACATGAAGGTTACAGAGATCTCGAAGCACACAGTGCAGAAGAATTTCATTATGATAATGCTGGAACAGCTAAGAATTATCCTGACTCTAGATTATTAAAAGTTTTTCATCAACATCTAGGAAATTATGAAACAGTAAAATATAAAGAAGTAAGTCGTTTACCTTTAGATATTAATTTCAAGCAGGCTGATGGAACTAAGCTAATGGTGTCTGATTTAATTAATATTTCGCAATTTGAAGAGTTTATTGAGAACAATCCTGACTATAACGCTTATAGAAGGGGCCTAGTAGAAAACCAATTAGAAATAGATAATCAGGACTTGGATAAAACGCTGCCAGTTGCTTGCACTTGGTATGATGCTCTCGCTTTTATAAAGTGGATTGAAAAAGAAACTCGGACGTCAATGAAATTGCTCTCAAAACATGAATTTGAGCAGTTACGTAAGCAAGGGATTTTACTGAGAGATACTCGCCCAATGCTTTGTGATATGGACGTAGTTCAGCGCACCGTTACGTTTCCACATGATTTAAAATGGGATAATAGGAAAGATGGTTTAAAATTCATTTTATTGAACTATTTTGCTGAATGGGTCATGGAAAGGACCTGTATAAGAAGCGGTAATCTAACCAGTTTTTATGGTGATGATTGTTTCAGAGGTGGGGCATTGGATACTACTGGAGCATATAAGAGCACTAAGATAGGGTTTAGACTTTGCTATGAAGTAGAGGTGTGAACAATGAAACCATCGTCACCTAATCTTTTGTTAAATAAAGGGATTTGCATTTATGAGTAATGATCGCCCAATATTTTCAAAAAATTTAAAAAAAGAACTAATAAAAGAGAATCAAGAATCAGTAGATAAATCATTAAACTTGAATTTTGGTGCTTCACCGTCTTTAAAGCAGTTTTTATCTACAACAACTGATTCATCACATTTCGTCTCCAAATTTGAAGAACACGTCTTTTTCCCTGTTAATTTTAGAGATGCATTGAAAGACGATTACTCACTTGTGTTAAATCTATTTAAAGAAAGTGTTGAGATACACAATAAATATATTGCTGGTGGTAAGTTTCCTAATGATGTATTTGAGTGGTTTAATCAACCTGAAATCAGTAACTTTCAAACTAAGTTATATAAAGTTTTTTCAAGTGTAGGTAAAAATTTAGCATATAGAAAAAGAAGAAAAACAGCTTATGAAGCTCAGGTGTATCTATTCAAGAATGTAACATCTCCTTTAGATCAATTTACGTGGAAAGATGGCTGTCGCTTAGATTTTATTTTTCACCAAAGTTTTGACCTGTTAGTTCAATCATATTTGAGTGAGTTTCTTGGTGATACTTTTTGCCTGTCAGATAAAGTTAGTTTCCACGATAGCATTTCGTTTGAATTGATTAAAGTTTGTAAAACTCCATTTGAAGCAGCATTTTTACAAGAACAAATAGGACTCTATAACGTTAGGGACTATATGATCATTGATAGTGTCATACGAGGGATATCTTCAGGTTTGACCGCTATTAAAAATGAATCATTAATGAGTAATGAAGAACTTTTATTTGATATTTATGAATTAATTCCACTGTATATTAAAAGTTGGTCGCCAGATAATAACAAGATTTTTCTAAATGATGAGCTGGCTATATTTCTTTCTATGGAGTACGGGTTCCCAATTTTCACCATAGGTAAACATGATGATAAAGCTGATGTTTTAATTACATCTACGTTTAAATTTTATTGGACCGTTACTCATGAATTTAAAATTACTGCAAAACTAGATTGTTACTCAGAAGAGTTGAACATACTAGGTGACTATGTTTTAAAAGAGTTTCATGACAAACTGATTTCATTGTTTTCTATCCGTAAACCTGAAAAAACAAATACAGTTTCAGAAATAGAACTGGATGGGAAATTGAATGACATTGCTGATTTTACAACTAATTATTATCAGGCGTTGGCTGTTAATGAAGAGGTTGAGTGTCAACTAGCTAATGAACGGCGGCGTGTTGTTCCATCAATGACAATGTTAGCTTTTTTTACGTTTATGCAAAGGATATTTAATTGTAAGGTAGCAAATGGGAAAGGTAGTGAAATGAAAATTTGGAGGTATGGCTCAAAAATATTTACTTTAGGTCGTCATAAAAAAGATCAAAAAATATCCTCCTTTTTCATTAAGAAAATATTAAAAAGACTGGAAATACCAATAGATGATTGGTTGAGAGCACTTAAAGAAAGGTAATTAAAAAACTTAGTAGCGCTAACTATTATTAGTTGGAGAGTCACAAACTTAATTACATTTACAGTGTTTCTGAGTTAGATATTGAAATTAAAAGTCACAAACTTAATTTGAATTATCCTGTATCTAAAACACTGATTTTTAGATACCTTGAGTCACAAACTTAATTACTAGTCATCAGTTTGTGACGGTGTATTAAAAAAATAGACAAAGGTATTAAAAAAAAGACAAACTTCGGTTTGTCTTTTTTTTTTTAGGATTGTTACTCACTGACAATATGCCATATCGATTTCTGCTCACTGCGTATAACACAAAAGTAAATTCATTTATGCATCAGTTTTGTGAATGAATTCAAAGTAATCCCCTGTTTTAGTTAGCAAAAGAAAGATTTTAATCGATATATTCATATTTCGGCATTACTTTAAACTGGCGTTGTATGCAGGTACAATACACAGCTAGTACTACAAATAATGAACCTTGAGCAACTAAACAAATTTTTTACAATTGTTTTATCGCATAAACAACAAACAGGAGGTGACTTATGAAATCTAATTATATGAGCTCGTTAATAACATCAGTGGCAATTAAAATCAGGAATATTATGACCTGATTAACTGATTGTCACTGATATATGTTTAATATAATTCGGTGACAAATAATGTATACACAATTAAAAGAGATAAACCATAAACCAAAAGCTTTTGAGTTTTATACGGCTGATTCGTTGTGGGCAGATCCACATACATCAAAACAAATGTTGTCTTATCATCTTAATGAAGATGTTGATTTGGCTTCAAGAAATAAAGTGTTTATTGAAAAATCCATTGATTGGATTGTGTCCCATTTTTCTATTGGTGAGAAAACCAAAATATGTGATTTTGGATGTGGACCGGGCCTTTATTCATCTGGTTTAGCACGTACTGGGGCGAAGGTAACTGGCATTGACTTTTCAAAGAACTCTATTGAGTACGCGAAAGAATATGCTAAAAAAGAAAACCTAGACATTAATTATGTTCTTCAAAATTATCTTGGCTACGAAGCTGAAGAGCAATACGACATAATCATAATGATAATGTGTGATTTTTGTGCTTTAAGCCCTGTGCAAAGAAAGTTAATGCTCGAAAAGTTCCATCGTTTGCTTAAAGATGGTGGGCGAATATTGCTGGATGTATATTCATTAAAAGGCTTTGAAGAAAGAACTGAAACATCATTGTATGAACACAATCAGTTGTATGGATTCTGGTCAAGTAATGATTATTACGGCTTTCTGAATACTTTTAAATATGAAGATGAAAAAGTAGTTCTGGATAAATATACAATTGTTGAAGAACAAGGTTCTAAGGTTGTATATAACTGGCTGCAGTATTTCAGTGAAGATACCTTGTTGCATGAATTGAAAGATGCGGGTTTTAAAATTGAGGCTATGTATGATGATGTGGCTGGTTCTAATTATTCAAAGAATAATACAGAATTTGCAGTTATTGCAGAAAAACAGTCGTAACTAAATAGCTGGCGCTAACACCTTGCTCCAGTTGACCACCAAAGCTCCGCGTCTTTTTGTGTATGGCTTCGCCATCTTATACAAAAAGCCTCTCCGCTTTGGTGGTACTGAGCAAGGTGTTAACCTCACTTTAGCCATACTTTGCCTAATACTTATAAACTTGTTGGAGCGAGTAATCTAACGAAGTTTTGTCCAGTAACGTGTTACACCTTTCGCTAGCTGAACTCAGTAATAATAGAACTCAGCTAGCAGATTCATGCCCTATAGTGATTTGTCTTCACTGTTAACATTTTTGTAGACATCGATCTATAAGGTATATCTTTTATCTATCTGACAAAGATGGCGAAAGAAGTGACCAAACAGCCTTCTAACAGTAGAAAATTAAGTTTGTCTAAAATTTAAATACACTACATGGTTATTTTTGGAAGATATTAATAAGGTTTAGCGAGCTGTTTTGTCTATTTTTTAAATACACCACTACAATGCTGCTTTTTTAGGTAGCCTAACAAACTGGACTTAAACACACAGCTAGTAAGGTGTTTAAATGTAATTAAAACAGTGGTTAGGTTTCGTTTCACTACACATTATAACCAACATTTTAGTCCGCTTAACGCGGCGTTATGTGTCAGTTCAGGAGTAATCGTGACCAGTAAACAAAGAGAGTTCCAAATAGTTTTAAATTTAGTCGGATTCTATGTTTGTCTACTTATTGGTTTTGCCACACCTTTAGTACTCGCATCTTATGATTTTGAATTTTTAAGTTCTCAATACAAGTTGATTGTTCCAGCTACCTCAGTTCTATTAGTCAATTGGTTTCATAAATCAGCATCTAGTCTATTAAAAGAAACGGGGAGTTTTGCCATACCTGGTGTTTACGAACTTAGACAGAAACACCTGTTGCATGTGAATCGAATCGAAAAACTATGGTTGGTGCTTGCTATATGGGCTGTGGTCTTTTCTGCTTTATAAAACATATAACAAGTCTTTTAAATGTACGTTTAACAGTTGGCTAGCGCTCGTTCCTAGTACATTTTTGCCAACTATTCCCGGAGCTTAACGAGGCTTTATGTAAATCTATGAACATTTTAAAAATCGAGTACAGCGCTCTAAATGCTAAACAAAAAGAAATCTATAATTTTCAGAAGCTTGCAGGGTTTCTAGCTGATTATGGATTTAATTGTATTAAACTCGCAGATGATTGGTTAGGTGCAGATTTTCTCGCCTACCATAAAGATGGGACTGAAACTTTAAGAGTCCAGTTAAAAGCCAGACTAACTATTGATAAAAAGTATCAAGGTAAAGATCTCTATATGGCGTTTCCAATAAAAGGTAATTGGTGTCTAATTCTACACGATGATTTAGTGGAACATGTTTCAAATACCACAAACTGGTTAAATACAGAGTCTTGGGTTGAAAAAGGTCTTTATCATTCTGCCAAACCAAGTTCAATTCTATTAAAGAGTATTCAAAGTAGTGTCTTAATCGTTACATAACAAGACCTTCAAACGGACAGAATACAGTTAACTATTTTCATTCTGTTCAATATTTTAGCCAACTATATTTAGCCGCTTAAGGTTCCGTTAGGTTTTCAGTAGGTATTGATGAATGATTAAAAAGGCTTTTTTGGATAAGCAAGTTTCTAAAGCTCGAAGTGAGTCTAAAACCCCAGAGTTTTTGTGCAGGTTGTGTTTTATAGTAGTCGAGAAAGTATTGACTCAACATTATTCTGACTCATATTCAATGAGATGTTTACAATCTTCAGTTGCTCTTTCATTACTTCTAAAACGATTTGGAATTAAGTCTCAACTCTATACAGGTGAATTATGTGTGTCTCAGGTATTTCTAGACGATAGAATTGTACCTAATTGGAATGGGTTTTGGGGAGACGACCACCATGTATGGTTAAGAACCGAGTTCAATGAAATTATAGACCTTACGGTCAAGTACTTGCACCTTCACCCAGCAACTAATAGTAATCAGCTTCAAATGCCGGCAATTTGGTGGAGTGATATTTCTCGATGGCCTAGTGTGATCAAATACCTACCCCAAGGTCCAGTAAACCTTGAGTTACCATCGCAGGAAATGGTTGATTTGGAGGTTTTCCAAACTAAAGTAATACAAGAATTAGAAATATTCCTAGAGAGCTATTCCGTTAATGAAGTTGTCTTTAGTCCTATTCTTCACGGCCCAGAAACTATGAATGAGCTTTACAAAAAAGGATATCCATGGCTAGTAAAAAGTGCTCTTCTTCAGAGCTGTAGGATACCGCACCCTGAGAGGATCGTTGAGCGCGAACGAGAACTAATGGAGTGGTATGTAAAAAAAACCTAACAAAGCAATCAACACGATGCTTATTACACTCGGCATTCGCGGTTTAGAGTATAATTGGTTCGGTAATTAAGGCGTTAGCAGTTTGGAGGATTTATGAAGTATCTCGTTATTATTTGTTCTGTGTTGTCATTTTCAGCGCAAGCTAGCTGTTATGTGGTTGGCGATCTAAAAGGTTTTTCTACTCGCCAAATTGAAGGCTTTGAAATTGAAAAAGATGGTATCTCATCTCAAAAATTTATTGTGGAGTTTAATGGGCAAGAAAGTAGTGTTTCTCCAAACAATATGAACTGTTTTCAGACTGGTTCATCTACTTTGATTTGTGCCGACGTCGGCTCAAGTGGAGAATCAACTATCGAAACGTGGGCTGTCTACCCTGATAAAAACAAAGCAGTTTATACAAAATCAATTAATGGTTTTGGTGGGTTTAATGGTGCAAATATGTTTGTCGGCAACATAAAAGGGCGTTGTGACTAAACTATTATCAAATTGTTCAAGTGGGATTCCCAGCACGTGGCATTTTTACTATGCGTTGGTTTTAGTGTTTAAAGTGGTATGCGGAAGCTTAAATTACGTTGCTCACCCTTAACAAGGCGTTAATCTCAATTTCACCATACTTTCTGTAATGCGAACCATACCCTTTGAAGCTTAAGCATTAAGCCAATTCTGTCCACGAACGAGCTAATTCTAAATTGCCCCTAAATCATCGTTAACATTTTGTAGATATCGAGCGATAAAGCATATTTTTATTTATTCGACAAAATGACGAAATCAAGGATACAACCGTCTTCTAACAGTAAAAGATTAAGTTTGTCTAAAATTTAAATACACTACATGGTTATTTTTGGAAGAGGTTAATAAGGCTTAACGAGCTGCTTTGTCTATTTTTTAAATACACCACTACAGTGTAGCCAAGTATTTAAAGAATAGACAAACTTATGTTTGTCTATTCTTTTGTCTGCAGTACTCAAAATATGAGGTATATTTTAAGATTATTAGGGGAGTTCTGTTTACTTGTAGATATAGCATTAAGCGATTGATAGTGTCGGTAACCTTATTCAACGGTAAGTATCAATATACAGTGAGAATATTTCTAGATCCTATCTTTGTAAGCTCAATTTCTGAAGTTACAATCAACACCAAAACTTAGAGTGCTTGCTTCTTATAGATCTAAGTCACAGCATTCTAATCATTTACTTTAAACCAGATCCAATAAGTTTCTCGATTTCTAATATGTAGCGTTCCCAATGTTCTACTAGTACGCGTGTTATATCAAACTCGAAGCGGCTATAGTCGTTTACTTTGAACCAATGGTGAGAATGTTCTGCTATGCGACCCTTATAACCAGAACCTTGCCCCCACTCCTTATACATGTTGTTCCATAGCGTAGAGTCTGCTTTGACTTTACTTTCGTAGACAGAGCGACCTTTTGCTAGTGCTAACTGAGATATTTCGTCTAAGCGAATCTCGGTCGTATTTTTTAGTTGTTTTAATAGTGAGTAGGCTGGTTTTAGCTCTTCTTGCGAAAGCATGTTGTCAATAAGTATTGTTAATTCATCTCGTAGTGGATGTATTTTAGATACACACTGGCGGCGTGCAGCTACCGCTAATTCTTGATAGTAATCAAGATTATGCCAGTCTCCGTTCCGATTTACACTTGCTCGTACACTTGCTGCGTAAGTTCCTTTAGAACTAATTCTATCAATTAAAGGAATGAAGAATTCACTTAATGTAGGAGAGCAAGCTTGAGACTTTTTTAGCCATGATTCCAAAGTTAGCTTAACTTGGTTCATAGCGAGTGAAGTTGATTGCGATTTTATTTCACTTTCAATTTGATATACAGACTGATTAATATCAATTAAGTGTTGTTCGTGCTTAATTCGTAGTGTTCTAACTTTGTTAACCAACAAGCCTAATAGCTCTTCTGGTTTATCTTGTTTGGCATCAAAAAATTCAATGCCAAAATTACGTACTGCATATTTTTGAGATAGTTCACCACTAACTTGATCTGCTTTGATGTCACGGCCATCTTCTTTATTGCCGACTGCTTCGTCATAGTCCATCACGTCTTCAGCTTCACCTGCACGATCTAGAACTAACAATATAGACTCTTCATTCAATCGAGGTTTCAGACCAGCTTGGATTGCACTATCTACCATCTTTGAACAAGTTTGATCGGGAGCATCATTAAATCGTGAACAAAATACACTGACTGTTTTATCGTTTGTTAAACATTGATCAAGGTCTACGCGGTTCACTGTTTGATCAACACCCTTTGTATCAATGAACGTAATAGAAAAAGTTTCATCGTTGACGTTAAGTTCAGGAATAAAAAGTGTTATTTTTTTTGCTAATCCTACATTCTTGTGTGTAGCACTATTAATTAATTTAAACGTTTCACGCAGCCAAGTCATTTTTTCTTGGCCATCTAAATTAATAAATTCAGTTTGAGTACGAGACGTCAAATTAACGCGCTGAATAAATTCATTACAGAGCTCATTTGCATTTGTAAACTGTTCTGCATAGATTTTAGCGTGATCAATGGCTGAACGCTTTCCGTTTACTTTTGTTCTAATAACTTTTAGATCAAGCATATTACGTAAAGCACGTTCAATCTCTGCACTTAACTTAAAGCCCTCTTGTTCGCCGTCTTCATCATTAGATTTAAGATAAAGAGAAAAGTCATAAAGATAGTCACGTACTTCTTCGTCGGTATATGGAAGTACTTCAATTTTATCTTCGGGGGCTTTCTTTATATGAACTTCACATAATGTAGTGCGACCAGAGCCCGTGCTTAATACTGGTACCTCTTTGTCTACAAGTCCTAATAAGTGGCAAACGGATGTTGTTTTTCCTGCTCCAACGTTACCGATAAAGGCAATTTTATGCTCATTTCCCGCAAGATATTGCATACTACGTTTATACATCTCGTGATGGTTTTCAAGTTGAGAACGTGTAGCTCCTTGCAAAGTTGCACAAGTCAACATCTCATCAATTTTATCTAGTACATTATTCATTTTGATTTTACTCATTATCTAAAATTTATTACGGCTTCTAGGCTGCGAAAATGGTTGGCAATAATACTAGAGGCTTGGATGATCATCATGCAGGATCATACTTAATTGACTGCCAGAAGGTGATTGATTTGGGTTGTTTACGTATAACTTAAGCCTACTTTGAGTTGATTACTCAGTGCAAAGCATCAACACCTCTGACCTTTTCCTTACGATATAATTTATTTGTAATTTTATTTCTTGATAACCAAATGTATCATTTTATGTATTTAAATTCAATGGCTTAATCCTATTTTAACTTTGTGTGTTAGTGATATTTAGATAGGAATACGTATTATATAAATATATATGTATTTATATAATACGTATTTAAAAACGGTGTTCTATGAAGCGTTTTAATTAGTAAGTGCACTAGTATCAAATAATCATCAAGCCAGTTATCCCTCATACAAACCCTTACACTCATAAATATATTTATCCCTATAATCGATCATACATCCTCTCGATTTAGGGAAACCACTTTATGCACTTTTTTACACTGAAAAATTCTGCAATATTATCCGTCACTGCCGCCCTGTATTTAACGGCTTGCACTCATACCGCGCAAGCTAGCAACGTAGTTAAAACAGTCACTAACGGTGCATTAACTTTCGAGCTCGAATTCGAAGATGAACTATACCTCGAGGGCGGCAAAGAGTTGATGTGGAATGAAGCGTTACAGCAACCTTATATCGAGGCTGCCAACCAATGGTTAACGGCATTAGTCGGCGTTGAGGGTAAACCGCTGCACACCATCCGCATGCGGATCTCGGTGACAGAAATGAATGACGGCAATGGTTACGCTGGCCCTGATTCTGAAGAACAAATCGGTGAGTACGAGATACCAACCAGCGGTACGTTAGTTATCGGTAATCATACCTACGAACAAGGCTTTGATCAGGTCGAGTTTAAAGCCAACATCCTCCATGAAATGGGGCACATCCTTGGTATCGGATCGTATACAGAAAGGTTTACTGAATACAGCGAGGAACTCCAAGGCAATGTATTGAAAGTGCCACACAGCATGGCTGCGCAAAAATATAACCAGATATACGGTAACAGCTATCAGTATGTACCAATCAGTGATGACGGCGGACACTTGTATGATTATGTATTGCAGGAAGACAAAAAACGGGTATTGGATAACGGTCAAGTGCTAGCGCCATTAACCCAAGAGTTTATGGCTAATGGTGTGGTCTTTGGTGCAGTGACGCTAGGGGTGTTAGATGATATTGGTTATGAGGTTTCTTATAGTGGGGCTGAATACTAATGTTACATTAGGTATTTACGGATTAGAGTGCAGGATCTAGACGGCATTTACTTAGACTACACATAACATTCGCTATGCGTAGTGATATTGAATATCTTACTATTCGGTCTAATTCACCTATTTAGGTTTTTTCGGGTCGGGACGTAACGCCCAAGTATTTCTTGGTGTACCATCAGAATTGTAAGAAGTTAGAGAAATCATTTTTCCAGATTGAGCACCAGACATAATGTAATCACCATTAAGAATGCCATAATTTAAGCCAGAAGCATTTTTGATGAGAGTCGAGTATCCCTTAGAGTTAACAGCTAATTCGTTACCCTTTAAAGGACCACTTAATAAATGAACATCATGCGAATTTCTTGTCTGCGATAAAACCCAACTTAATCTCCCATCAGCCGCCACAGACGGACCGTCTACATACCAAGTATACTGATTAGAATCTTTGTATTGTCCTGCAATCAATTGGTTAGCACTACCAAAAACAACGGATTTTACTGAACTAACATTTTCAAATCCTAAGTCACCATTTGGATCTGGTGCAAATACTGCACTCATATCAAAAAGGTGGGTAACCCCTGTTTCTTTATTTGTTATTGGTACTCGGAGCATTGTGATTTGATTTCCGGCTCCTTGCAGGAGTGCGCCTTCAAAATTAACTTGTGATTTTGAGTCCGCAATATCAGCCGAATTTACCATTGCTGAAGAGAGTAAAATACTTGATAAAACCAGTGTTTTTTTTAACATGTCACTTCCATTTATATTAATTTTTTTTGTTATTATACGTTAAGTGTATCTAGTGTAATGACTCTAACAGGATTTACCTCTAAGTGGGTTTTTTAATTTAAAGGTAAGCTAAATCAATGGATTATTATTATTTTCGGATACGTTAATATCTCTTTTTGACGGGTTATCATACATTTAAGAGAATCTCCGTTACAGAAATGAATGACGGTAATGGTTACGCTGGCCCAGATTCTGAAGAATAAGTCGGTGAGAACGAGATACCAACCAGCGGCACATTAGTTATCGGTAATCATACCTACGAACAAGGATTTGATCAGGTAGAGTTTAAAGCCAATATTCTTCATGAGATGGGGCATATCCTTGGTATCGGTACGTATACAGAAGTGTTCACCGAGTACAGTGAAGAATACCAAGGTAATGTGTTGAAAGTGCCAAACAGCATGGCAGCGCAAAAGTATAATGAGATATACGGTAACAGCTATCTGCATCTTCAGAGTCTATGTTCTCTGCATTGAAAGTTGAAAACTCGATTTTTAAAGCGTCAAGTTTATCTGAAATTGAATGATATTATTTTTGCGCAAAAATTTCTTTTGAATCCATCTTAAATAAAACCTGCGAATCTTAACGTAGCTAGGAATAATCTTGCTCAAATATTACATAATGTACGTTATGCACATAAACCGTTAACCTTTGCGCGACTACCGCTTAAGTGGTGCTTTTAACCGCTTAAATGATTACATTGCGAATCAGCACTTTCTTCAAATCTGACATAATATGCGTTATTCGCAGTGTAAGTCTCTTGGTAAGTATGTTAATTGTCTTTTATTACAATGGCTTATTGGATGCCTTTATATTTCTTGTGTGAGTTTGACCTCAGTTAGAGCTTACTATATTTATTATGATGGACGTCCCTATAATAAGAATCCATAAAGAGATATCTATGAACCTGAAACATACTACACTTGCGCTTCTCATTGCATCTGTTTGCACTGGTCCTGCTTTGGCAGCTCCGTTCTTACCTGCTAATGGGATTGCTCCTCAATCCATTGCTCAAGCTTCTAACAGTTGGATAGAAGTGGATTTGTCACAGTTTGATACGAACGTGAAGGATTTTAAAAAGAATATTAAGTCAGGTGTGAAAGTGTGCGCAATCATGAAAGCAGATGCTTATGGGAACGGAATTACCGCATTAATACCAACCATAATTGCAAACGAAATTCCTTGCGTAGGTGTGACCAGCAATGAAGAAATACGAGTGGTACGTGATGCTGGGTACAAAGGTGAAGTAATGCGTGTACGCACCGCTTCAATCACTGAGATTGAATCGGCACTGCAATATAACGTGGAAGAATTTGTGGGTGATGGGCATCACGCACAACTACTGGCGGATATTGCAAAAAAAGCAGGTCGAGAGTTAAAGGTCCACATAGTTCTGAACAATGGTGGGATGGGGCGTAATGGTGTTGACGTTGACTCAGTAGAGGGGATGACTGAAGCAGTTAAGATTGCCACTACACCAAACCTAGATGTAGTTGGGATCATGACTCACTTCCCGCATTATGACCGCGATGATGTTTTGGTTAAATCTAAGAAGTTTTATGAGAATGCACTTACCTTAGTACGCCGAGCTGAACTTAACCGTGAAGATGTTACCTTTCATGCTGCTAACTCTTACACTGCTCTAAACGTCCCAGAAGCCCAGTTTGATATGGTGAGACCAGGTGGCGTATTATATGGTGATCAACCGACAAACCCTGAATATCCGCCTATCTTCTCATTCAAAACTCGCGTTGCATCTCTCATGAATTTACCGAAAGGATCAACTGTTGGCTATGATTCTACCGTAACGCTTGAGCGGGATTCCATACTCGCTAATTTACCTGTTGGCTACAGTGATTCTTACCCTCGTAAAATGGGGAATACAGCCGATGTGTTAGTGAATGGTCAACGTGCTAAAGTCACTGGTGTAGTCTCGATGAATACTGCAATGATCGATATCACTGATATTGACGGTATTAAAGAGGGGGATGAAGTCGTATTGTTTGGACGACAAGGCAAAGAAGCTATTTTCGCTCCTGAGTTCGAAAAATCTGCTGAGGTAATTTTCCCTGAAATTTACTCACAGTGGGGTCAAACAAATCCCCGTATTTACGTTAATTAATAACCAACGGTCATTATTAATGGGGTTCTCTGACTAAAATAACGTTTTGTCACTACGACCTTCTGTAGCCCTTGATATAAAAGGGCTACATCCAAAATAACCCCGTCCAATGCACACCACTTCCTCATCATCTAAGCTGGCTTAATTGATTTGGATATATAAATAACTAAAAATGAGCCAAGTGTCGTGGGACTGTATATTTATCCCAAGATCAAAAAAGCCTCCAATCAGGAGGCTCATTTCAATTAACCGCAAGAGTTAACGTATTATTATGCTTCAGCAATAGCTAGTGCTTTAGTTTTAGTTACTTTTTTCGGTGCCGTATTTAGTTCGTTAATCATCGCAGTAAGTTGGTCAATTTTGCCTTCAACTTCACTTAGTTTTGAACCTTGAGCACCGGTAAAGCGGCTAGTGATACTTTGCGCTTTAGCTTCAACTGATTCTAACGTGATTTTTTTAGCAAAGATTGCAGACGTTTGCTCTTTTAGTTTCGGCTCAACTTGTGTACCGCGCTCAACAAGAGATTCAAACAGTTGCGTTGCTTTATCTGATGATTTTGATGCTTCATCAACGATAGTGCCATAAACACCAAAACCAGCAGTGACAGATGTTTTAGCCGTGTCTTTTGCGACAGTTAAGATTTTTTTTGCTTGGTTAAGTAAGTTACTCATGATAATCACTCCTCGTTAAATAATTTGATTCAGGTTTGTTTTAACTGAGTTAATTATATTGCTTTTATTTAGAAATATAATTCCATAGCAAACAAATAAACTCCTAATGATGAATAGCCGCTCATCACATAGGAGGAAACATGAGTAAAAATATTATTCTTTGTTTAGATGGTACATGGAACAAACCAGATGAAGATGCGCATGCAGAAAACGAAGAAACCAATGTACGTAATTTATGGGAGATCTTAGATAAAACCCAACCAAAGCGGCAAGTGGTTTATTACGATGAAGGGGTCGGTTCGCAATGGTATAACAGCATCATCGGTGGGATATCAGGCTGGGGGTTGGCTCAAAACATCAGAGAGGCATATTTCGAATTATGTCAGCATTATCAGCGTGGCGATAAAATCTTTATTTTTGGTTTTAGCCGCGGCGCATATACCGCCCGTTCACTCGCTGGCATGATCTACAGTTGTGGGCTGTTAAACAAAGACCAGCTTACTGACAAGTCGGTTGAGCATGCTTTCGACATCTATAAAAATGCAGATAAGCGCGAAAGAGCGAGCTTTAAAGAGAATAATACCACCTGCCAAATCGAAGTGATTGGCGTATGGGATACTGTCGGTGCCCTTGGTATCCCTCTCGGGTTCTTAAAACAAATCACCAATCAATATCTGCAATTTCACGATACCAAGCTTAATAAAGATGTTTTGCATGCCTATCACGCCGTTGCAATCGATGAGCAACGAGAAGCGTTCAAGCCGACCTTATGGGCAACGACTTCTAGTACTGATGAACAACTGAGAACGGAGGAAATCGTGCAGGAAATAACGCAGAAAATAGAACAGGTTTGGTTTTCGGGAGTGCATGCTGATATCGGCGGCGGATACAAAGCAAGGCATCATTCTAATGTGGCATTTAATTGGATGATAGCCAAAATAAAACACAAAGTTGCATTAGATATTCGTCATTACCCTTACCCTGAAGATGTATCGAAAAAAATACATGATTCATATAAATTTTACTACGGAGGAAAGGCGCGTAGGCTGGCATCGGTGACTGATATCAACACCCCAAGTGTCCATGTCTCTGTACTGAAGAAATTAACGCTCATTGATGACTACACACCGCTCGCGTTAGTGGATCTTCATCGTCGGGTTGGACTTGCGCCTTATAAGGTAGTGACGTAAAGCTAGTAGAATCAAATATGACCCTTAAAGGCCAATAAAAATAGAGGGTTCACCTGGCTGTGTATTACGTAATGTGGGCGGGATTATATTATTTTTCCGCAAGATCAAAAAAGCCTCCAATCAGGAGGCTCATTTCAATTAACCACAAGAGTTAAGGTATTATTATGCTTCAGCTTCAGCAGTTACTTTAGCTTTAGTCACTTTTTTAGGTGCTGCGTTTAGTTCAGCGATCATTGCAGTAAGTTGGTCAATTTTGCCTTCAACTTCACTCAATTTTGAACCTTGGTCACCAGTAAAACGGCTAGTGATGCTTTTCGTTTTAGCTTCAACTGATCCTAACGTGATTTTTTTAGCAAAGATTGCAGACGTTTGCTCTTTTAGTTTCGGCTCAACTTGTGTACCGCGCTCAACAAGAGATTCAAACAGTTGCGTTGCTTTATCTGATGATTTTGATGCTTCATCAATGATAGTGCCATAAACACCAAAACCAGCAGTGACAGATGTTTTAGCCGTGTCTTTTGCGACAGTTAAGATAGTTTTTGCTTGGTTAAGTAATTTACTCATGATGATCACTCCTCGTTAAATAATTTGATTCAGGTTTGTTCCAACTGAGTTAATCATATTGGTTTTATTTAGAAATATAATTCCATAGTAAACAAATAAATTATCTAATGATAAATTGCCGTTATCACATAGGAGGAAACATGCGTGGTTCATAACCGACACTGCCGCTTGTTCTGCCGCATGGGTTACTTTAAATGTAGTGCTCCACTTAGGCTGTAGAAGTTCGTTGAATTTTGCCTGCTAACTTATTTTACAAGTACTTCTCAATAGGCAGTAATTGTAAAAAGCCTGACTTAAAGCGTTGCCACTGGCTTGTCTCTGGGTCGCTATCCCAATCTTGTGTCGCTGAATGCCAACGGATATCGCCGTCATTTAAGTCCAGACTCCAGCTGTTATCGGCATTCATCGCCTGCTCAATATCATTCGCCAGACTTATCGCTACAGCTTTATTTTCAATAATCAAAATAGACTCTGTATTGAGGTAGGTTGAGCGTAAGTTGTAGTTAAACGAACCGATAACCGCGATCTTCCGGTCAAATACCGCCGACTTAGCATGCAGACCATAGGCCGCTATTGGCGCGCACTTGGATAAGTCTTTAGTTGACGCTTCACAGAGATTTGATTCTGGTTTTAATTCGAATAGCTGTATGCCGCTGTCAAGCATGTCCTCACGTCGCGCAGCATAACCAGAATGATTCGTGACTAAGTCATTAGAGGCTTGTGAATTAGTTAATGTTTTTATCTGCACGCCTTTGTCGGTCAATGTTTGGAACGCTGCCAGTTGACGATCATCGAATATTAGATAGGCAGATTCCAGTAATATCTCTTGCTTGGACTGAACCGCTAATTCGCCGAGTGTTTTGGCTGTCAGTTTAGGCTTGTTGGTATCACTGGTATCGATAGGCACTGGACGGTCAAAAACAAAACGTGCTTGCACCCAAGATAATTTGGCCATTGAATCATTTAACAAGCGCTTGGCCATGTCATTATCTGTTGGTAACGGGGGATAATGCTTGTAGTGGGGCGCTGGTACTTCATCTAGCATGGTGAATTCGACAGGTGCTTTAGTCTTCTTTGATGAATTATCGCTTGATGAATCATCGCTCAGTAAGTTAACTGGATAAGACCATTGGCTGTTCCAGTATTGGCCAAAGCTGGCTTCAATATCATTAACCACTGAACCTGATACCAGTACATCTCGATCGCGGAAATTGATGTCATCGGAAAGGTCAAAATATTCATCGCCGATATTACGGCCACCGACAATAGACAAAGCCCCGTCGACGGTAAATGACTTATTGTGCATACGGCGGTTTAGACGAGAAAAATCACCCATGAAATTGAACCACTTGGTGAAGCCATTACGAGTGGGGATCGGATTAAATATGCGGATCGCTATTTGCGGGTGGCGATCAAGTGTCGCCAGCAGCGCCTCTCGTTCGTTAAGATTGATATCATCAAGCATAACGCGCACCTTAACGCCGCGATCTGCTGCTGCAAGCAAACGACTGGCTAGATAGCTTCCTGACCCATCGCTGTTCCAAATGTAATACTGGATATCGATGCTGTGTTCTGCTGTTTCGATAAGTGCCAAGCGCTGCGCTAATGCATCCCAACCGCTATCTAATAGCAGCACACCGCTCATTGCAGCTTGATCTTGCCCTGGCTCAGTGTGTTCCGGTTTATGGGTATCAATCAATGCGGACAAGGAACTGGCTGGCTGCGTGACTAACGGCTCAGTAGGGTGTTCGATCTCTTCGGGCAATGACGCACACCCTGCGAGAGTCGTGATTAAAAGTAGGGTGACACTGATCCGTTGCAGTACTGGCATTTGCTACACTTCCTTTTGTTATTTAACTAACCATATCATTAGGGATGATTTACTGCTTATTTTTTATCTATTGGCTCACAGTTTATTATGAAATAGTCTTTTTTTACTTTTTTATAAATTTAAATGAGAATATAATCAGTCATATACTCTTAATTGTTAGTAATTAACAGAGTTGTATACTTTTCTGGATAGCTTAGTAGGCAAGACGTCCTGCTATACAGACTTCATCTTCAACGTTTAAGTAATGGAGCCATTCACGGTGTTCAAGTTACTGGCCCGTCAGATTATCATTGCTATCTCTCGCCCCTATATTGATGTCGTGTGTGAAGTTAAGCCACTAAATCATTAAATCACATTAAAAAGGAATATTTAAATGAAAAATGTCACGGTATTTGTACCAGCTAAACCAAAATCGATTGGCGGAAATAAAACCATCAAAGTCGGTACTGGTGAGTATAAAGAGGGGTACTTCGGCCCAGAAGAAGTAATGAAAAAAGAACAAAAGTGGGAGCAATCAGGCTGGTCTGACAAAGAAATGGATGGTTTCCAACTTCAGGAAGATATTCAGATAGCATTGAACGATCTAAATAATGACGGATTTGAAGTGGTATCGTTATCTCCTGTGACGTCAGGAAATTATCACAGTGAGAGAGGCACTCAAAATGATGGGGGCTCGTATGGCTATGGTTTCAGTTATACCGAAGGCATGCTGATCATTGCGAAAAAGGCTTAGTAAACACGTAGTCTGACATAACAGCTGCTCTGGCGGTAAAAAGCGCATGGAAAAACCACGCTATCACTGCCCAGGTAAAAACGATATTGCATGCAGCACATAGAAAAAAGCCTCCAACAAGGAGGCTAATTGCAATGAAACACTTATTATTATACTTTTGCAGGTTCAGCTTTCAGTTCACTGATCATCGCAGTAAGTTGGTCAATTTTAGCTTCTACTTCACTCAATTTTGAACCTTGAACACCAGTAAAACGGCTAGTGATACTTTGCGCTTTGGTTTCAATTGCTTCTAACGTGATCTTTTTAGCAAAGATTGCAGACGTTTTCTCTTTCAGCTTCGGCTCTACTTGCGTACCGCGTTCAACCAAAGATTCAAACAGTTGCGTTGCTTTATCTGATGATTTTGATGCTTCATCAATGATGGTGCCATAAACACCAAAACCAGCAGTGACAGATGTTTTTGCAGTGTCTTTTGCGACAGTTAAGATAGTTTTTGCTTGGTTAAGTAAGTTACTCATGATAATCACTCCTCGTTAAATAATGTAGCTTCAGGTTTTTTCTAACTGAGTTAAGCATATTGGTTTTATTTAGAAATAGAATTCCAGAGCAAATAATTAAATTATCTAATGATAAATTGCCGTTCATCACCGAGGAAGAAACATGAATAAGGTTTAGATAATGCTACTAGTGGTCGTGTATTTAGCTATTTATTGAGCAAAGTGATGAGGAAAGTAAAGTAAAGTCAGTAGTTTAGCGTGAAAAGTAAATTAAAGTCAGTAAGTTAGAGTGGAAAGTAAAGTACGGTAAGAAAATTTAGTTCAATTTGATTTCACTAAGCATTTTAAATATATTGGCGCCCATTGACGGGGTAGTACTTGATTTAATATACGATTTTAAATCGTTATCTTGCTATTACTGTAACTGTCTTCTTCATTATTACTTTAATTATCGCCTTAAAAAATCGGAATTTTTCATGAAAAATGTCAATAAAGCATTATCTCTTACACTGACCGCATTTGTATCTACCGCTGCTGTTGCAAACGATAAAAACACCAACGAATTTTCTTTTGGTGGACGTGTTGAAGCACAAAGTTTCCTTACTGATAGCGTTTATAACGATGAATTTACAACTCGCTTACATGGTCAAGGCAAATACCAACTTAATGATGCTATTACGGCAGTTGGTAAATTAGAACTTGAATCTGAAATACCAAGCTCTTCATCTGATAGATCATTTTCAGATTATACCCGTTATGCCTATGCGGGTGTTGAAACGGCTTACGGTGCGCTAACATACGGTACGCAAGATAATGCTGTTACCTATCTAACAGACTTTACCGATATGGCTGAAGTTTATAGCGGTTATACCAACTCTAATATTCTAGCAAGTGATGATCGTGCTGAAAGTACGCTGCTTTATAGTGTGACAAAGGGTGATGTTAAATTTAATGCGTCAGCAAATTTAGACGAAAATGAAAAAGGCGGCGGCGTGATGCTTGCTTATCAATTACGTCCCGATGTTGAAGTGAGTGCGGGTTATGCTAACACGGAAGCGACTAGGTATTATTCAGATTCATCTGAGGTATATATGCTTGGTGCTCGCTATACTAAAGATGGATTTTTACTGTCTGGTTTAGTGCAAAAAGGTACTGTATTCGATGATGATTTTAATGCCGTTGATGCATTTGCGTCTTATGGCTTCGGTGACAATACCGTTAGCCTTTCGTATAACTATTTAAGTGCTGATGCAAATGAAAACCTAGATATTAACTTCCTTGCATTTGAATATGGTCGTTATTTTGGTGGCGTAGCGCTATACACAGGTTATAAAGTAGCATTAGGCAGTGATACTTCAGCTTCAGCTGGTAAAAATGCAAATGCAGATGAGTTTATGCTTGGTGCTCGTTACTCTTTCTAATTTATCCCAAGATCAAAAAGCCTCCAAGGAAGGAGGCTAATAACAATAAAGCGTATGATTATACTTTTGCTGGTTCAGCTTTTAATTCGCTGATCATAGCAGTCAGTTGGTCAATTTTAACTTCTACTTCATTCAATTTTTGACCTTGAACACCAGTAAAACGACTTGTGATGCTTTGCGCTTTAGTTTCAATTGAGTCTAACGTGATTATCTTAGCAAAAAGACCAGACGCTTTTTCTTTTAGTTTCGGTTCAACTTGCGTACCGCTCCTCGCTGGACCTGGTACCTTGCAACCGCGATGAACTTGTTCACTATTTTAACTGTCAGAATAACGAAAAGAAGAGCGAAACAATGTGCTTTAATTACTGAGGTTAATGAATGAAGACACTAACAAAATTTTGGCTATCAGCTTTATTTCTGATTTTTAGCGCGACATGTTTAATTAGTTTCAACCTGATTGGCTCTTATGTCGATGAAACGGGATTGCTTGTTGAGCCTTTCGGACTTATTCCACTGTCCTTGTTGTTTATATTGCTGGCGCTGGTTTCCTTCTGTGTGTCGTTATTCAGAAATAGGAAAAGTAGGACTAACTGCCAGTAAGGCTCTCGGTTTGAACATGTGATCAATAATATAACTACCTACTTTGAGTTGTTTTCGTAAAGGCCTTTACTTGAATCCTGAATGAATTAGAATGCCGGATAATATATCTATAGATTAAGCATTTTATAGTTTTTTCGACTTTAATTCATAAAATCAGGATCCGACAATCAAAAATCAAACCGGTTTTACACTCATTGAGTTAGTGATAGTCATCATTATTCTTGGCATTCTTTCTGCCACTGCTATCCCTAAATTTATCAATTTACAATCAGATGCAAAAAAGGCTGTGCTTGATGGTTTTGTTGGTGGCTTCAATAGTGCGGACTCAATGGTGATGAGTAAGGCGACGATATTAGGGTTAAAGTATTCTGAAACCGTTACGCCTGTTGGTGATACTGGTGTTGATATTCAATATGGCCACATGACGTTGACAAAGGAGAATATAGAAGCGGCTATGCATATAAGCGGTATAAGTTTAAAGTTTAATCCGGGCTCTGTGAAGCAATCTGGATCTTTGATGGCTTATCCTGGAAAAGAAAAATCAAATCTGGATTTATTGATAGGTAAAAAATGCTGGGTTTACATAACAAGAGATAAAAGTATTCCTGGTGAAATCGATAAGGCAATAACTGCTATAACTGAAATCTCCATAACAAAAAATTATAGCGGCTGTTAATAACAGTTCTTTTATTCACATCATCAAAGGCCTGCAAGTAGGATGGATGAGTAAGGTTTGGCGTGAGTGACGAGAAAGGTACAAGTATACGGGGATAGACTTGCACACTGATATCCTTATCTGTGTGCGATAGCTTTTAACTGTGTCTTTAAAAGAAGTTTTTAACTAGCTATTAAAAAGTAGTGAGTTGCAGCATTTTATGTAATCGCTCTAAAGCAACAGGACTCGCTTTCATGGTAATACGAATACCAGTCTCGTGATATTCCTCTTCAATAACCTGCATTTTACTGTGAATTTCACCCATCACGCCGCTGGCAGTGTAAGGGATATCAAAACACGCTGCGCACATTTTCTTTTCAAGTAACTTTTGAATTTCTTTATGTACGAATGCAACATCGGCTTTATCGTGTGCACTGATTTGTAATGCATCAGGATAACGCTCCAGCAAGTCTAACTGTTGTTCTTCAGTTAAACGATCAACCTTGTTTAACAATAATACCTTGTTGTTTAAATCTATATTTAACTGATCTAATACATGGTCAACAATGGCTAACTGCGAAGTGAAATTCGGATCCGAGGCATCAACGACGTACAGCAATAAGTCGGCATTTTTAGCTTCTTCCAAAGTGGAATGAAACGATGCAACTAAATCATGTGGCAGTTTTTGAATAAAACCAACGGTGTCCGAGATTAAAATACGCGGTTGTGTTGGCGGCTGTAGCGTACGCACTGTGGTATCTAGCGTCGCAAACAGTTTGTCTTCAACTAATACTTCGGTATCTGTTAAAGCGCGCATTAATGATGATTTACCAGCATTGGTATAACCAACAAGTGCCACGGTTAGCTGTTCAACACGACCACTGCTGCGGCCGTCCATTTCACGTTGTAGCTTGATTAGCTCACGTCTTAGCTCAGCGATTTGAGTGCGAACACGGCGACGACTAATCTCAAACACTGTTTCACTGATTGAGCGGCCTTTTTGGCGTTCGCGATCACCACTGCTTTCATCACGTAATCGCGGTGTTAAGTAGTTAAGTCGCGCGATCTCTACTTGCAGCTTCGCAGTACGAGTACGGGCGTGTTTACTAAAAATTTCGATAATAACGCGGGTACGATCGTAAACTTCTACGCCGAGTGCCTCTTCAACATTACTTAATTGATTCGGGCTTAGTTCGCAATCAAATACCACAACGTTAGCTTGGCATGTAACATCTGTTGTTGCTAATAATTGGCTTAACTCGTCTTGGTCTAATTCAATCTGCACTTCATCTTCATAAAATGTGCTTTCACCTGTTAATGTGGCTAATTCTTCTAGTTTACCCGAGCCTAATACAGACAACTGTTTAGTCGATCTTTGACGTTGGGTTTTAGCGCCAACTACAGAGAAACCAAGGGTGCTAACTAAGCGGCCTAATTCAGATAATGATTCGTCTACTTCTTGCTGGCTAACACAAGGCGTGCGAATAGCGATTAATAAGGCGCGGTTAACGGAGTGTTCTGTTGTTGCGATCGACATGTCGGTACTCATTTTAAGTAATATGGGGTGCATCCTACGCGTTTGTGCTGCGCTTTTATATACGCATTTCGAGTTTCTCTGTTTAGTGGCGTGAATGTAATGCTAAAAATAATGAAAACGATACTGCTTAGGCTAAATTGACAGCGTAACCCAACCGTTCGAACTTTAGTTAAAATAGTTAAATATGTTGATATGGCAGTGAGGCTAGGGGAATGGATAACATCAGTTATCTATTTGCTTAGTTATCTGTTTATTTGTTGTAATAGCACGGGATATTATAAACATTATTATTGATACTAAAGAGGTATCTGTTTATGCTCCTGTTTCTTCTTCTCTATCGATAGATTCAATAATGAAAAAACATATATTAGTGACTGCAATTCTACTTTCATTAACGGGCACTGCGATGGCTGCTGACGGTGACATGGTTGATGTCACTATCCTCGGTACATCTGACATTCATGGCCATTTCATGCCTTGGGATTACGCGAGCGATAAACTGAATATGGTGGGTAGCCTGAGCCAGATTGCAACCAAAGTGAAAGCGATCCGTGACGAGCAAGATAACGTTATTTTGGTTGATGCCGGCGACACCATTCAAGGCAATTTTGTAGAAACGTTTAAAGACGAGCCTATTTCTCCGATGATGTTGGGTTTCAATGAAATGAACTACGATATTTGGGTGTTGGGTAATCACGAGTTTGATTTTGGCTTAGATGTACTTAATCGTTCACTGAGCCAATTTGAAGGTACGTCACTTAGCGGCAACATCAAACGTGAAGATGGTAACCCGTTCCTACCAGCATTTAAAATCATTGAAAAAGCAGGTATTAAAATTGGTGTGATTGGTATGGATACGCCGATGACACAAGTGTTTGCTGAAGGCACCAATCGTCTTGAGGGCATGACATTTACCAACCCATCATTAGAAGTGAAAAAAGTAATTAAACAGCTTGATGGTAAAGTTGATGCGATCATTCTTGTGGCTCATATGGGACTTGATAACGAGAACAATATTGCTGCTACGGGTGTACGTGATATTGCCAATGATAATCCTGAAATCGACGCGATTGTGGCAGGTCATATGCACACGCTTATTGATAAAGCGACCGTGAATGGGGTGATCATTACTGAACCTGATAAATACGGCCGTGCGCTTTCTCGCATTGATCTGCAATTTGCAGAGAAAGATGGTCAGTTTACCCTAGTGAACAAAGACAGCTTCACCTATAAAATAAAAGGTGTTGAGTCGGATGATAAAATGGAGGCCTTGTACGCGCCTTACCATAAACGTTTACGTGAGAATGCTAACCGTGTAGTAGCTGAATTATCCGGTGTCGACTTAGTCCCAGAAAACGAAATTAGAGGTATTCCGCAAGTTCATATTCAAGATACTGGCATCAGTGCCTTGTATCAAGAAGCGAGTATGTATTACGCGCCATTAGCTAACGTGCTTGCACTGCAAATTGATAACGATTTGGCTGAGCTAGATGTCGGGCAAATTAAAGCCAAAGATATCGCCTATAACTATCAGTACGCTGGTGGTGAAATTACGGTTTATGAGATGACGGGTAAAGAGCTCGCCACTTACATGGAATGGTCTGCGGGTTATTTTAATAGTGTGCAAGCAGGGGATGTGACTTACAGTTTTAATCTTGAACGTCGTTCATCTAAATACTCAACTAATGACTTTTTTGGTGGCGTAACTTACAGCATAGATTTAACTAAACCAGCGGGTGAACGCATTACTGACCTGCAATTTGCGGATGGTAAAGTGATCACTGATATCACGCCAATCCGTTTGGGGATGAATAGTTACCGTATGGGCCATTTAACCAAAGCGGGTGGGGTACTTGAAGGCCGCAGCTTCCCGGTATTATTTGATACCAAAGAAGTATTTGGTGAAGAGCAAGGTACGATCCGAAACTTCACCATCCGTTACTTAAACGAAGTGAAACACGGTAAATACCAAGGTAAACCGATGAACCGTTGGATGCTAACTGGCCTGGAAGGTTACGACAAAGAGCGCAACGTAGTTAAAGCCTTGGTTAACAGTGGTGAAATTGATGTACCAGCCAGTAAAGACGGTCGTTATAGCAATGTGGCATCGATTAACGTTAAAGGCCAGCTGTTTGCAAACAAAGCGGAGTTAAAGGTTTATCTTACGCAGCTGGAAAATGACTTAAAAGTTGCGACGACAGATGCTGAAAAAATAGCTATTCAGCGTGATATGGTGATTGCCAAAGCGTTAAATTAATACCATTACTTTAGCTTACCTCTCCTCACCGTAAATTTAGATTTAGGTGAGGAAAGATGAGGTGAGATGAAATGAAAAGAGAAGAAAATAGATGCTTGTTATTATATCGATACTGTTGCTGGTATGCTTTTTCGGCGGATAATAACGGCTCTTACGTTGTCGTACACCCAGTTGAAGATAAAAGCATAAATAGTAATGAAAACCGTCACCACAATATCCATCATAAATGCATCGACAATACTGATCGTTAAAATATAAGCCATCACAGGTACGGTGAGTATCAGCAGTCCCAATTCAAAAATGATGACATGAAATAATCGTAGCTTCATGGTCCGCTTGTTTTTATCCCCAGTGAAGAATAGATCGAATAGCCAATTAAAGAAAAAATTCCACGTCATGGCCATGCTGGCGATGACTATCATGGTACCTGATAAGATCTGAGGATCATGATGGGTAAAGATGATTAATCCGAGGATGGAAAGCGAAACCGCTAATACTTCAAATAGCAGGGCGTGAAAAATACGTTCTAGTGTCGACATGGCGGTGCTCTTTATGGTTTATAGCTAGGTTTTATAGTTACGGACTACGGTTTATAGCTATGGTTGATCGTTATTTTTATGTGATGGTTTATTTTATTTAAAAATAGGTTTGGTGGTAATGGCGAGGATTATTGCATTGCAGTGATGTAGCGCAAAGTTAACAGCCATCACAAAGTGTGATAGCTTGGTTGATTAATGACAATGCGGGTGGAAAGTGGATGTACAGTTTTGAGCAACTGAAAATATTTGTCTGTGTGTGCGAGTGTGGCTCTTTTTCAGCGGCAGCTCGGCAATTAAAACGGGCGCAATCAGGAGTCAGTCAATCTATCTCTAATCTCGAAATTGCAGTCAATCAAGAACTGTTTTCACGCGATAAAAATACCCCGGTGTTAACCGAAAATGGGCACGCATTACTGCCGATTGCACGCGCGATCTTGCATCAACAGCATTTTTTCGATCAAAAAGTTGAATCGTTAAGCAGCCTCGATGAACATGAATTGGTGATCGCCATTGATGAAAGTGCCGTTAATCAGGTTTTGCTCGATTTACTTTGTGCATGCGCAGAGCGATTTCCGCTAACGCATATTGAAATTTTATTAGGCTCGACGTTTGATGTTGAGGACATGGTGCGAAGTGGCAGAGCACAAGTGGGCATACTTTATTTTAATGGTTTACTGAAAAGTGATATGGACCATTATATTATCGGCCACAATAAATTCATCACGATTGTTTCTCCTGAACACGCTTTAAATTCGTTACCTCAAGTTAGCGAGGCGGATTTACAAGCGCATCGTCAAATTGTATACCGTAGTGCGGAATATAAAGAGTTGTGGTTTAGTTATGGCATCAGTACTCATTCTTGGTATGCCAATAGCCATCAAATGCTGTTGGATCTGGCAATTCGTGGTGTCGGTTGGGCAGTGGTTCCCGAGAGTATGGCTGCGGCTTATTTATTCGATAAAAGGCTGGTGGCATTACCTGTGGTATTTGAACCCAATGGCTGGATGACGGCGGTGGGCTGTTTGGTATCAAGAAGGCAGAAGAGTGGCCCTGTGTTGGAGCATATATTGTCCATGTTGCAGACGGAATATGATGTCACCATTTAAATTTGATAAGCATTATTAAGTCATTAAAAAGGCTACTGATTCAGTAGCCTTTTATGTTTTGCTTCAGTTTCTGTTCATTCGCTAAGTTTAGAAAATGAATTCGTATAAGAAGCCTGCGCCGATTGCCATACCTAAGATTACAAATAAGAAGGCAGCAATCATTTGGTTTTTGAAGATAGATTTAAGTAATACCACTTCCGTTAAACTTGCCCCAGCACTACCAATAATCAATGCCATTACCGCGCCAAGTCCCATGCCTTTTGCTGCTAATGCGGCACTTAACGGGATAACTGCTTCAGCTCTGATGTAGAGTGGAATACCGATAACCGCAGCAACTGGGATAGCGAATGGGTTGTCTGCACTCGCTACACTGGCGACAAACTCGGTTGGCATAAAGCCATAAATCATTGAACCAAGGGCGATACCACCGACTAAATACGGCACTACTTTTTTGAAATCTACCCAAGTGGTGTTCCAAATACGCAGCCATTTGCTTACTGGTGCTTTGTTACCGCCACAGGCTGTTGCACAACCTTTTGACTCTGGCGTCATGTAAGCTTCAGCTTTAACGTATTTTTCAAACCCCAGTTTTTCTAATGTGTAACCAGCAATAACGGATACACCCATGGCGATGACGAAGTAGAATACCGTTACTTTAAGCCCGAATGTGACGGCAAACAAACCTATGATGATCGGGTTGAGCAGTGGGCTGGCGAACAAGAATACCATCATGGTACCAAATCCGGCTTTGGCTCTTAATAGTCCTTTCAGGAAAGGAATGGTAGAGCATGAGCAGAACGGTGTGATAGCACCAAGTAAACCTGCCACAATGTAACCCTTACCATGCTTACCACTAAGAATACTTTGGATTTTTGCAGGTGGAATATATTCTTGTAATACCCCAACCAAATAACTGATCAGTAAAAATAAAATTGTTAATTCAACCGCTAAGAATGCGAACATGCCGAGCGTGTCCATCACCATGTCTTGTGTAATGTTAATCATAATATGCACCTATTCTTTTTCTTTCATTTCGATGTTTCTGGAATAGTTGTAATATACCGATGTAAAAAAGCACTGTCAAATTTATTTCCATAAAAGTGGAAATGAATTTAAAAAATAAAAATAGCCGCAAATCGTAGAAAGTGGATAACAATCGTGGGTAGGTGATAGTTGGTCTTCGATAATTGGTAAAGATAGTTGTGGAGATTGTGGAGAAGCGTGCGATGAAGTTTAAAAGTGGTTAGCGAACCGTTGGAAGTGAATGGCCATAGGAAAAAGCTTACTGGGACTATCTGTATTTTACCTGCGGTATGAAATCTAGAAAGCGTATAACAGCGTCATAGTGGTTTCTGTATCGGTGCTTTCTTTATTATCGAGAGGCGTGTTGTTATAACGTATTATCACCGCAAATTTCATTGCTAATGCGTCAATAATACTGGCTGTGATGGATGTTTCCGAACGTCCTTCAAAGACTTCGCCATACTCGGCTATAAGCATTTGCTTGAACTTAGAACTTGTCGATATTTTTCTCTCAAAGTTCATCACCCCGTAAGCCAGCCATGTATTGTCAGTATCATAACCTGCTTCTGCGGCACTTTCGTCGTCTAAGCGTTTAAATTTATAACCTGGACCAGCTTCAATATTAAACTCAGTTTTATCATTATTAATAAATTTATGACCGTAACCAGATGAGATTGTTGAGGTCGAGGTAAAACCGGTAAACGGATCGACTTCATGGTTGCCAGCGGCAAAGATATAATTAACCTCGGATAACTGATAGTTGCCCTGCATTCGCCCAAGGTAACGTTTACCTGTCACTACACCAGTATCTTTTTTGTATAAAGCTTCAATCAAATATTGGTTTTCCCAGTTACCCCAGTCATGGTCTATATCTAAACGTGCTTTTACTGAGGTTGTTTCGGTATTACCTGTGGTGATGGTTGCGCCTAACTCGGCATCGCCACTAAAGCTATCTTGCTTGTTGACGACATCAGCAGCTACATCTACATCCGTATCGGCTTGCGCTAAATAGGGTGCTGCTATTAACATTGCAGACGCGATAAGCATTTTCATCATGGTCATGTTACTCCGAAAGATTAAATCCTTTAATACCGAGGTAATGGCTACACTTACTAAATTCAATAACTTATAAGTATAATCTACACTTGTAATATCGCACAAACAATTTGACCATCAAGATGACACGTCAGGGCTTTGATAAATTCAACCTCTGGTTCGGGGGTTGTCACGCCATAATCGCTAGCACTGATAAATAATGTATCAATAAGCCCATCTAGCGAGTTAAGTTGATGGTTTTTATCGGAGTATAAAAAGTCATCTCGTTTATTATTGCATCGTCACTGTTAATTGGCTCTGGTATAGTGAATGTCCGCATTCGTGCGTTCCATATCGTTAACTTACCAAGGAATAAGATAAATGAGTCAATTATTTGAACATGCCTTGACCGTGTTTATGGCCTTTTTTGCAATTATGAATCCAATTGCTAATACCACTGTGTTTGCTGGCTTAACAGGGTCTATGGGTAAAGCGAAGCAAATGAAGGTGGCGATTAAATCGCTCACCATTACCTTCATTGTCATCGTACTGTTTTCTATTTTGGGTAAATCAATATTCCATCTCTTTGGCATTACCTTGCCGGCATTACGCATCACTGGCGGTATTTTGGTATTTCTGGTTGGTTATCATATGCTGCAAGGTAAAAGCTCGAAGTTACATACCGCAGAAGAAAGTGATGACGCAGACATTGCTGTATCTCCGCTCGCCGTCCCGCTGCTTGCCGGACCTGGCACAATAGCAACTGCAATGAATTATTCATCTGCAGGTGGCTGGAGTGAAATTATCATTACCGTGGCAGCATTTGCGGTGTTATGTCTTATTACTTTTGTGTGTTTTATTTTTTCTTCAAAGATTATATCGGCAATCGGAGAGAGTGGTCTGAGTATTGTTACCCGTCTGATGGGACTAATTTTGGCTGTGATTGGTATGCAAATGCTAATTGGTGGCGTAACGGAAGTGATGAGTACGCTCACCACCGCCTAGTCAAGTTAGATGTCATATCTTGTTTTAACACCATAAAATCAGGTTGCTGTAGACGGCGAACGGTTAATGTCATGTAGCAATTATTGTGGGTAATGTTGTTGCGACTGTTCGCCTCTTTATTTCATGTTCGAAATTACTTGATCACGCCCGTTATCCAAGGGCCAATGAATGTTGATGCTGTAATGATAATAGAAAAATGATTGTTATCTGCAATGGTTATTATTTCTTTGTTGGTGGTGTTTTTACTATTTTGTTGTGCAAATTGCGTGACCTTTATAGGATCAAACGCTTCGTCTTTATCGCCAATCCACAGCCCAAACTGCGGTAATGCTGATAATTGTGTATCCGGCGAAGAGGGCGTGACAGCATTCGACATATTGACAGTATTAAATGCCACTATTTCAGGATTCGTTGCTAAAACGTTGGCGGGGAAATTGAATTTAACCGCTTTTGCATGACCAGAAAAAAGTCCGCCACTCATGCTGTTTATCACAAAATCTGCCACGTTCACTTCAGAAAATTCGTAGCCGTCATTTCTACCTTTATCGTGACTTGTTTCTGAACGAAAACCAAAATAGGGCGCAATAAATACATAACCGTCAATGGGTGCTCTTTGTTCCCAGCTGGAATAGTTAAGTGCAAGACCCGCCCCTGCTGAATGGCCACCTAAAAAGAGCGGCAGGTTTGGATACTGAACACGGGCATGCTTAACCAGCGTGTTAATATCTAACCAAACTTGTTCATCACTGGGCGCATCACCTCGGTCACCACCTGAGCGCCCATGGCCTCTTAAATCTGGCGTATACACGGCTATGTCAAATTCATCTCGTAACCCCACACCAATATGGTTATAAGAAAGCCCGCTGTGGGCACCAGCGCCATGGTAAAAAATTAAAATTGCTTTAGGTTGTAATGGACTATAAGCCCTAAACGCCAATGCGGTATTATCACTCGCCTGCACATATTCCAAAGGCATGAGCTCTTTTTTATCCGCACTTTTTAATTCTTTCAGTGAAAAGAATTTCTGTTGTTGTGGCGCCAGTGATAGCGGTTGCGCCAATTGATTTGCATGTGATTGTTTGATTAACGGAAAAAGCATCATCATCATGGCTAACACGTAACTTATTTTCATCATCATTCCTTTCATTAGGCTTTTCATTTCGACTTGACTGGTTATTTCAAGGGGAGATAAATATCTGTAACTACTTCCGCCTCTGGCACATCAGGGAAAAAACTGACTCTTTCAAAAAAGAGCGGAGCATCACGTAATTCTGCTTCACTTTGCGCGAGCCAGTCGGAATATAAATAAGCGATAGTTTCACTAATTGTATCGTCAGAACCCACATGTCGAATAACCGCACAACGTCCTGCTGCGATGCTTTTTGTGACGACCCCATGCTCATTTTGTGTTACATCAGATTTAACTGATACGCATATGTCACAGCGATACTTCTCTGGTTCAGTTACCGCGGGATCATCATAAACAATGTTAAAGGTTCTGCTGACTTTGGGTGATAAATTGTTTTTTCTACGCCAATCAATAAATAAGTTAATCGTATTGCCAAGTAACTCGAGGGGACCAAGGTGTACTAAGGCGGCTACTTTAACTTCATTAAAATCTACAATTTCAACTCGATGCGAGCGTTTATCTGATTTCATTCGTTGGATCCTTAATGCCTTGGATTGTTCATATTTTTGATACCACGGCATCCATTGTGGCTGCTCTCTAAATTGGGATGGATTCTGGCCAATGGATTGACTGAAAGCCCGAGAAAATGCTTCTGAACTTTCATAACCATTAGCAACTGCAATATCAATTATTCGCATCTCTTTCTTAAACGCTAATTGGTAGGAAGCGCGCTTCATTCTAGCTTGCCTAATATAAGCGAATGCCGTTATGCCAAAGAGTGATGCAAACTGCCTGTGGAAATGATATTTGGATAAACAGGCAAGATCACTTAACTTATCGATGGTTAGATTTTCATCCAAGTTAGAATCTATATAGTTTAGCAATTGATGAAAACGTTGAGGATAATTCATGCTCTATAGCAACCTTAAGATAGACTCGCTCGGTAACAATAAGTTACTCATTTACAGCTGATGATACATGATGAAAGTTGCGGAGTTTCAATATCCGCCGCAAAGGCTGTAAAAGTGTGGGCTACTTCCCGCTTGTAGTGGTATTGCGATGAGACTTGGTTATGATGCTGATAGCGGTGTAACCGCGGTGATGAGTACGATAGGTTAATAAGTTCTGTATTACCGAATTAGATAACAGCAGCCAAATCGCGCTTATTTCAGTGACGGCAAGGCTGCTAAGTATCAATAATACAATGATAACGATTACTTTATTATAGTATTATCTTGGTTGGCTTCAATTAAAATAGCCCTTAGTTTTATTAAGGCGTTAATCTCATCATCTATTTCACTTTTAATATTCTTAATTTCATTATTACTAATTTTATTATCCTGTAATGATGCATGTATAACTTGAGATACCTCTCCATGCTCTTTGTCCGAGTTCATCATCGCCTTCAATAATGACCGATAACTTACATTCGTATTCGGGTCTGCGTAATATCGGTCACACTTCAAATCGAAGGCTGTTAATAAATCTTCAAATACATGAATATGACGACCATTATTATCTTTTTTTAAAATTTCCATAATAAAAAGAAATTCTTTTAGCGTGAGATTATGAGTTTCATATTGTGGATTTAATTTATTTAAAAATGTTTTTTGATTTACTTTTTTCTCACTTAACTGAGATAGCATGGCTAAAACTTCATCATTACCTACATCTTTTACTTTTGACTGTAGTGTTGTTAATACTAACTTATGATAATTCCTTTCCATTTCTCATTCACTTTAATTCTTTTATTTCAATCGCTTAATTTACCATTAATGTTTTATTCGCTCAAGTTATATAGCGGTAGACGTTGTCTTTATTCAAATATGTTTATTTCATTGCCGGTATGCTCAGGATTAATAACGCTAGAAGAAATTATAAAGATGAATGATTAATTAAACCTGCCATATAAAAATATGGATGTGAATGAAGCACCTATATTCACGTATTTTATATAAGAAGACAACGCTATGATTATTCCATTGAGAACGGGTTAAGTATCAGGCATTGAGTCGTTTAACGAGTGTCTAAGGCTTTGTTACTTTAGTTCTATATATAAAATATTGAGAGGAAATTAGCATGCAATGTTGTAATAATGGACGACCAGAAAAAATACGCCGCACATGGTTTCAAAAATGGTTTTACACCAGTATTTTTAAATGTGACAACTGTGGTTATATTACTAAAATAAAAATGAGTACTGTAAAGTCATAACCTATTTTGCATCATCATCTCTTTCATTATACTTTTTATTTCGACTTGACGGGTTACTTCCCGCTTGTGGTTGTATCGCGATGAGATTTCGTGATGATAATGTATTGGTGGTTTAGCTTTGAAGTAGTGTATTTGAAATAATTGGTTTGTCGAGGAGTCTAGACAGACTATCTATGGTAATGCGGGACAAGGGGGGGGGGAGCAAATTAAGCTATGTTGAGGTTATTAGACAATCCCAACAAAGCTTAATGGTTGGGTGCTGAGTTATGTTAATTCAGGCCCTAAACGTAGACGCGCTTCATAGTCGTCGTAGTAATCTCTTTCTGCTAATAACAGCGTTAATTTGTCTAATGTGAAATCTTGATTATTCACGCCATTTTCTAAGCGTTGTAAGCAATGCTCAATGGCTGTTTGCTCGTCTTGCGCTAAATATTCACGGCAAAAGTACAGCGGCGGTAGGCCATAAGCAAATGAAGTTAATTGAGCAATGTGCATTGCATCGAGTGGTAGTGTTAATTGTGCGAGAGAAATGTTGGCAGTTGACTGATCTTGACCGGTATTAGACATATAAAGCGCTCGTATAAGAAAGACCTGAAATATACTACAGTAAAAAGATGTTTATTACTGTAGGTATAAAAGGCTATTGGGATAATCGCTCTATTACCCAGCGAGCAAACACCTTGCGCTACCCGCCGCACATTGATTAATGTTTTCAGTGATTATTTTAAATCTACTCCGTGGGAATAATATCGACTACTGAACTAGAACATGCATCGCCATACAATATTTAATTAGATTGTATTTATTTCATATGCTTAGCGTGACTTATCATACTGAATATTGATGTGGATCATAAGCTTAGACCTGTTTCTTGATAAAATGTTACTTCCTTGTTGGATTGCTGTTAGCGTTCTGTTGGCTGGTAACATTATGAAAGTGATAAAATATGAAATTAAGTGATTTATCAATTAAATACAAACTATTATCTCTCGTTATCTTTTCTGCATTACTTTTGATCGCAGCTTGTATCTACAATCTCAATGAGCAGAGAAAGTCTTCTTTGATTGAGCGTGAAAGTAAACTGAGTGCGCAAGTTGAAGTGGCTGTCAGTTTGCTTGACCATTATTATCAGCAACGTAAAGAATTAGGTGTTGAAGTAGCAAAGCAAAGTGCTATTAAGGCGATTAGCAGTATGCGCTACGATACTGATAACTACTTTTGGATCCTAACGCCGCAACTGCAAGTTATTTCTCATCCTAAAAAACCAGCATTAAATGGTGTTAATGCCCGAGACTTCAAAGATGGTGCAGGCAAATATCATTGGCGTGAAATGGGCGTTATTGCCACTACGAATAAAGCGGGTTTTCTTGATTATCAATGGGTAAGCCCACAGAATATATTGAAAGATAAAATTTCTTATGTCCAGCTGTACCCTGAATGGCAATGGATTATCGGTTCGGGTATTTTGGTTGCGGATATACAAGAAGACTTTCTTGCCGCCAGTCTAAAAGAAGCCATTGTCGCGGTTGTGTTGATCGCCATCTTGGCTAGCTGGGGATTTGTCATTGCCAGTAATATCATTAAACCATTGGAAAAATTGATCGTCAGTACACATAACATTGCGGATGGAGATTTGACGGTAAGATTACATGCTGGTCGTAAAGATGAATTGGGCGAAATGAGCAATGAAATTGACCGTATGCTGGAGAAGTTACAAATGACGTTGTTAGCCGCTAATGAATCGGCTCAACAGTCTGCCAGCATGGCACAAAGTATTGCGCAAGCGAGTGAAGAAGCAGCCGTCAGTGTCAACAGTCAACATATCCAGCTCGAGCTACTTTCTTCGGCGATGACCGAGATGAGCGCTACGATTGAAGATGTGGCCAGCAATGCGGAAAATACCGCTTGTAGCACCTCGCTAGTGACCGATCATGCCACGCAAAGCGGCACCGCGATGCAGAAAACTGCATCGACTATCTCTGATGTTTCAAAAGACATTGCGTCGGCGGATCAATTGGTGCGTGAGTTACAAGCGGGTGTCTATGAAATTAGTGCCGTTGTGAACGTGATTAGTGAGGTTTCCGAACAAACCAATTTACTGGCGCTAAATGCCGCCATTGAAGCCGCTCGTGCAGGTGAGCAAGGTCGCGGTTTTGCAGTGGTGGCTGATGAAGTTAGAAATTTAGCCAACCGAACTAAGCAATCAACAAGTGCAGTTCAGAAAACCATTGATGCGCTGATTGAACGTACTGAACGAACGGTTAAAGCCATGGCCTGTAGTAATTTGAAGGTGGAAGAGAGCGTGGATGTTTCAGTTGCAACCCAGCAGCAGCTTACAACTATGGTTTCTGAGCTGATCCGCTCTAATGATATGGTTGCGCAGATTGCCGCTGCATCAGAGCAACAAGGTTTGGTCGCAAATGAAATGACCCAAAATGTGAGTATCATTCATCTTGCTGCGAATGAAGTGAAACAAGCATCGCAAATGCTGGCAGAAGAGAGCCAATCACTGGCTGTGACCTCAGAGGTTCTTTACGGCCAATTAAAGTATTTCAAAGTTTAAATATCGGAATACAGCCTTAGATAATGACATCGACAATGCTAAATAAGTACTATTATTCTTTATGATCAGGGTGATTATATGGAGTGCGTTAAAGTATGAGTCGTTTAATTGTGATCGGTTGGTTGTCATTCATGCTTTTAGGCTGTGGACAATTATTGGCGTTGAAATCAGATTTAAAACTCGCTGATGAATTGTATGAAGAAATTACCGTCAGCATAGATACCCCGGCAACCCAGGATAAACGTTATATCGTCATACAACTGAGCGAACTTGACGCAGACAGTATCCTGACGGTTAATGCCATTGATAGGGGCTCTGAAATTAAGCTGCCTTCTTTTTTCAAGCTGACTAATTATATATTTGTGTTTGAAGATGAAAATTTAGATTTTACCTACCAAATTAACGAACCAAGTTACCTGTATGATAAAAACAATGTGATCAATAATCACATCACCATCAGTGATGCCTATATGACGACTGTGGGTTTGGCGCAGCTTGCTGATCTGGCGGTATTACCACTACTTGAATTGAAATTAAAACCGGAATTGGTTGGTAATATTACGACTTGGGATGATCCAGCCTTTAGTGATGCCGCCAAAGCCATGGGCATGTGGCAACCTATGCAGTTTATACAAGAAGATTATGTTGGCATATTTTTCTTAGCCCCTTACGATAAACACAAAATTCCAGTGCTGTATGTACATGGCATGGGCGGTAGCGGCAAGGATTTTCAGAAACTGATTGCGCAGCTAGATACCAACAAGTACCAAGCTTGGGTGGTTAATTACCCTTCGGCGTTGTCGCTGACATTATTATCCCAGTCGATTGCTGGGATGATGACGCTGCTACAGGATCAGTATCATTATAAACCTGTGCATATTGTTGCCCACAGTATGGGCGGCGTACTAACTCAGCGTTATCTTAATGTCTGTAATATTGGCGCTCGATGTGGTCTTATTCGTTCTTTCACCTCGATAGCATCGCCATTTGGTGGGGTTGCTTCAGCGGAAAGTGGGGTTGAACGTTCTCCTGTAGTCATGCCTGCGTGGCGAGATATCGCCCCCAATAGTCCTTCGATTAAAAACCTGTTTACGCCAACTGTTTCGGATAGTTTGCCACCACATTTATTATTGTTCACCTATCGACAAGATAATTTTGAAATGGGGGCAAGCAGCGATGGCACTATCGCTCTAAGCAGCCAATTGACGCCACTGGCGCAACAACAAGCGCAGACTATCTATGGTTTTAATTATGGTCATATCGATGTACTGGACGCTGCCGATGTGTTTAATACTATTCAAATATTTTGGTCCAAAATCGAACTAAAATCGCATTAAAATAAACTCCGATAGTACTTAGATAGCACTGGCTAGAATGAGATAACCGTGATCTACGTAGACTTAATACCTAATAATAGTTATTTTGGTATGCTAAAGTTGATCTCGACAAAAAATTTTCATCTGCGATATGTTTTAATGGTGAAACATCATAAAGTTATATTCGGTTTTGCCGATATAATCATATACCCACCATTTATTGATAGAAGTGCTACTAATGAACTTAAAAACACAATCCTATTTGCTTGCTGGCATTATATTGTCTGCGCTTGTCGCGATCACCGTAGTGGGGCTCTGGACGTTAAAAGCATCAAGTACCGTGGATAATAAATCTCGCGTAACAGAAGTGTTTCAAACGACTTATAATTTCATTAGCAATATGGAAAAAATGGTGGCGTCTGGTGAGCTAGAAGAAACTAAAGCCAAGCAGATTGTGATTCAGGTACTGAGAAATAACATTTATAAAGACAATGAGTATGTGTACGTTGCAGATGAAAACCTGATGTTCCTTGCTGCACCATTGGATCCACAACTGCATGGCACTAGCTTTAATGATTTTAGAGACAGTAAAGGCCAAAGCGTTGGTCAGATCTTAACGAATGCAGTGAATCGCCAGCCTAATCAGATCGCAGACTATATTTGGACGCAGCGCTTACCGGATGGTTCAGTTGAAGAAAAACATTCGATTGCCGAAAGAACTGCACGTTGGGGCTGGATTGTGGGTACGGGTATTGGCGAAAATGAAGTCAATGCGCGTTTTTGGTCAAGTGCTAAATGGCAGTTCGGTTTATGCTTTGTGGTGGCGAGTTTAATCTTTGGATTGCTCATCACGGCAATCAAACGCATCATTGCGATCATTGGTGGCGAGCCGAGTGATGTATTAGCAGCGATACAGGCTGTTGCCGATGGTAAAATTACCACATCATTTAGCGAGTCTGCACCAAGAGATAGTATTTATGGTGCAGTACAAACAATGAGTATGTCTTTGGGTGATTTAGTTAAGCATCTTGGCCAGGCGATGAATGCGCTAAGCTCAGAGTTAACCGATGTGGATTCACGTGCTAAACAGATGAGTGAATTGACTGAGACACAACGACAATCAACAGTGATGATTGCGACTGCAATGACAGAAATGGCAGAATCAGCCAATGGTGTTGCAGATTCTGCCCAAGCCACGGCGCAACATACGCTGGACGCCGATAAACAAAGTGTTGATACCCATAATTTAATTAATTCGACGGTTAATAATATCCAAGGTCTTGCTGACCAATTGCATACGGCAAGTTCAGCAGTATCGTCATTAGATGGCGATGTGCATAACATTACCAAGATCTTAGATGTGATTGGTGATATTGCCGAGCAAACCAACTTGCTGGCCTTAAATGCGGCGATTGAAGCGGCGCGCGCTGGTGAACAAGGTCGTGGTTTTGCGGTAGTTGCTGATGAAGTGCGTAACCTTGCAGGGCGAACACAGAATTGTACTAAAGAAATTCAACAAATGGTCACTAACCTGCAAATAGGCTCTCGTAATGCGATTTCAACCATGGATATATGTGCAGAGACCAGTGCGAGTACGGTAACGGAATCCCAACATGCATCGGAAGCTTTAGCGCAAATTGTTGCCGCGCTAGAAACTATCTCGTCAATGAGTCATGAAATTGCCACCGCAGCAGCAGAGCAAAAAGTGGTTGGTGAAGATATTGCCATGCAGGTGAACATGATTGAACAGAGTAGTTGCCAGTTATCGACAACGGTATCGGATGGCGCAGAAAGCTCGCAAAGCTTGGTAAGATTAACGGCTGATTTAGCCAGCTGGTTGAATAAATTCCAAGTTAAATAGTAAACCCGTTACAGTGAGATAGGGGGATTGGTTTTATTCCCCTATTATTCTGCGTCATTTCCAAAACTTACGTATGGTTGGTGTCGAAATTTGTACTTTGGGGCATGATTTACAGTAACTCAATTTGTCTAAATCTTTCTTCCTATGAATTGTTCTTGCCGCTTGTAACCTCGGGCTCATCCAAATGTCTTTTAGTGTTGAGTCATGGGCATTTTGAATAATTTCTTCTTCTCGAAAAGCGCACTGGAATCTACAAAGTGGCACATCACCGTTCCAATTTATTTTTAGCTCAAATTTGATAGAGTGGCAGCGTTTATATGGACCGTCAGTAACAATCGGCCTGTTTGGCGTGAAGGTGTTGAAACTTACCACTTCAGCGTATTTAAACCATTTTAGCTTATAAGTGTTTAATTTTTCTGGATCGTCATTGCGAAATGCCACGTTGCGGATCGCAACGATTGGCGTGTTAGAGTGTTTTTTTTCTTTCTCTTCATGGAGTAATTGTACGTTACGTTTGACGGTTTCATAATCGCCGCCGACACGACGTTTACCATAACTCGCGGCATCAAATCCATCGATGGAAACCCCTAAATAATCAATACCTGAATTGATGACTTCATCCGGAGTTAATACTTCTAACAAGGTTCCGTTAGTGGTGAATTCGGTTACCACGTTTTTATTTTTGGCAAAGGTTAGAATGTCTTTCAGATCTGGGTGCATTGCAGGCTCACCTAGACCTACGATTCTTAACATACTTCGCGGATGTTGGGCTATTTCACTGATAATACTAAGCACTAATTTAAGATCCATGTAGCCAACAGGACGTGTCATATTATGTGTTCGTGGACAATGTGGGCAGCGAAAATTACAATCGTTGGTCAGTTCAACCTCAACCGCACTAGGGAATGCAGACTGTAAGAACATGTAGGGATATTTGTTGTAAAATTTAGAGCGAACAAAATTAATCGGATTGCCGTGTGAACCATAGTTGCCCATTATTAATTGTTTTATGTAGTTCATCAAAGATACCCAGCGTTGAGATTTAAACTAAATCATAGTTGAGGATAGCGATTTTGCTAAGGATGGTGGTGACTACACGGAACAATTAACATTTATATTGATAACATCGATATCAGCGATGATTTAAAAATTTATCGCGCAGTAAGTTGATCATGACTCGGGTTTTTTGCGGTAAGAATTGGCGTGATGAATACACCAAGGTCATGGCAATTTCGGATTGATAAATATCCGGTAAAACATGCACTAATGTACCGGTTTTTATTTGTTGTTGTACTAAAATTATCGGCAATAAAGCAATACCATGCCCCGATTGTGCCATTCGGCTGACTAACCCCAAATCCTCTGAAATTAATCGTATATTCAAGCCTTCAGGTAATGTGCTGGAATCATAGTGACTGGTTAAAATAGCATGTTCAAATAGATCGTTAAGACCTTGCGGCATCGGATTTTTTGTCAGGTAATGTGGTGAACAAAACAGGCCTCTTTTAGACGGGAAAAACACTTGTTGGATGTAATCTTCATTAATGATATCGACGATATCGGGCAGTAGTTGCAGATCGATATTTTCACGTTTTAAATCGACACTTTGATGACGATGAATAACTTCTAAGCTGATATCTGGAAACTGTCGCGCATAGTCATCTAATAATGCTGCAAACATGGCTGAGGCTATAAACGCCGCAGGTACGGCAATGCGTAATACGCCTTGCAGGCTTTGTTGTTGATTTTTTAGTAATGAAATAGCTTGGTTTACATCGCTTAATGGCTGATTAATATGTTTATACAGCAAGCGACCATGTTCGGTCAGTTCTATCTGCCGTGTGGTGCGGATAAGTAGTTGGCAACCTAGTGCTTTTTCTAATTCTTGGAGTCGTCGGCTGACCTTGGAACGCTGTAATCCATGGGCTTGTGCTGCGGCGCTAATACCGCCATGTCTTACTGTTAATATGAATAAGTACAGATCGTCCATCGATGCTTTCATTGCTCGTCCTATTATTAATCGCACTATTATAAATTACACTATTATTAGTCGTCCTATTTATGAGACGCAAGTGCCATATTAATCATTGTATTTAATCAAGTGGAAAACTTCTATAATCCTTACTGTTTTATTTGTAATTGGAAGTTTAAATGTCTCATACTCAGTCCACTTTTCATCGTTGGATGCGCCGCCTTATTGTCTTGTTCGTTGTTTTTATGGCTTACATCATCGTAGCTGATAGATACGCCCCGTTAACCACCGAGAGTCGAGTTTATGGTTATGTGGTGCAATTAGCACCGGAAGTATCTGGGCCGATCACCGCCGTTGCGATCCGCAATAACCAAAGCGTTGAAAAAGGCCAGCTGTTGTTTACCATTAATGATAGTAAATACACTATCGCGGTTAACAAGGCTAAAGTGGCGTTACAGCAAGCTTATGAACAAGAAAAATCCTTGTATGCGCAGGTTGAAGCGGCCATTGCTAATACCGCCAGCAGTAAGGCTAATTATACCAATGCAGCGGCGGAATATAAGCGTATACGCAAGCTGGCAAAAAAGAATCTAGTCTCGATGTCGATGCAAGACAGCGCTTATGCAAGGTATCAAGCGGCGGGTTCGACACTGCATGCCTATCAGCAACAAACACTGGCAATCAAAGCCAAGTTAGGCGATGAAGTCGGTGGTAGTTCGCTGGTGATGGCGGCTAAAAATAACCTCGATGAAGCGGCTCTGAGTTTATCCCACACGCAAATATTTGCACCTAACAAGGGCGTGATCACCAATCTGCAGCTTGAGGTGGGTGCGATGGCATCGGCTAATCAACCTATGCTGACGTTTATTTCCAATGATTCATTGTGGGTGGCGGCAGATTTTCGTGAAAAAGCCACAGCGCTGATTAGTAACAGATCCGCAGCTTATGTCACTTATGATGCGCTGCCGGGGCAAGTGTTTAACTTCACTGTCGGCAGTCGAGATTTTGGTGTGGCGTCGGCACAACAAACCGCCAGTGGCCAGTTAACGTCAGTAGAAGTGAGTAACCGTTGGGTACGTGATGCTCAGCGTATTCGGGTTAACTTAGTCAGTGAAGAGGCGCTCCCTGTGCAACTGTTTGTGGGCTCGCGGGCGACGGTGGTGCTTTATCCTGCCGACAGTGCGTGGTGGCAAACATTAGCAAGTCTACAAATCAAGCTCGCTGGTCTACTGCATTATATTTATTAACTTTATCAGCGCAGTTTTAGTTTATTCGCATTTATTAGCGCTGTTTGAGTACAGCGGGAGAACATGATGAAAACAATGCGACTTTGGTTTGCTTGTGTTTTTGGCTTAGCGTTAAGTATGGTATTTGGCTGGTCGTATGGATTTTTTGCGATATTGCTGCCGACGTTTATTATCGCCCGCGCCGATCATTTCAATGTCAGCCTGATTAATCAAATGGTGCTCGGTATTGTTTGGGTTAGTTTGGAAGTTAATTTTATTTCCGGATTTTTGCAGCCTTATCCGTGGTTAATGACTGTCGCCGTGGCTATTTTATTTATGAGTAAATGCATCGCCATGACCAAACCAAGCGGTTATCTGTTTGGTTTTACCGGTTTGCTGGTGGGCTCTATTGCGCTGAACTTTATGAGTTATCCTGGTTTTGATAGCGAAGAGTTTACGCTGACATTGTGGGTAAGTGCCTTGGCCATCTACCCTATCTGCGGGTTGGCGTATTACTTGTTTAGCGAACCTGAACGTGAAGCAAAACTTGAGCAATCACAGCAAACTAATGTGGCTGTGCAGCACGATCATATCGGCGTATTACGACAAACAGCCATGGGCTGGACTATCTCAATGTTGGCTTTTTTAATCTTTCAGTTTGGCGACTTGAGTGATTCGGTATCGGCGCAAGCGTCTATTTTTATTGTGCTCACACCAATGACATTTATCGGTTCAATGGCGGCAGCAAAAATTCGCATCAGTGGCACATTATTGGGGTGTGTCGCTGGTATGGCAATCCAATTAGGTTTATCAAGTTGGGCTAATAATGGTCTGTTATTCTTGATGGCATTTGCGATCGCGGTTGGTTTTTTTGCTTGGTTATTGGCCTTAGGTGGGGTTAAAGGTGGACTTGGGTTTTCGGCGATGAGCGCGTTAAGTGTGCCACTCACCACGGCCTTTCAGCCCGGGCAGCAAGATGCGTTCTTCGCTATTATCTACCGTTTTAGCTCTATCACCTTTACAGTAGTACTGACATCGCTGGCAATATGGTTTGTTCATTGTGTTTTAGTCAGAGTGATTAAAGCGTGACCGCGAACTCGGTGTGGCGCTTTTTTATTTTTGTTGAAATAAATCAGACTACTATTAATATTTACATGGAAAATAGTTAAATTTGGATCAATTAATTTACAATTAAGCTTATAGTACTAAGCATTTTATAAGGCATACTATTAAAAATGTTTAACAGAGAGAGAAAATGGACTTTACTGTGTCTAAAATAAAAATTTGGTCTAAAAGCAATACGGGGTCTAAAAGAAATAGTGGTTTTACCCTCATAGAATTGGTTATTACGATTATTGTTTTAGGCGTGCTTTCTGCCACTGCGGTGCCACGTTTTATCGATTTAAAAGATGATGCAAAAAAAGAAACGGTGGAAAACTTTCACGGAACCCTAAGGTCAACGGTGCGATTACTGCATATGAAGTCTCAAATCGACAACATATTGGGTGATGATGCCACTATCGCAACGGACTATGGTGATTATCAATTTTCTCGTGGTTACCCGAAAACGAGAAGTGAAGCGACAACACCAACGGCTTATTTTATTGAAACCTTTCTGGAATTAGGTGTGCCAGTCGATGTGATTCAAAATAATACTACTCGAACCGCTACCTATGCTGAAATTACCGTTTATGAAGACAATATCTACTCGCGTATCGGTTATGGAACAGGAGATTTACTCAATGACACCTGTTATGCCGAATATCAGCATACCATTGAAACTCAAGTGTTTAGCCTAAAAACTGATGGTTGTTAATAATGATAAAGGCAAAGGCAAAGGCAAAGGATAAGCAATGAATAATAGATGTACTTGGTGTGGCGACGATCCGCTATATGTTGCTTATCATGATGAAGAGTGGGGCGTACCTGTTCATGATGAACAACGCTTATTTGAATTCCTGATCTTAGAAGGTGCGCAAGCGGGGCTCAGCTGGATCACTATATTAAGAAAGCGTGAAAACTACCGTAACGCCTTTCACCAGTTTGATTATACGATTATTGCCAATTACAGCGAAGACGATGTTAAGCGCTTACTGGCGAATGCAGGTATCGTCCGTAATACTTTAAAGATCCGTTCAGTGATAAAAAATGCCCAAGGTTTTTTAAATATCCAAGCCGAATTTGGTTCGTTCGATAGTTATATTTGGCGTTTTGTTAACGGCGTTACCCTACAAAATGATTTACCCTCACTGGCTGAAACCCCCGCTAAAACTGCAATCTCAGAAGCCATGAGTAAAGATTTGAAGAAGCGCGGGTTTAACTTTGTCGGACCAACGATTTGTTATGCGTTTATGCAAGCAATCGGCATGGTTAACGATCACACTACCGATTGCTTTCGTCACCAACCACTGCAGCCTTAATTGAGCGAATTATTAGCTAGTCTTGATTAAGCACTGGGGCTGCATGTCTCGATGGGCTGATTAATAGGCGCACTGATCACCATTGATTTCCCTGCCAGAGTTGCTAAACCTACCCAGATAAGGCTCATGCCAGCAGCGAGTATTAATGGCATATCCCAGCTGTTTGTTGCTTCATGCAGAGAACCAAAAATAATGGGACTGGTTGCGGCAAATAAATACCCTATGCATTGCGCCATGCCAGATAATGACGCGGCTTGGTGTGAGTTATGCGTGCGTAAGCCGACAAAAGATAATCCGAGAATAAAACCACCACCACAACTGAAGCCGAGTAATGTCACCCAAATGACAGCGTGTTGATGCATCATCAGTAAACCTGTGATGCCAATGAAAGCCAATATAGTCATCGCTAACCCTAGGGTGCGTTTGTCTTTTACTTTTGCCATTAATGGGATCAGTACCAGCGCTGGTGCTGCTGATGCCAATTGTAAAACACCGTGAATGTAGCCTGCGTCGTGCTCTGAATAACCATAGCTGACTAAGATGCTAGGTAACCAGGCAATGAAGGCATACATAATAAATGAGTTGAACGCCAAGAACCCTGACACGTGCCAAGCTGCTTTGTCGCGCCACATATAACTGTGGCTATCAATATCCGGTGTATCAGCGGCTGGTTTGGTGTGGTTACTTAACTGTGGTAACCAAATTAACATGGTGATAATTGGCAAGATAATAGTACCCGCCAGTGCAAATGCCCAGTTAGGGATAAAAGTGACATTTAGGCTATCAGCAACGTTCAGCATAGGGATTGTGGTGCTAGCACTGAGTGTTGCACCTACGCCCATGGTAAGCACATAAACCGCGGTTAACGTCGGGCCTTGATTAGGGAAGTCACGCTTTAATAAACTCGGTAGAAGTACGTTACCGATAGCAATACCGATGCCGATAACACAGGTGCCTAAATACAAGGTGAGGCTTGAGCTTGCCGAACGTAGGACTATACCACTGGTGATTGCCACGAGTGCCAACATCAATGATGGTTCAAGGCCAATTCTGCGGGCTAATGCCGAGGACAGTGGTGAGAAAATAGCAAATGCCAGCAGTGGTAATGTGGTGAGCATACCGGCTTGTGTGGCCGATAAATTGAGGTCGTGAGAGATAAAATCTAAGATCGGTCCTATACCGGTAATGGGTCCGCGCAAGTTACTGGCGATGAGTAAAATACTAACTATGAGCAATATAGGGTGAGCAATATTGGGTTTATTATCTTGTGGCATGAGTCTGTCCTCTGAAGCGATGTCTTATATTACCCATTCCCAATCAATCTGAATTTATGTATATTGACAATTTGTTGCTAAAAACAGCCATTATGAAACTACCTCACTATACAATTAAGTCTCTATGCAATTAGGCCACTATGCAACTACCTCACTATAAAATAGGTTTCGATTCGGACAGGTATACCGAAAGTGTCAATGCACTGCGGACATCGGGTCTGGAAAGAGCTTATGAAATGCCAGTCCATCAACATGTGAAATGTCAGTTAGTGATGCCCCTCACCGGTTTTGTTCGCTGTTCAATTGCTGATGCTATCTGGATGGTACCGGCTAACTGTGCCGTTTGGATCCCAAGCCAAGTACCGCACAGTAATCATATTTCTATCAGTGATGATGTATGCATGTTATTTGTCGATCCTGAAGTGGTGGGAATACCAGATAAAATTTGTACCCTGTCTATCTCACCGTTATTACGCGAGTTAATTATTAGTTTGGCGAGTAAAGATCAACATTACGCAGCAGATGCAAGTACCGTGAGATTGGCGCAAGTATTGATTGATGAACTTATTTGCATGCCTAAAGAACACTTCGATTTTCCAATACCTGCAGAGCCAAGACTCAATCAGATAGCTAATCAGCTGTTAGCTAATCCTGCCGACCGTAAAACTGTGGGGGAATGGGCAGCGTTATACGCCATGAGTGAAAGAACATTTTCTCGATTAGTGAAACAAGAAGTCGGCATGACATTTGGGCGTTGGCGTGGGCAACTTCATCTGGTAATGGCGTTGCAAAAACTGTCATCAAATGAGTCGGTGCAACGGGTATCGGAAGATTTAGGTTATGAGTCAGTAAGTGCGTTTATTACTTTTTTTAAAAAGACCTTAGGTAAGCCACCTAAACAGTATATGCGTCAAGCAGTCTCATGACGCGATGACAGTGGTTAAAATAACCGGTTTATCCAACCATATTGTATTTTCTGCTGGCAGCATAACCAAATAAACTGGTTACAGGTATAAGGACAGCCGTGACTTTTAAGCATGCTCAGCTGGCTTTCAGCCAGTAAATATTCTGGAATATAAGCCAGCCAATGCTGGGTTTTCAATAAACTGGCTAATGCTGAAATGGTATCGACGCGCGCCACAATTCGCCGTGCAAAGGCTTCATCATGCCAGCCATCATTACTCAATAAACTGCCGGTATCGCCATAAATATTACTCGATGGCACAATAAACCCATACTCAAGGATCTCGGTAATTGGGATCGCTGACTCTCGCTTAGCCAAGGGGTGGTTTGGGCTACAGGCCAATACAAATTTCACCTGATCCAATAACTTGGTTTGAATACCCTGAATTTGAGGTGGCTCACCATTCGTTGCCACCAACGCGAGATCGACCTGATAGCGCAGCAAGCTATCAACCCCAGGATCCTTAAACGTCGCTAACGTGAGTTCATGATCATATTGTTGCAGCGGAGAAATTAAGGCTGGCAGATAATGATTTAACAAACCATCGGCACCGCTAATACGCATATGGGTACGCTGTGGCTGACCGAGTTCCAACTCGATATCATGGTTGATATTTAATAATTCATTACTGCGCGCTAACAGGGTTTTACCCGCAGGCGACAACTGCCAGCCTTTACCAATTCGCACAAACAATGCTTGCTGATAATAACTTTCTACCCGGCGTACTACTTTCGATAAAGTACCTGGTTGCATATTTAAATGTAACGCTGCTTCTCGCAGGCTCAAGTGACTAGCAATTTGTACAAATAGTTTTAGATCTTCGATTCTCATATAGATTCCAATATGGAAACAATTATCTACAAATCGTTTACCAAAGGTGTTTGTGAACAGCGTATCATAGCCGCCAATAGATTAGGAGATCCTATGCCACGTTTTAGCCCACTGATTACTGAAACATTTACATTAAAAAATCGCTTAGTTGTACCGCCTATGGCATCGCAAACTGCCGACCAAGCAGGTTTGGCTACGTTAGATACCTTGACCCATTATGCTAATTTGGCTAAATCAGGCGCGAGCTTAGTCATGGTCGAATACAGTTTTGTCTCCCTTGCTGGGCGCAGTGAAGCAAATCAATTAGGAGCGCATCATGATAGCTGTATTACGGGACTTGCTGAAATAGTCAATATCATTCATCAAGCGGGTGCTAAAGCGGCATTACAACTTACCCACTGCGGTGGTAAAGATAGTGATGGCATTAGTGGTGATTTAATGGGACCTGCCGGCATTACCGTGCCTGCCTATGATCGTGAACTACCTTTACCGCGGGCGATGACGGCGGCCGACATTGTTACTTGGCAGCAAGATTTTGTGCGTGCCGCGCTCAGGGCCGAGCAGGCCGGGTTTGATTTTGTCGAGTTACATTGTGCACACGGTTATGGACTAAACCAATTTCTATCTCCGATCACCAATCAAAGAACAGATCTACACGGTGGCTCGTTAAGCAATCAAGCGCGTTTGATCACGGATATTATTACCGACATCAATCAGCAAGCGCCAAGATTAAAATTGATGGTGCGGATCCCTGGGCAAGATCTCTATCCAGGTGGCTTGAGTCAAACTGATATGGTGCAAGCTGCACAACTTATGGTTACTGCTGGCGTGGATATATTAAATATTTCATCTGGTATTGGCGGTTGGACGCGACCTAAGAATAGGCGTGGGCAAGGGTATTTAATTAATGAATCTCAGTATATGAAACAAGCCAATTTAGGCGTGCCTATTATCGGTGTTGGCGGTATTGAAGAGGGGGATTATATTGATACCGCGATTGAAAATGACTGGTTAGATCTCGCCGCAGTTGGCAGATCTATACTTAAAGATCCCGTTGTATTTTATGCCAGTCAAATGATCAAAAAAAGCGGATGAATTGATACTAACCCGCCTGAATCGTCAACACGATAATCAAGCGGGAAATATCAAATAAATGACAGTGTCTTATCTGTTCTTGGATTACTTTTTAAAAACCAGATTGATGTTAACTGGCACAGCATCTGAAAGCGCAAGACCACCAACGGTTGCAGCTAGCTTAGTCAGGTTCACTGCTGGAATAGCAAAATCACTGGCTGTGATGATCACCGGTGCATACGAACTGACGATAATAGCATTGGCTGTTTTAGTTATAATGACCGGAAAGTTAAATGTTTTTTTATTGCCATAGAAAGATACTTCTGCAGGCACGATCATTTTTGAAATTGGCTGGGTTAACGAGGCTAAATCAAACTGTCCGCTCACCATAATGACTGGATTTTCAGTCGTATTAAAGAACAACGAATTAAGTCGCTCATTACGGACTGAAACACCCGTATCTATGTTTGCTACTGGCGCGATAACCGCAAATCTACCCTGTTCATCTAGGCTACCGGTTAAGCCACTCATGGTTGCAGGCTCAACGACATATTGTTTTTTGATGGTGGCAAAACTGATCGATGAAAAATCTGTTGTTAGATTAAATTTTTCTGTGGCAAATGATTGAAATGACAATAATGCCAGTGATAAAAGCAGTGTCTTTTTCATGTTTATTTTCCTTAATTAACGTTATTTAAAACTTTAAATTGTATTCATCATATCGCGATAAATAGTTTGATTCATCACATGTTTATCACGCCTTTATCACGTTGTTATTAGCGCGTTATCGATATCCGCCATTAGCTTTGCTGGCAGCTTGGATTTATTGATTAAATTAGCATGACTACCGAGTAGTTTTTTTAATTTCGGGGTGATGATGTTTTCACAAAATGGCCGTTGTGGATCGCTGTAATAATAGTTTTGCATGGACTCATCTGACAGCTTGAACTGGTTAAGTGTATACGCACGGGTAATCAGAGGTTGCTCAAACTCATCTTGTAATAAAGCTAAGTTGTGTTTTATTTCGGTGATTTGATAAGGTTCCATCGCATAGACGGCGCTGCGGTATTTATTCCGCATAGAATGGGCTTTAGTACTGCTGTGAGTATGTAAATGAATGGCGATAATATTTTTCAAACTGATCACGTCGGGTATGTAAGAGATAATAATTCCTTCGGAAAACCAATCATCGTCAGCAAACGAAGATAGCCAGCCTTGCTCTACTTTCGTCACACCACGTAGCGATAAAAAAATCGCTTCTGTGCACCAATAGCAGCTGCCACTGAGGCCGATTTTTTTGCCTTTATGATTTATTTTCTGAGCAGTTTTACTGTCGGTATTACTAGCCATTATACTTCCTTGTATGAGCGTGTCCGGTATGACGATTAATAACTCTGCCTCGTACATAAATATGAGGTTAGTTATTAAACTATTTAATTATGGACTATAAAAAAGCTTCATAGCTAGGGTTATGTGATTATTTTTTATAAATTTGTTTGGTTTTTACGACTCCAAGCGGAAACAGTTTTCGTACGCCTTGACGCAACGCATTGTCGGCTTGTAAAGCCACATCTCTGACGCCTTGATCCGGTCTGCCGCGAAATGAAGTGACATGGAATTGATCTGTGGGTTTGAGCGCATTATCTGAAAAGTAATAATTTGATACGCAGGTTCTATTTTTATCGGCAGTGATAGGGCTAACAGAGTGCCATGATCCGTCATGTGTCGCCATGACAATAAGTCGATTGAATAAACTATCTATGGTGAGTTGTTTATTTTCGATGCCGCCGGGCCAGAGTTCCAAATTACCGCCGTTAGCCTGCTGCCAATCTGGTGTTACATAATATAATAGGTTGAGCACGCGCCATTGTTTACGGTCTTTTTCGTGTGAATTGTCTAAATGCGGGTTTAAGAATTGACCTTGGTGCATCAATGAGATCCCTCCTGCATATAGGTTTTCATCGGCATAGAGGCTATCAATAGCACAAATGTTTTTAATTAGGGCAAGAATACGGTGATCTTGAAATGCAAAAATAGTTTCCTCTAATAAGGGGTCGTGGTCATTCATTTGCGCAGTGACGTATTTGTATTCTCGCAGGTTATATTTACCACCCACTAACATCATGTCGTTATAGTGGGGAAATACAGCATATATTCTTGTGGCTAAATCAACGGGCAGGAAGTTATCAATATAGAAGTAACCAATATTACTCACAGAGGCGTCATACATAGCTTTGATCGTTTCAGCTTGCTCAGTTATTTTATCTATAATTAAATCTGCAATATCGAGTCTGTTCATAGATCACCTACTTCATACTATTTGCCTAAGTTGTGATATAAATTTAGCACATGAAAAAAGACCATAAAGCCCATACTGGCTTGTTAAATCGCTATCGTATTATTAAATGAGTAAGGTCAGATAGTTAACTTTTAAAATAATGCGAAAGAAAATTTACGTTATGATGGTTAACTGATTATCTTGTATGGCGAGTGCCCTTTTGAATAACTACAAATTATTACCGGCGTTAATTTCAATATTACAAACCCGTAATTTGACCGAGTCGGCACGACAACTCAACGTCACGCAGTCAGCGATAAGTAAAACTCTAACGCAAATTCGCGCGGCATTTCATGACAAGATCGTCATCCGCGAAGGTAATCAATTTGTATTAACACGTAAGGGTGAGGAGTTAAAAACGCAGTTGCCGCTATTGATGCAGACCTTGGATAATTTATATTTACCGAGTGTGATGGACCCGAGTCAGTGTCAGCGCCAATTTACTCTAGCTTCTAGTGATTATGTTGCGCAAGCGATCTTGCCGTTGATATGCAGTGAACTGGCGGTCAATGCGGCTAATGCGAGTGTTAACTATCAGCTTTGGCATAAAGATAGTTTAACTGAATTAGCTGACATGACGTTGGATCTGGTGAGTACCATTACCGACAATGTACCGGAAAACTTACACGGTAAAAATATCGGAGAAGATCAGCTGGTAGTCGTGTGCCGCCCTCAGCATCCCCTGTGTCAGGGTAATGCGCTATCGGTGAACGATTATATTAAGGCCAAACATGTGTTGATCAGTGGTGGTGGCGATAAAAATAGTGCCGTAGATCTGACATTAACAGCGCTGGGCGAACAACGTCAGGTGTTTGCTTCGGTACCGTTTTTTCAGGCGGCGATTGAACTGCTATTAACAACAGATACCTTGCTGACGACGCCATTACATATCGCTGCGGACTTTGCGCAAGCATACGATCTGCGGATCATGATACTGCCGATAGATCTGCCGCCGCAGCAGTATTACTTGTTGTGGCACGCTAAACACCATCAAGATCCAGAACATACTTGGTTTAGAGAATTGTGTTTTCCCTTCTTAAAAAATCACTTTGAGCGTACCAAGATATTAGGTATGAAATTACTTCATGATAATAAGTAGTTAATGCAATTTTTACTCATTAGTCATCTCGATTAAGATTAACGCCATTGATTCAATGTAAGAAAATATAAAACAAGGTAGGAAATGAGTATGGAATTAACTGCATGGATGTCTTTGGCATTGATTTGTGTCATGGGGGCGATGACACCGGGTCCGAGTCTGGCGGTGGTATTAAAGCATACGATCTCTGGTGGTCGCGTTAACGGTGTTGCGGCGAGTATTGCGCACGGTGTTGGTGTCGGTGTGTATGCCACGTTAACTGTGGTTGGTTTAGCGCTTGTGATCCAACAAACGCCATGGTTATTTAATGTCATCAAATATGCCGGTGTAGCGATGTTATTACACTTGGCTTATAAGGCGTTAACGTCAAAACCAGCGTTAGATAAGATGGATCAACAACAGGTAATCGTGACCTTAAAAGACAGCCTAGTACAAGGCTTTATGATTGCCTTTCTCAATCCTAAATTAGCGATCTTCTTTTTAGCGTTATTCGGTCAATTTGTCGAAGCAGACGCGGGTTGGTTACAAAACCTGATCATGGTAGGCACGGTATTTAGCATTGATACCTTGTGGTATTGCATTATTGCCGTGGTGTTATCACAATCGACGATGTTAGATAAGCTAAGAAACAATGTACACAAGATTGATAAAGTAACGGGCGTGGTATTACTGGCTGTTGCAGCACGTGTGGCGATGTAGTTCTGGCTGCTAAAACTAATCTCTAGAGTTTAAAGAAAGAGTTTAAAAATAGCTAAATAAAAAAGCACCACAGTTTCTGTTATCGACAGTCGCTGTGGTGCTTTTAAGTATTCAGGATATTAATACCAAGGTACTCATCTCAAGATACAAAGCAGTGCGCATAATTACGCTGTTAACGTCACTTTACCTACCGCTTTACCTGAACCTAGGTGATCATGTGCTTGTGCTACTTCCCAGATAGAGAAGTTGCTATCATCAATGATTGGTGTGATCTTACCTGCATCAACCAGTGCTGCAATTTCAGTTAAGATACGGCCGTGTGATTCGTGGTTAATGCCATGGTATAACGGGATCAACATTAATACACTGTGGAATGACAAGCTTTTAAGTGCCACTTGTAATACGTTTTCAATTGGTAAAATAGTCGCTACGTGACCATTATATTTTGCTGCTTCAAATGATTTTTGAATGTTGTCGCCAGCGACAGTATCAAAGATCTTATCAAAACCAGTACCGCCAGTGTGCGCTTGTACATAGTCAGCTACTGTTGCTGTCGTGAAATCAACTAAGTTATCTGCACCCAGTGTTTTCGCTAGTTCAGCATTCGCTGGTGAGTGCGTTGATGTCACTGTTGCGCCAAGTACTTTTGCAAGTTGTACTGCGATGTGACCAACGCCACCTGTAGCACCGTGAATAAGCACGTTATCACCGGCTTGTACATTCATCTTGTGTACAAGTGCTTCGTATGATGTGATAGCAACCAGTGGTAATGCCGCCGCTTGTTTCATTGTTAGCGTTTTAGGTTTTAAAGCCATTAGACGTGCATCAACTAACATGAACTCAGCAAGTGCACCGTCAACGCCATTAATGCCGCCAGCCATGCCGTAAACTTCGTCACCAACATTGAAATTGGCAACATCTGCACTTACTTCAACAACGATACCTGCCACATCACCGTGTAATACTTCAGGTAAGTTTGCAGACCATGGTAGTTCTACAGAGCGTAGCATGGTATCAATTGGGTTTACGCTGGTTGCTTTTACTTCAACGACCATGTGACCTGATTTTAATGTTGGTTTTGCTTTTTCTACTAATTGAAAAACGTCGCTTGAACCGATTTTTTTAATGATCATTGCTTTCATGGTTGCTGCCTTTTGATAGAATTATTGGGACTTGCTTAACAAGATGGGGCTATTCTATGTTTTGTTTCAGCAACCAACAATAACCCTACAAGCAAACTACCTTTGCTTTTTAGGCAAAGGTGATTGTAGCGAGGGGATCTGCATGATCATAACGACTTACATGGTGATCGTAGCGGCTTATCACTCATGCATATTATGGCTTGCAAGCAACTAGCTTACTATCGGATTCACTGCGCGCTCGGCGCGACACACACCTTAGTGCAAAGACCAACGCCACCATCAGGCTATGAATGATGCTTGTTGCGCCTAATACTGACCACCATCCACCGACTTGCCAGCAGTAAATAAGAATAAATCCGCCGACACTACCGCCTGAATAATACATCACTAGGTATAGCGCGGTTGCGGTTGATTTACCTTGCGTGGCACTGCGGCCAATATGGCTGTAAGCCAGTGCATGAATAAAGAACGCCCCTGCGCTTAATACCAATAAACCAATAATGATGGTTAGCATCGTTTGCAGCGATAGGATCATCAGCCCAAGCAGGCTAATGCCGATGCCGAGTAATAAGCCGCTGAATAAGGAATGGTTATGCATCCAGCGACCACTTAAGCGTGCTGATAATGTGCCGCTGAGGTAACACAAGAACACCAAGGATAATAAGCTGGCGGGTAAGGAGATAGGCGCGGCAGATAATTTAAACCCCATCACTGAAAAAATATTAATGAATACCGAGAAATTCAGCCCGCCAATTAACATGGCAAAAAACAGCGTAGGGGTTTTGATATGCTCAAGCAGTTGTTTGCCGTGATGGGATAGCCGCCCTTGTTGGGCGACAAAATGACGTTGTTTTAATATCAACGGAAAGATGATCAGTAGGGCGATGCCACTGAGTATCGACATGGCTAAAATAGTCCACTGTAGTCCGATTGCATCAGTCATTACCCCGCCATATATCCGGCCAATAATTCCCCCCAGCGTGTTGGCACTAATATAACCACCAACCGCGATCAGCAGTGCTGCTGGAGCCAATTCCTCTGCCATGTAAGCCACTGCGACAGCAATGAATCCCGCCAGCGCGATACCGAGTAACGCACGCAATATAATTAAGGTATGTAAATCTGGACTGATAAACATTAGAAAATTAATACAGGGAATAAGCACTAAACTGCAACGCATGATGGGGCGGCGGCCAATGACTTCAGATAGGATAGCCCAAGGCAGCAGCGATAAAGCGACGGCTAAGGTGGTGCTAGAGAATAACCAGTTAACTTGCAACTCAGTGGCGTTAAACTTAACCATGAAATACGGCAGTAGTGGCTGAAAATAATATAAATTGCAAAACACCAGAAATGAACCGAGTCCAAGGCCTAATGTTACTTTTTTATAATCTTGAGAATGCAGTGCAATCATTTATCCATCCAGCTGATGCTAAGGTAATAACTAAGGTAATAGTGAAGTTGATAGCATGATCACCTTTATTCGGCTCATGCACTACTAACAATGGTTATAGAGTAGTGCAGTAATGCTAATATGAAAAATATATAAATATCATAGAAGGCATCTATTTTAGTTATGCTTAATTCCAAAACCCTGCATTATTTCGCCACGATTGCTGCCCAGGGCAGTTATACCAAAGCGGCCGAGCATCTGGGTATCGCCCAATCGGCGCTGAGTATTGCCATGCGTAAGTTTGAGCTGCAGATTGGTATGCCGTTATTGATCCGCAGCAGCAAAGGTGTGGTCGTGACCAAAGAAGGGGAAGTGCTGCTTGTTCACAGTAAGGATATTCTTGCTCGTATTAGTGATGCAGAAACGGCGTTAAATGATTTACGTGGTTTAGAGCAAGGCGAAGTGAGCATAGGTATTCCCGGCATGATGGGTTCGTATTTTTTTCCTGAGATACTCATGGCCTTTAAGTTTAAGTACCCAAATTTAAAATTAAGTATCATGGAAGGTGGCACCCAAACCATTAAAGAAAAGTTACTCTCGGGTGAGTTAGATTTGGGGGTGATCGTCGATGATCATGTACCGAGCAGTTTACAAGTCCAACGTTTTGTACGCCCACAAATGGTCGCCGCAGTGGGTAAGAACCATGCCTTAGCAGATGCCAAATCGGTGACTTATGCCGATTTTTTTACCCATGAATTAGTGATGTTTAAAGCCGGTTATTTTCATCGTGAAATCATTGATGGTTTGTGTGAAGCCAATAATATGATCGCGAATTATTCTTTTGAAACCAATTTGATCACTATGATCCTAAATATCGTTAAGAATGAATTTGCTATTACTGCATTGCTTGAGTTAGTCACAGATCAAGAAGCGGATGTCATGGGGATCCCGTTTGATCCGCCTATCTATTTAGATCTGGCACTGGCATGGCGTAAAGATGGTTATCTGTCATTGGCGAATAGGCGCTTTGTTGAGTTTACCTTGGCGCAAGTGGCGGGCATTGATGGTTAATTGTTAGTTAATCGCGAATTAAGCATTAATAAATAGGCATTAATAAATAGGCATTAATAAATAGAAATGAATAAAGAGGAATGTCATGAGTATATCTATTACCACGCCGCGTTTAACCATGCGTCAAATCAGCGAGTCTGATTGGCCGTTATTTTTGCGTTTGCATACTGAAGCGCGTGTTATCGATAGATGTTTTGATCAACCCAGTATTGATGATATTCGCGCTAAATTTGCTTCACGTTTACCGCCCTGGTCTGTGACGTCTGGCGCTTGGTTGTGTTTGGTCATCATTGATAGTGAGGCTAATCAGGCGGTAGGCATCACGGGTTTTGATTATGATGGTTGTTCTGCAGAAGTCGGTTACTTGTTATTACCAGAATATTTCAGTCAGGGTTATGCGACTGAATCATTGCAGGGTGTTATCGCTTGGGCAATACGGGTGCATTTGATGTCGATATTTCAAGGTATTGTTACTGAAGGTAATCATAATTCAGAAAAGGTATTGAAGAAATGTGGTTTTAAGCTGCATGAGGTGATCGCTGATGCCTATTGTATCGGTGACGTATTATATGCGGATCGGATTTATAAGCTGAATACCAGTTCACTCGATTAATGAGTTAAGGGTATTCAGCTATTGATTACAGTTAAGCGGCTTGTGAGCTTTCTATTGCAGTTTCCACGGAACTATTAACTGAATCATCTATAGCGCTATGCGTTGAATTAATTGCTGGTGGATTCATTAACCATGGCGTTAAATTGTTTGCCATGGCAATTTCACTATCATCCAACCATTGGTAGCGTTTAGTGTACATTTTACGCTTGGTTTTCTTCAGTGTGAGAGGATCTTTTCGGGGTGTAAATACCGGTAAACCATAGAAGTAAGTGTCTATTTTAGTCGCTTCAAACTCGTCCCACAGACCATCATAATCGAAAGTAACAGAGCTACGTTTCGAGCCGATATAACGTAATGCTTGATAGATATGGCCTTTGTTTGAAATCGCTTTTACTTCACTCACGCCTAAAACCCGCGCTAGCATTAATGCCATTTCAACGAGTAATGATTTAGTGCGTAAACCGTGTAATGATTTGGTTAATACTTTAATCAGTGCGTGACGATCTTCGACTGAATCACGCGGGCCTTGTAGCATACCAATATGCATTATTTTAGTCGTGGTACCTGAAATGTTACAGGCTAAAGCATAAACACTTTGGTCTTTGTCATTAACTAAACGAATACCTAGGCCACCTTCACGGCTAGCACCACGATATAGCTGCACACGATATGTTTCTCCGCTTAAGCTTTCAAAGTCTAAAATGCTTATTCCCTTACTGGAAATAACGGCATTCGAATTTGCCCCAAAGGTATCATCAATATATTGATAATGTTCTGTTATATGCTTAATGCGCTCTGAGTTAGACCAATTAACGCAAAGAAAAGGTTTTAATGGTTTCTCTAGGATCTCGGGATTGTTGGCTAAAATTGGCTTTAAATTATCATTCGCAAACAAAGTCGTCATTGCATTGATGGCTTTACTATTTGTCGCTGCCCAAAAATAGAATCTCGCTTTCTTTTTAATTTTCTTTAGGCCTTTGCTTTTCGGGTAAATCAGATCGGCGAGTTCAGAGAGATTAGTAGTAGACATCGATTTTTTGTTCCTAGTAAAACCAACCCATAGCGGATGATTTTAAGTTTAAGTTTAAGCATATGTTTCTATTCGAGGTGTATCGTGTTGCGATAATGCCATTATCGAGAAATATACACAGAGTATATGTCGAATTTATATTAATTATATGGTCGCATTAACTGATTATACATCCATATGTAACAAATTATACTAAGAATGGTGTTTTACTAAGTAAGTGTTTGTAAATATTTGTAAGTCACTTTGGAGGGGGCCAATCGCGGAATATTTTAGAGTATACGATTGGCTGTAGCCTTATTGGATGCAAATGCCCTTCATTAATATTTTGTTATACCAACTTAAAAAACTATGGTCGGTGGAATATTGCGTGCTTACTGCTGTCAATTCGCCATCGCATTGTGCGATGAGTGATTGGCGGGCATCATCAACATAGTTAGTATTCGCGGCAAAGCCTAAAATAACGTGCTGTTTAGTAATTGCTTCAACGTATTTATAATCAAGATCTGCTGGGATTACTTGATCAAAACCATCGGTATTGACCATGTGGATACTACTGGTGCAGCCATTTAATAACAGCACAGCAGACAGTAACACCAAGCTGCTAAATGCATTTTTTATCACACTTTTTATCACATTCTGTCCTTAGGTAGGCTGCAATACCCGCTGACTATGACTTCGCGTTTAAATACGAGAAAATAACTGGTGGTTTGGTGCTTGGTAAATACGCCACTAATTTTACCGCCAACACACTGTTCTTTTAAATTATCTACAGCTCTGTCGGCAAAGTCATTTTGAGTAGTGAAATTGAGGAATACCCAGTCATGCGCATTGGCTTCGACAAGCTGGCCTTTATCTTTTGGTATTTGCGTCATTGATACTGTGTTTAAACCAACACAGCCACTGAGTGTTAGGGCGATAAATAGTAAACAACATTTACGGATCATGATTAATTCCTTAGATTATACAATCAGCATCGATACGAACAATTTCACCACTAGCAATGGCATAATCGTTGGCTTCTCGGACGCTGCGAATGGCGGTTATTTTGCCTGATTGGCACTGGGCATGAAGTTGGTTTAGTACATTTTGAGCATAGGCATCATTAAATACCGGATTACCTGTTCTCGGGCCCATATTCATAAGCGCCCAAATAGTTCTCAGTGCTTCGACCTCATCACTGCCTGAACCATTGGTTAACACGGCATCGGTAAGCGCTAAAGTAGCGTCTACATTGACGGTATTTTCAGACACCTTGACTGAAATCGGCTTTAGCTTTCCTTGGCTCTGGTCTATATCACCGACCTGGATATGATCCATTCGGGCACAGGCCGTGAGCAATAATATTGGGGTAAGCAACAAATATTTTTTCATTGTGAATGTCCCATTGATTTAGCGAGCGAGTGGCTGACGTTACATCATTTAGTGTTCGTCGCACTCATAGTCAGTTGTTTGTATAGGGATATTGTAAACAGGCTGACTGCATTTGTAGGTAAGCTTGTGTATGCATCTGTCAACAAATCTAACTGCACTTTCATTCCATCCGATAAACAGATGGAAGCTAACTTTTAGTTATAATAATTTGCGATAGAATGGCCGTCATAATAAAGCTTAACAGTATGTGTACGGTAATTACGATGATTACGGCATACAGCATAATGATGTGGAGAAGAATAAAATGAGAACAAGATTAGACCGTATTAGACACGCGATTTTATTTGAAATAATTGGCCTAGTGGCAATCATGGGCGTGTTAAGCCAACTTGGTTTTGAGCTCGGTCATGTCGGCGTCATGGGCGTATTATTTTCGGTTGTCGCAACGGGTTGGAATTATGTTTATAACCTTGGTTTTGATAAATATATGTTGAAAAAAATGGGTTCGGTCACCAAAACAACCTTTATCCGTATTGTCCACAGCCTTGGTTTTGAAGGTGGTTTACTGTTTCTGACGATCCCGTTTATGGCCTGGTTCTTAGACTTGAGTTTGTGGGATGCATTTGTACTTGATATCGGTATGGTGGTGTTCTATTTGTTTTATGCTTACGGTTATAACTTAGCGTATGACAAGATATTCCCAGTACCAATGACAACGCAGTAAGAAATATTTAAATTGCTCCAATCGGGTTTTATCTTGATATAATAGTCAGCTCTTAATTTGATAGATGAAACCCGCATGACAGTTCCGACTTTAACTCCAACTCCAACAACAATGACATTCTTCGCACGTTTTGAAACTGATATTCTTAGCGGTAAAAAAACCATTACCATTCGTGATGAAGCTGAAAAGTATTATGTCCCAGGTTCGGTAGTGACAGTTTCCATACTGGAGACGGGTCGTGAATTTTGTCAATTAGCTATCCTCGCTGTAGAGCCTATTTTATTTACCGAATTGTCAGATTTTCATGCTGAGCAAGAAAATATGACATTAGCCGTGCTTAAACAGGTGATCCAAGATATTTACCCGGGCATTGAGCAGTTATATGTGGTGTCTTATAAATTAGTTGGTCAGTTATAAATGCGTCTAGATAAGTTTGTCTGCAAAAGTACAGCGCTAAGCCGAGCACAAGCAACGGCGATGATCTGTGATGGCCACATAGTGGTTAATCATGTTGTTATTGTTGATGTGGCCACGCAGGTACATGAAGATAATCTCATCAGCTTAAATGGCGAGATACTTACCGCAAGAGCATCGCGTTACATCCTTATGCATAAACCCGCTGATACCATTTGCTCTAATATCGATGAAGCTTATCCGTCATTGTTTAATTATATTGATGTTGATAATGCATCAGAATTACATGTTGCAGGGCGTTTGGATGCTGATACTACCGGACTGGTATTGGTGACAGATGATGGCCGTTGGTCATTTAATATTATTACCCCCAATCAACATTGCCAAAAGGTTTATCGGGTTGGCTTATCGCGTCCAATTACCGATGATGTCGCGGCTAAATTTGCGCTCGGCGTGCAGTTACAGGGTGAGCAACAATTAACGCGTCCGGCAATATTAGAGGTAGTGACACCAAAAGAAGTGTTACTGACTATTACCGAAGGTAAGTTCCATCAAGTGAAGCGCATGTTTTCAGCGGTGAGTAATCGTGTGGTGAGTTTACATCGTGAAAAAATTGGCGCAATACAGCTAGATATAGAAGTAGGGCAATGGCGTTATTTAACCGCTGATGAAGTAAATTCGTTTACCAGTTGATGTCTGAACTTCGGGTCTGTAAGTAAAAAGCTGTAAGTTAAAGCTTTATCGCAGGGATGATAAAGGTAAGGGTTTTGACTGAGCTGTTGGTATTTTTAATATAATTAAGTATATAGTGTTTTAAATCAAACAATTAATAGAGTTAAAGCGATGTCAGGCGTAGAATAAAAGCGTAAGTATCTTCTACACGACGACATTAAGGCTTTTCTCTGTGTACACTGAACAATTTATGATGCTGCTGGCGGTATTTGAACGTGCAGCATTGATGCTAATGGCATTATTTTTCTTAACGCGCACCAATTTATTCCAGCACATCGTTATCAAAACCCAACGACATCCCGTTGAAACCGCCCTCATCTCGGTACTGTTCATTCTATTTGCACTCTTTAGCAACTACACGGGTGTCAATGTCGAAGGGTCACTCATCAATGTGCGTATTATTGCGGTCTTGTCTGGTGGCATCATTTTTGGTCCTTGGGTGGCAATTCCTGCGGGCATAATCTCAGGTGTACACCGTTATATTATCGACATGGACGGGCCAACATCGGTAGCTTGTTTAATTTCCAGTACCATTGCCGGACTATTAGCAACTTGGATCCATTTTCGCTGTCACAAAAAATCGTATGCAAAATGGGGCATTATTGCCGGTATGTTTTGCGAAATTTTAACCATGATTTTAATTGTGATCCTATCTGAAGATAAGGAACTCGCATACAACATTGTTAAACACATTAGCATGCCGATGATAGGCGGCGCGGTGTGCATTGGCCTTATTATAAAATTGGTGCAAGATTTAGATGACGAAAAAGATCTGATCGCCGCCAAACAAGCAAAATTGGCCCTCGATATCGCCAATAAAACCTTACCTTATTTTCGCAATAATCATCGCGATTCATTGACCAAAGTATGTAGCATTATTCGCGAAGAAACCCACGCTGATGCTGTCGCCATTACCGATGTAAAAGACGTATTAGCTTACGTTGGTATCGGCCAAAAAAACTATTTGGATACTTACCATCAAATCAGTGCAATGACCCAACAAGCCGTCAATACTGGCGAGCAAATTATCAGTAATAATTTGAATATACACGGCTTCCATTCACTGTTAATTATTCCATTGTGGGAAAACGGCGCGGTTAGCGGTACCTTAAAAATATTCTATCGCCAGCGACACCGCATTAGACCGTCATTACGTGAAATGACTATCGGTTTATCACAATTGATTTCCACTCAGATGGAAATTTCACGTCTTGAACAGTTAAAAACCATGACCAGTAAAGCAGAGCTGTCTGCATTACAAAGTAAAATTAACCCGCACTTTTTATTCAATACCTTGAATGCTATTTCCACGTTAGTGCGTATTAACCCCGATAAAGCCCGTCAATTGATTGCCAATTTAGCCGATTTTCTCCGCTATAATCTTGAGCGTAATAATGACTTGATCGACATTCAAGAAGAATTACAACAAGTAAGGGATTATGTCGCTATCGAACAAGCCCGCTTTGGTGACAAGCTTGAAGTAGCGTTCGATGTCGATGATGTGCATCCCACTATTCCTTGTTTATTGATTCAACCCTTGGTCGAAAATGCCATTCAGCATGGTATTCAGCCTTCTCGCCAACCTGGTAAGGTCAATATCTCGGTAAAACGCGATGGGCAACGTTTTAAAATTACCATTCAAAATACCGGTATAGGCATTAGCCAAAATGTCATTGATAAGCTCTATAACGGCACGATGGAAAACCATCATATTGGTTTGATGAATGTGCATCAGCGGATCTTATTATTATATGGTGAGGGTTTGCACATCAAACGTCTTGAGCAAGGCACTGAAATCGTATTTTACGTCAATGAATTGAAATGAAAGGTAAGGTAAGGTAATAGCATGTTGAAAGCCCTGATCGTAGAAGATGAATATTTAGCAAGGGAAGAGCTGACGTATTTAATCGAACGCCATAGTAATATCGAGATAATCGCGACCTTTGATGATGGCTTAGAAGCTTTTAAGTATCTGCAAACTCATAAGGTCGATATCGCTTTTTTAGACATTAATGTGCCGTCAATTGATGGGATGCTGCTGGCGCGTAATATTCATCAGTTTTCTGAAAAACCGCACATAGTGTTTACCACCGCGTATAAAGAATTTGCGGTGGATGCTTTTGAACTCGAAGCCTTTGATTACTTATTAAAACCACTGAATGAAAAACGTATTATCGGGCTATTAGCCAAACTCGAAGCGACCCAAGAATGCCAAGTAACCCCTCCAGAAGAAGTCAGGGCTAAAACCATAAATCTGATTAAGGATAACCGCATTTTCGTTACCGCCATTGATGACATTTATTATGCCATGGCGAATGAGAAAGTGACGAGTGTGTTTACCAAAGACGATGCCTTTATTGTGCCTTTCACCATGAGTGAATTAATTAATCGCTTACCTGAACAGCGTTTTTTTCGTAGTCATCGCTCTTACTGTGTCAACATTGATAAAATTCAAGAGATCATCCCTTGGGTGAACTGTACTTATCAGCTCAAGGTGCATGATATTGGCAGTGAAATACCAGTGAGTCGCAGCAACATCAAAGCATTTCGTGAATTAATGAAATTGTAATTCATGCCGCTATATTGCACTTCATACCGTACTTATTGCATCTCATTTTTTATTGTTTTCCGCCTATTGTTATCTCCTGCGGACCCCGTATTTTAGTGGCTTAACAAGGTGACAGATACCGTCGCCTTCATGCTTTTAAATTCGTTGGAGATTTACTTTATGACGACTCAAATATCAAACCGAGACCGACTATTAACGTTGCTTGGCACTATCATCACCCAATTTGCATTAGGGTCGGTGTATACGTGGAGTCTATTTAATTCACAATTGGCAGATAAGTTATCTGTGCCAGTTAGCCGTGTGGCTTTTTCTTTTGGTATTTTAAGTTTATCACTAGCCATTGCTTCATCATTGTCTGGCAAACTGCAAGAACGTTTCGGTGTGCGTAAAGTGACTATTTGCGCAGGTTTATTACTGGGTGCCAGCTTAACGCTAACCGCTTACGCTTCGAACCTTATTTTACTGTATATCTTCGCGGGCTTGTTAGTCGGTTTTGCTGATGGTACAGGCTACTTGATGACATTATCTAACTGCGTGAAACTCTTTCCGGAACGTAAAGGTTTGGTCTCTGCGTGTGCTATTGGTGCATATGGTTTAGGTAGTCTTGGCTTTAAATACATCAATATGTATTTCCTCACTAATAGTGGCCTAGAAAATACCTTTAGTACTTGGGGTTTGATTGCCATGGTGATGGTTATTATTGGTGGTCTGATGATGAAAGACGCACCCAAGCAAGCACCACAACAAACTGCAGCAGCAACGCCTGTGCGTGATTACACTTTAGCTGAAGCAGTGAAAAGCTCACAGTTTTGGATGTTAGCATTGGTGTTTTTAACCGTTTGTATGAGTGGTTTGTATGTTATTGGTGTCGCCAAAGATATCGGTGAGAGTTATGTGAATTTACCTGTGGCCATCGCTGCAAGTTCGGTTGCGCTTATCGCCGTTGCCAATCTGAGTGGTCGTTTAGTACTCGGTGTGCTTTCAGATCGCGTTAGCTGTATTAAAGTGATCGCGATTGCATTATTTATCTGCTTAGCGGGTGTATCTGCATTACTTTTTGCTGAGCAAAGCATGTTCAGTTTCTACTTTGCCGTGGTATGTATCGCCTTTAGTTTCGGTGGCACGATCACCGTATATCCATCATTGATCAGTGATTTCTTTGGCTTAAACAACTTGACCAAAAACTACGGCTTAATTTACCTTGGTTTCGGTCTCGGTAGTATTATTGGCTCTATCGTTGCGTCAGTGTTCGGCGGATTCGCAGCGACTTTCTATCTTATGTTAGGACTATTAGTTATCTCGCTTATTATTACGCTGACAATCAAGCTACCGGGTTCACAGCCAACTAAACTGGCTGGTACATTACGAAATAATCTTCCAGCGCAAGCTGCGATGGTTTAACGCGTCACGAGAATGTAAATAATAGCTATTTAAATAAGTGAAGATAAACTATCCGCAACTGTAATGCCTACGTAAGATAAATTGCGTGGGTATACATTTCTTATCATTTGTATTCTGTTTAAAGTGCAAACAGAATACAAATAGCTAATCATTACCTATAATCATTAAATATATTTATCAACTAAAACATATTTGAGAATAAAAATTAATGATTAATCCTGTGTTACTCCGTAGCTTTTGTACGCTGGTGGAAATCGGCCACTTTACCCGCAGTGCTGAACGCCTGAATATGACGCAGTCGGGTATTAGCCAGCATATCCGCAAATTAGAAGAGCAGTTAGGCCAAGATCTACTTATCCGTGAAGGTAAGCAGTTTACCCTGACGGACGCGGGGCAGCGCTTATATACTGAGGGTAAACAGATAATCAACTCACTATCAGAACTCGAACAACGGGTGACGACAGACCCTGCTTTTGAAGGCCTGGTCAGAGTTATGTCTCCTGGTAGTATTGGTTTGAAGCTGTATCGCTATTTACTGACGTTACAAGCTGAGCACCCGCAATTGGTGATTGATTATCGCTTTGCGCCAAACGCGACGATAGAAAAAGCCATTGCTGAACACAGTGTGGATATTGGTTTTATGACCAGCTCATCGACACTAGCGGAAGTGAGTTTGAAACCGATAGCGGAAGAAGCGTTATTGTTAGTCACACCGGCCAACGTAGAAGTGCCAAGTTGGCAAGCACTCATGAAATTAGGCTTTATCGACCATCCTGACGGTGCATTCCATTCTAGTCTGTTATTCGGGGCTAATTATCCAGAATTCAAACATTATAATCAGTTTAAAAAGGCCGGTTTCTCGAATCAAATAAGCCTGATTTTAGAGCCTGTGAGTTTGGGACTGGGTTTCACGGTATTGCCTGCTTATGCGGTCGCTGACTTCCCTCATCCAGAGAAAGTGAAGGTTCATCATCTTGCCATTCCTGTGGCTGAAACGCTTTATCTTGGCATGCACTTAAATAAGTTCATGCCTAGCCGCGTTAAGACTGTTGTTGCAGCCGCCAAAACCTGCTTAGTGTAGTTTGTTATGCACTTTATTTTTTCTATTTATTAGCTGTTATTTATTTAATGTACATGTCATTACTAGGGCGTTTTATGGTTAATTATCCGCAAGTATTATTTTCATTTTCAAAACGTTTAACATTTCCAAGACGTTATCAGCGCCATTGCATGAGTATCGCCTTGGCGGGATTACTATCTGGTTGTGCTGCTTCCCCTTTCTTGGGAAATGCAGAGAAAGTAGATGCTTCACAGAAAGTAACTACTTACTTTGATTATAACTTGCAGTCAGCTTCTGGGCAGGATGTTAGCTTATCGCGCTTTGTCGAAGAGATTAAAGATGCTGATGTGGTGCTGGTGGGGGAATGGCATACACATACCGGTATTCATCGTTTTCAAACCGAGTTATTACAAGCCATGCTTGCGGCAGGTGATGATGTTACGTTATCAATGGAGCAATTCACCCGTGACAAACAAGCTGTAGTAAATACTTACTTAGCAGGTGAAATCGGTGAAGGCACATTAATAACCCAAGCTAATGCGTGGCCAAATTACAGCAGTGATTATCGCCCATTAGTGGAATTAGCTAAGACTAACAATATTGATATAATTGCTGCCAATGCCCCGAAGCATCTCATTCGTTGTATCGGTAAAGAAGGGATTAGTTATGTTGACAAATTACCCGCGGATCAACGAACTTGGTTAGCGGCGAATATTAATACCCAAAACTCCGCGTACAAAACCTATTTTATGGCATCTATGCATCATGGTGATGAAAGCCAGAATGAAGATAAATTTGCTGCGCAAGTGACATGGGATGAAACCATGGCAGAGAGTATTGTTAATTATTTAGCTGATCATTCAAATTCATTACTAGCAGGTAATTCAAATACACCGCTGACGGATGATCTGAGTAAATTATCCGTAGGCAGTCGGCATAAACAAGTGCTGCATATTGCCGGTAAATTCCATACCGAAAATGGCTTAGGTACCGCGGCTAGTATTCTCGCTCGCGCGCCGGAATTGAAAGTCGTCATTGTCACGCCTGTAGATGTAACTAATTCGGTAACTAATTCGGTAACTCGTTCGGCAAATAGTGAACTAACAACGGGAGCCAAAACATCCACCGACTATCGCTTACAGGTAATAACGCCACCCAAGCAGTTCGTCACAAAAGCGAACATGATGGCGTCATTTAAACACTTATCTAAGCGTAATGATAAGTTAACCTGTATTAAATAAAAATCTGGACTACGTTTTTATTTAACTGGTTTCAGTACTCGAGCAGGACGTTGATTCCTGCTTGATGCAACGGGCCAAAATAGCGATAACAATAAAGCCAAATAATAATCGCCCCCACAAAATAGACATCAAGTCAGCGCCGAGTAATAAAATTAAGATGGTATCTTCAATCACGCTGTGGGCTAATCCTAAAAAGCACACCGCCAAGAAAATATCCCGCTTACTTATTCTTCCTGTACGTGCCTCATCAATTAACAAGCCCGCACCAAAACTTAAGCCCAACACTAAACCTATCACACAGACATTAGTGGTTTCTTTGCCGATGGTTAAGGCCTTTAAAAACGGTGATAACAAGGTTTGCATCAGTTTTTCGATACCACACCATTTCAATAACCGCATTAATATCATTAAGGCGGCAATGATAAAGAAAATAGAAAATAGCATGCTTAGCTGTGCCATCGTCCAGTCAAATAAACTTGAAGAGGCGGGAGTCGGCTGCCAAACAATCACCGCAGGCTGTTGCTGCCAATTACCTAATTGATAGACCTGATTGGCGATCATGCCTAGGATAAAACCACCGCCAATACGCAAAGGTAGGGTGACTCGCCAAGATACACCAGATAATTTAGCCACAGCGCCTTCTACGGGTAAGGCATGAGCCAGCAGCATCATGATGCCAAGCACCGATACTTGCGCGACTGTGAGTGGAGTATCACCTGCTAAATCAAAATATACTGCCATGCCGGTATAGATATTGGTGAGCATGGCCGTTGCCCAAACCAAGCCCATTTCTTCCGGTAAGCCAACCAGACTCATTAACGGGGCGAGTAGTTTCGCTAACCATTGCGTGCCGCCGAGCATGTCTAATATTTTTACGATAATAAGGGCGGGCACCATTACTTTGAGTAGTGTCAGATAAACTCGCCATACATCGAGTAATAATGATTTGAAGGTTGTGAACATGTGTTTGCTTCCTAGCTGCTAGATAAGTAATAGATAAATAATTGCTGTTTGATGCGATCTATTATATTCAAGCCGCTAGAAATAATTTCAATAATGGCGTACAAATGTTTATATAAATTTCTTATTTACTAGGCGTTAGTTAATTATGTTTCTCGATCGACTTGATAAAGCCATATTACGCCAGTTACAGCAAGATGCTTCAGTGAGTAATTTGCAATTAGCCTCACTGGTTGGTCTTTCTCCGCCAGCTTGTTTTAAGCGGGTGAAAAAATTAAAAAGTGAAGGTGTCATTGCCAGCCAAGTAGTGCTGCTTGACCAAGATAAGCTGGGTGCGTGTTTACACATGATTGTGAGTGTCGAAATGGAAAGAGACCGTTTAGATTTGAATGATGGTTTTATTAAACGTATTCGTCTATCGCCTGAAGTCAGAGAGTGTTATCAAGTAACAGGCGGAATTGATTTTGTATTATTGGTGACAGTCGCAAATATGCCTGACTATGAAACCTTCTGCCAACGTTATTTATATAGTGAGGCGAATATGAAAAACTTTAAAACGCAGATATCAATGAACCGAGTCAAATATGATACCTGCGCTGTTATTCCTGATTAGCAAGGTGGACGAATAGCAGGTGCTACGCTAATACCTTTTTAATAAACGCCGCCATGCTATCAATGGTTTTCTGAAGGTGGGCTTGATGAGTAAAACCACTTTTCACTCTGGGTTTTAAATCATGATCGCCGTCTGCTAACCACAAGAATTCAATATCCTCCGGTAAACCATAACTGTGCACTTCTTCTCTTGTACCTAACTTATCCCGATCGCCTTGGGCAATAAATACCGGTTGCTGGATCAATGGAAAATGTTCGGTACGTAATGATTCCGGTTTATTGGCTGGATGAAAAGGAAAACCTAAACAGGCGATGCCTTTCACTTTGGCATTAACGGTTAATTCATCTGTGGTTGGGTCGGATGCGACTAAACTTGCCATACGCCCACCCATAGATTTACCGCCAATCACCATAGGCTGGTCAATACGGGCAATCAATTGCTGAAACTGAGCTATTAATTTCGGCGCGCGTTCTGGTGGTCGGCGAGTACCGTTATCAACACGTTGCTGCATATAAGGAAAATTGAAACGCGCCACACGAATACCTTGCAGTGCGAGCCCTTGGGCAATGGTTTCCATCACGTCAGAAGTAGCTGGTGCACCGGCGCCGTGCGCAAATACAAATAATGGGCCATCGACAGGGCCGTTATAAATGAGTTCCATGATTTTCCTATGCTGTGGATCGTATCTAAGTGAGGTAACGCGTTTAAAAATCATTATACGTGATTGCGAATAGAAGCCTAATTATCTCATTATATTAGCTGCATAGACGGTGAAAATAATAAGTGCTAGTGTGAACTAACTTGAGCTTGACCTGTAGCAACGTAACGTGGAGATATAACACATGGAAATGTATGATTCAGTTAATGTATTTGGGGAGCAATTAGCGTTATGTGGCGAGGATCCTGTCACTGGTTTTTATCGCGACGGAGCCTGTAATACCTGCAGCCAAGACGCGGGTTCGCATACAGTGTGTATTGAAGTGTCTGCTGAGTTTTTAGAATACTCGCGCTTTAAAGGCAATGATTTATCAACCGCTGTACCGGAATCTGGCTTTCCAGGTTTACGCGCGGGTGACCGTTGGTGTTTGTGTGCGGCGCGCTGGTTACAAGCATTGGAAGATAATATGGCGCCGAGAGTATATTTACAAAGAACACACATTAAAGCATTAGAGATCGTGCCTATGGAATTACTTAAACGCTATTCAATGGATTTGAGCTAAATAATTAAAATATAACCTTAAATTTACACCGTAAATACCTTTGCGAACGATAGATTACTGACATTCTCTTACAGTTCTTTTGTTTTCCCTCAGGTATTTCGGGTGTATATATGACCACTAGTTCGTTGTATTGCAGTCATTCATTCCGTTAGACGAGTAATCGTATTTGGTGTGATGGGACGGCAATATTGAGTGAGTAGTGTCCATAATTAAGGTATCAACAATGCACAGCAAAAGTATCCGAGAGTTAAGTTGGCTTGCCTATCCAGATTTGAACGAAAATCAGTGTTCTAATTTGAAAATGCAGCAAAAACAAAAAAAATACCGGTCTAAATTTGTATTCAGAACTATGATGCATTACCCGTATTTTCGTCAATTTCAACGTGGTATTAATGCTCCTTTCCTGCAATTGTTATTACAACAAGATGCACGTTTTTTGGAAAAAACGTTTCGTCCTTACCTGCACATTGGTAATGGTATTGCTAATCGAACTAAGTTAGTCATTGGGCATTATCGCTTTATTAGCGAATGTTTACCTACCCAAACGGGTCTTGCTATTTACAACACAACGCAGGGAATTGAAGTCTCTCGATTTACTGTGGGCGAAGATGAATACCGTGTGACGCTGAGCTATTTTGCTTCAAATCATAAAGAAGGTGATTTGTGCATGAAGCTATTGGATCCAAACGGAAACATTTTTTATTCTATCACCTTCAGCGTTTTTGATGATCCGATTAAGGGACGTACGATTACTGTCGGTAGCCTGCAGGGGCCGAAAAGTACGCCTGAAATTAATGAGCAAATTAAATATTTTACCAAGCAGCACTTTGGCCAGAGACCTAAAGATTTGATGGTTAAAATACTCACCATTATTGCCAATGTTTGGGATGTTAAACTGCTTTTATTAGTTACTAATGAAGGGCATATTTATAGCTCTAAACGTTATGCTGATGACAAAATAAAAACTAATTATAATTGCCACTGGGAATCATTAGGGGCGACGAAGTACAGCAAGCACCTGTATCAACTCGATCTGCTTGAAGTGAGAAAGTTACCGGAAGATATTAAACGTAGTAAACGTGCAATGTATCGTAAACGTTATGAATGGCTTGATGTATTAATGCAAGAACTTGGCGAGAAGCTCGCTCTAAAAGTAACTATCAATACCAATACCAATACCAATACCAATACCAATACCAATACCAATACCATTCATTAGATTGACGAGCCTGCCTGCGGTTATAATGTTATCTATTGGTACTTAGAGTATATTTCTGCTAATATCGAAATATATGTTGTTAGCGGCTAACTTGGAGATATAAAAATGGATATTGATGTAATTGCGAAAGCACTGAAAGAGCTGGGTCATCCAACACGATTAACTATTTTTAAAAGTGTCATTCGTGCTGGCTATCAAGGTATTGCGGTGGGTGGCTTACAAGAACAGCTAGCAATCCCGGGCTCTACATTATCGCACCATATTTCTAGTTTGGCATCGGCAGGCTTACTTTCACAGCGTCGTGAAGGACGTACTTTGTATTGCGTGGCTGAATACGACAAGTTACAAGCTGTGATTGGTTTTTTACAAGATGAATGCTGTATTGATGAAATGACGCGCAATATTGCGGAGTCTGATCAATAACGCACTATTATTGATATGCGTTCCGTAACTTAATGTTAATACGGAACGACTTCACATCATCGTCTGGCACTAAATCATTCTTTTCAAAATACGCCTACCCGACATTTCATGTTTTATTAATGCCGCTAAATGACAGACTATCAACAGGGCTAATAATCGACAAGTATACAAATGCAGGCTTTCAAAAAAATGAATCGTGCTTTGATCTGCTAGCAGCTGCGGGATAGTAAATAATCCAAATACCGTTACGTCATGACCCATCATTAATACACCACTGACTAACACCAATGAAACCAATACATAGAGTGAGGTATGTCCTATGTGTGCGAGCTTGGCTTCTAATATCGACATCGCAGGGTGTGGTGCTGGTACACCTTGTTTTAATCTGTGGTAAATACGCCAACAAAACAGTGGCATAAATACCGTTGTTATCGATACATTGAAACTTAAAATATGACTTTTAATATTGCTTTCCAGTTCGAAAAAGGCGATGTATAACCCCGAGATACTTGCCCATAAGATCACCAGCGCTGAGATCCAATGAAGGTATTTTGCGGTTGTATCAAATTGATGAGTGAGTTGATTCATATGCGTTCCTACATTCGTGCAGATAAAAAAACAGCGTAAATATGATTTACGCTGTTTGACTTAGATTATCTTGATGGTTTTTTTAATTGCTATTAGCCACGATTATGCGCATGGACCAACAAGTACCCAGCCAGAGTAAGGTTGATCAGGAGTCCTACCTGTATCAGTCCAGCGTTCTGCTTGGTAGATATTGTCTTGATAAGACACTTTATTGCTTGGTTTGTATTGCTTGCTGATATCAATCGCTTGAACATCTTGGCAATCACCTGGAACGTCAGCATTAATGATATTAAAGCTATTTGATTCTTGTAGTGATAGGTTGCTGTCATCATTAGAGTTAGCCACTGAAACCAATTTGAAGTTGCCAGCTGTTACATCATCAAGTGATATTGTAAAGCTTTTCACCGTATCGTTAACATTGGCTGATACCGATGCTATCGCTTTATTAGCGGCATCAAAAATGGTATTGGTGACATTTAAGTTACCCACAGCTTCAATATTAAAAGTAACCTCTACAGCATTGTTGTTGATTACATATTCATTTTCTAAGCCTAAAACGCTAATGCTGTCATCAACAGGTATGTCAGCTTTAATAATATCAATTTCAACAGAGCTAAGATTAGAATCCGCTTTTAGATAGACAGCATTATTGCCATAAATTGGGGTGAATACATCATCGCTACTTTTCACGCCAGATTTTGCATCTGTTTGTTCAGCATTAATTGCCATCGCTAGATCGTAAGACCAAGTATTACGTTGACCATGAGCAACCGAGTTAATGTTAATGCTCGTTTCAGCGGTAAACGAACCCGCGGATGAATTAAAGAAGCGGGCTTTTACTTTATCACCAGCGGCTAAATCTTCTTTTGCTACAATGGTGGTACTTTGTTGCCATGCATCATTTACAGGTGGTGGGGTTACACCATCTTCAAATTCCACGTCGATAACATTGTAAAAAGCATTGGCGGTATCATCAACGCTCCAAACTGACAGGATAACTTGATAGCCGCTGCGTTCAGGTACATTACAGCTATGCGCATTACCTAAATTCGCCGGAGGCGGTGTCCCGCCCATATCAATAACACAGAAAGGATTGGCTAAATCAAACGACTCACGGGTTAATGGTGCGTTTTGGTTCCAGTCCGGTTTTGTTATGTAATAAACGTAATCAGTGGTTAGATGGTTAGCGGTACTAAACCAGTGGAAGTCATTCACTCCCGCTTGGATCTTGTTTTTATACCATCTGTTTGATGACTGCAGATCAAGTACATCAAATGCACCGCCTTTTTGAGCAGATGCGATCTTGCTATCAACAGGGCCTGTTGTAGGAAATCCTTTTGGCGCTTCTAAACTTTGTCTATCATATGACGCATTCACACAATCATTTTTAAATCCGTTATCTCGATGACATAAATTAACGCGCGAAGGGAACTCGCCAGCGACATAGCCGTGCGCGATAGCTAAAGTCGGTGCCAGTGCCGCTACTGTTAAGGCCCCGAATGATGCTAAAACTATTTTTTTCATATAATAAACTCCATGTTGAATAAATGTTAAATATGCTACAGCTACGTTTTTTAATGCTTCATTATTGAACAAATATGATAACGACCTGTCATTTCTACCACTAGAGTAATAATTATTTCTATTTGTAAAAATGTGCCTAGAGCCTTGTTACTAAATAGATTTCTGATATAGGCATTTTTTTATTTAAGATTAAAATTATTACTGTGGAATTAGTGCATGTATAAACATATATTTCAGAATATATTGTTTGGTGGTTTTCACATTGGACTTATAATGTAATTGCACTGTGACGATTATTAGGTTTGTTATGACGGTATTAGGTCTAGATGGAAGTGAAGATGGGATATAAAAAATACGCTTACCCAAAAGCAGTAATAATGAAAGTATTCTCTAGTTTTCTAAGAAAAATACGGTCAGAGCATGATCTTTCACAGGAAGGTTTAAGGGCTTTATTAAATGATAAAAGCCATTCTTTTGATAGTTTAGATACGATCTCAATTAGTCGCTGGGAGCGTGGGATTAATACCCCTTCATTAACAAAACAGGCTGAGATCGCAGAGATTTTTGGTGACAGCCTGTTTAATATTTACCGCTCAGATACTGATTTTGTTGCAGAGTGTATGCATTCAATTCAATTTTCTGTCGGCGATAAAAATGACAAAACCACGCACCCTTATTACCAAGACGAACAATACCATACTGAATGTATTGACACTGAACATGTCAATTTTGAGCGATTCCTGAAACTTTGTTTAATGTACGAAGGTAACCCGCGCTTGCTTCCCACTCATCAACAAACCTCATCTGCGGAAGTGCTAAAGCAACTGACTTTAATTTCGGCTTTTTGTAATGCAAGCCAATTGGTTGGCCATTGCTTGTTTTGTAAAGTGAATAGCAAAGCATTGTTTGAGTTTATGAATAACACGATAGGTATTCTGGATTTATTAAATGTTGTAAAACAAGATAGAGTCAATGTGCTGGTGGTGTTTTCCTCATTTGGCGTTTCAGCACAAATTGATAATCATATGATGTCCATCTATCTCAATCAGTTAGCGATGGATGATACGATTGAGTATTTGAGCTTTAGTACTTGTGATAGCAAACTGAAACAAAAATTAATGCAAATGAAGATCCCGATGTTTAAAGTTAAACCGATTGAACATCAAGCTAAAATGATACAAAACTATTCATTTATTATGAGTAGGTCAGAAGTAATGGCTAATCGAAATATGCTGATGCTTTCTGTTATAACAACACAATGCATGCAACCTAAAACTATCGAGATATAGCGGAGTAATGATGAATATTTTGATTGTGGATGACCAAGAGTTTGTTCGCGAAGCGATAAAATCAGATCTTATCGAGAATGCTTTAGAGAGTACTTTAAATTCGGCGTTCCAGAGCTTTGAAGCGAGTGATGCAAATGAAGGTATCGAAGTCATCGTTGCGATGGAAGGTAATATCGATTTACTCATTTTAGATTTGAAAATGGATAATAGCGATGGCATGGAAGTGATTAACTTTTTGTCGGCGCACAGCCTTTATTCCCACATACCATTAGCTGTTATTAGCTCATCTGATAAACGTACTCTTGAGCTGGTGAGTAGTATTGCCTGTCGCTTGAAATTGAATGTGGTAGGGGTGTTTGAAAAACCCATTAATGTAGATGCGATCTTATCTGAAACGCTAAGGTTACAACAAGCGAGTGGCAATATCCCAGTCGTGGCCACGCCCGACGATGTTACAGAATATGATATAAATCAGTTGCTTGCAGATGAACAAGTACTACTTTGCTTTCAACCTCAAGTTGATATGAAGAGTAAGAAAATCAATGGTTTTGAAGTATTAGCGAGAATGTATGATGAAAATGGCTATATTTACCCTGATACATTTTTGCCTTTGATTTATAACGCAGGGTTAAACGTTGAGTTTACCAAAATCATTATCACTAAAGCATTTAAGCTTTGGGTAAATGAAACCAATTTGCTGGATTATACATTATCGATTAACGTGACAGCTGAAGACTTGATGAGTGAAGATTTGATTGATTATATCATTCGTCACAAGCAAGCACATACGCAGATAAAGCTGATCTTAGAGCTGACAGAGTCACAAGCAATTATTAATCAAGGCTGTGTATTAAATTCTATTGCTCGACTGATTATTAATGATATCGGTATATCACTGGATGACTTTGGTAAAAGTTATTCGACCTATGAACGTTTAGATATCATTCCTTTTAAGGAAATTAAAATAGATCGCTCTTTTGTGTGCGATATAGATACCAATGAACAGCATCGTCTTATTGTCGAATCGACGATCGCACTAGCCAAAAAAATGTTGGTCAATGTTGTAGCCGAAGGCATTGAAACGCAAAGTGTGCTTAAGATTTTAGCTGATCTAGGTTGTGATACTGCGCAAGGCTATTTATATAGTCCGCCAATGGAAGGACGTTATTTACAAGCGTGGGTTAATCGTTACGAGCACCAGGAAGTTAATGTTAATGATAGCTAATACTGACTTTATGAATACTGATTTTATGAACTTAGGTACTGACTTAAAAACGTTTTTTAATCGCTATAGTGAACAGCGACGCTTAGCTTTATACCAAGCATTAATTCGTGAATTAGCTAATATTCGCGCACAAAGCAAAGTAACTGAAAGTATAGATAAAATTAACTCACTGAAGCATCAATTTAAAGGTGTTTGCCGTTATTTGGTGCTTGATCTTGATACCCAGATTGATGGGTTCAAGACTGCTGAACAGTTATATTGTGCTGTCGATAATATCTACGAACAAGTTGTAGCGATAGAACATGAGTTCTAAATTTAATCTGCGCAGTTATGTCTGTGCTTGCCTGCTGGTTACTATGGCGATAGTAGCTGTATTTAGTAGTTATAGTTTAAGTAAATTTAAATCTAATCATGATAAAAATGTCGCGACGCTGATGGCGCTGAATGAAGAGAACTATTTGCAGCACAGGCTTATCATGAATGCGACAAAGTCTTTTTTTAAAGCATCACAAGGTGTGAAAGAGTCTGAGTTTAGAATTTTCACTCGAGAGTTATTAGGTAAGAGAGAAGCAATATTTTTCACCTTAACGCCTGAATTGACCCTAGGCTATATTTCTGATGATAGCGTGACTGAACATTTAAATGGCTTAGAAGTTAATATCGACAAAGATGGAATGGTGAAGGGAACATTACCTCACTATCAATTAATTGGCTTTGCGATTGATGAACCCAATATGCCGTATTTATTTTATGCGGTACCAATTAAAAACGTGCTGTTCAGCCTCGATAAATTAAAGGGATCTTGCCTAAAGTACTCCTCATCACAACTCTCAGCAGAGAGTAAAAATTGTGTGCTTAAGTCGACTAATATGTTGTTTGATCTGTTTCGTTATGAAAGTGATCTGGATATTAGTATTCCGAATTATAATTTCTATTACATACTTACGATTAAATCACAGGTGTCGGAATCAAGGCTGATGGAGTTTTTCTTCATTGTGTTGTCGATCTTGGTTGCTTGTGCATTGGTTTTTGTATTGCTGTATTTTAGACTGGTGAATAAGCATTTGTTTAATCGGATTGAGCGAGAGAATAAACTTAATGTCGCGATGGTATCAAGCATTAATCATGAAATAAGAACGCCGATTAATGCGTTACTTGGTTATAGTCAGATGTTGAGGGATATGCCAAAAATTAGTGATGAACACAGTGTGGTGATTGATAAAATGCTGTGGTCGGCTAATTTGTTGTATTCAGTGGCTGAGAACACCTTAAATTACAGTAAGTCAGCGACGGATGGTTTAGTGCTAAATAACGCACCAATTAATACGCCGAAATACTTTAATAATATTAAAGATTATTATAATAAATTGAGTCTTCCTGAAGGTAAAACTCTGGACTTTCATGTCAGTGATAAATTACCTAAAACAATCAGTGTTGATAGCTCTAAATTATTTCAAGTTATCACTAATATGATTAATAACGCCTTGAAATACAGCACTGGCCAAGCGGTGAGTTGTCATGTTGATATTTGTTTACGCCGTGTATTTAATGATCCTACGTCGTCAAATAGAGAATTGTATTTACGGGTATTAATCCAGGATACCGGTCGTGGCATGTCGCAATCAACCAAAGAATTACTGACCGACCCTTTTGTTTTTGATTCTGAATCACAATTGAAAAAAGTATCGGGTATTGGCTTAGGACTTTATACCTGTAATCAATTACTGGCTCAGATTGGTGGTAAATTGAGACTGCACAGCGTGGAAAACGAAGGCACTAAAATCATGCTACATTTTCCGCTTCGATGTGGGACATATGTGTTATCGGAACCGTTAAACCCGCGTAACTATGCTGATAAACGCATTTTAATTGTCGATGATAATAGCTTTAACCTCGAAGTATGTAATGCCATGTTAGAGGACGAACAGTTTAATACCGTTTGTGCGGATAACTCTGAAGATGCATTGATTAATTTCACTGATACTAATCCAGATTTGGTGATCGTTGATTATCAGTTAGATGAAATTAATGGTATCGACTTGATTACCAAAATGAAATCAATTCAAGGTGATGCCAAAACGCAGTATTTTATTTTATCGGCTAATGATAAAAATGAAATATTGCACAGTGAATGTCACCCAGATATTTACTTTATGCAAAAGCCATTTAATACCGCCATATTCTTAAGTTGCTTAGAAAATCGTGATTAATATGCCAGAGTGGTGAGGGGAACACACCTTCCCACAATGCTTAGTCAGCGTTATTATGTAAGAGATCTGTCGTGATCGAACGATAACGCTAATTTCAGACAATCTTAAGGCTAACTTATGGCTAAGTATAAACCCGTCACTAAAATGCAAACCTACGGTATTCACTCCCAGTGGCAGAGCAAATCAAAAGACTTACCGAGTATTCAAAAGTTCACTACAGATATTCCAGCTGAGATTGATATTGAGTTTGGTTTTATCGTTAATATCAAAAAAGCCCGTGGTGCTAAATTGCAATTCTGTATTGCTCATCCCGGTATATTGGACGCCGATGGTAATAAACGCGCGCCGTTTACTGGCGATGTGCATGTGACGAATAGCGACTGGAGTTTTTATTTGGGCGATACAGTGTGGGAGCCGATTGCGGATAAATGCGGTGCCTGGCGTATGACAGTATCACTCGATGGTAAAGTGTTAGCGGATAAAACCTTTAATGTTGCAGTATAACTGCTAAAATCCCGCCCTTATAGTTAACTTTAGCCAGCAAAGGTAGATACCGTGGATACGTTTATTTCCCAAAAAATTGATAACTCAGCGTTAAGATCGCATCCATGGACGAACATGGTATCCGATGAGTCGAGTATATACATGGATTTTAAACAACAGCCAGAGTTGATCCGCAGTGCGCTAGAAGATTTGTTACCATTTCAACAGTGGGAATTTGTTGAACAGTTTTATCGTTTAATCGAATGGGTGAATGGTGCAAACTCGTTATTAGAAAGTAATGACTGTGTATTTAATGCTGTTGAAGATAATAGCGACCAGCAATACCTGTATGCGAAAAAATGCAGCGGGCGATTAATGATCTTATTCCGAGAAATTCCTGAAAATTGTCAGGATAAAAGTATTGATTGGTTAATGAATAATATCCAGTCAATGGCCTCGTCGATGAAACCAAGCTTTAAAGCCGGTGCTATTGGCCTATCAAAATCACCGACCTGTTATTTAGCATTAGGTGATAAACCGGATACTGGCGGAATGGGTTACCAAGTCACGTTAAACTTCTTTGCCTATGGAGAAGATGAGCAAGCGTGTTATACAAACCTGAAAGATGTGTTGGCGATCACCCAAAAAGCATTACTACGTGTAAATATGCGCATTAAAAATGGCGAAATAGATGCGCTTTACGCGATCTAAATACCAAGTAACTATATCAAGTAGTTATATCAGTAGCGATGCCAAGTCACTATGCTAAGTACCGGAGCGTTGAAGATAGCATTAAACGCAGCGGTAGCTTAGTTGGGTTATAGTAATAACTTAGTTGGATTATAGCGGTAACTTGGTTAAATCAACCCGTAATAAACAATTAAATTCCTGACCAAAATCAACCGATACGCGTGCATGTACCGCGCCTTCTTTATCAACAAATTCTTGTTCTCCTGCAATAGCGAATACGCCTTCATGCCAAACATCTGCATGGATGTAAGCACCTTGCTCACCGCTAAAATAAAAACACACAAAGTTTTCCGGTTGCACATCATCACCCGGTAACGCCAGCGGTAATAAAAATGGCTGGTTTGACTTAGGGTAAAACATCTGGCCGCCATCAGGGTGATAATTAGCATGCCATAAAATCAGCTGATTTGGTTTGTTAGTGTGGGTATCAACCGCTATTTCAGGGCGTTGGTTATAACCGATAATATAATGGCCATCAACGGCGTTATTACGGCCAAACAGATAATCACCTTTCCAAGTACTAATAAACGTCCCTTCAGTGACACCACCCTCATCACCGGTATCTTCATCTACTTTGCGCCAACCTTGCGCTGGCCAGCGGGTGATTTCGATATCAAATGTCTCTGGGTCATCAACAAAAAAACCATAACCTTTTAGCGCTTCGGGCGTGGCTTTAATAATGGGGAGATCGACTAAAGCAAGATCGGCGGCTATGGCAGGATTAAGGTAGTCTGGGACTGTAGTTTCAATGTTATTTGTTGTAACTATAACTATCATGTTAGTGCTCTATAGTAGCTGAATACAGCATTAACCTAACATCCGATTGTTTAATTTTAATGACACTGATTCATCTTACCGACATATTAACCACATAAAACTGCAATATATCTTCCCTAGAATGTGGTTATCCAAACGTGGAGGTAGAAAGTATGGATATTATTCAGTTTATTAAACAGCAATTCGAAGACAATGGTCATGTTGCTTATGGTGAAGATATTTCGATGGGCGAACACATGTTGCAGTCGGCGTATTATGCCGAGCAAAAAAATAGCAGTGATGCGATCATTACAGCTGCCTTGTTACACGACTTTGGCCATTTGATTTTAGAGTTACCTGAAGATATTACCGAGAAGGGTATTGATGGTTACCACGAAGATATCGGCGCGAAATTCTTAGCGCCTTATTTCCCAAAACAGATCATTGATGGCATTGCATTACATGTGCAGGCAAAACGTTATCTGTGTGCGGTGAAACCGAAATATCACGGCCAACTAAGCCAAGCATCTAAGAATACACTTACAGTGCAAGGTGGGCCAATGGATGCGCAAGAAGTGATTGCGTTCGAGTTGGAGCCTTTTTATAAAGAAGCGTTACAGGTGCGTTTGTTTGATGATCTTGGTAAAGAGGCCGCATTAACGCATCCAGATGTCGATTATTACTTAAGTATTGCTAAGCAGTTTGTTGGTAAATAATACAATTTATAGCGACGAAAAGCGTAACTAGCGCCAGAATGTAAAAATTTAATATTGTGATGTGCGTCACATTTGGTCAGTTGTACGGAGTTTGCTAAAATTGTCGAATAAAGCCTATCGCTTGGCTAGATTTACGCATAGAATGCGCGACTAATTTATAGATTTGGGCACATCATGACGTTGAAATATAGAATCCTAGTTTTTTTTGCTTCTTTAGTTATTACTATTTGTGGCGCTATTACCTTTTTTGGCTATAGCGCTTTCGATAGTTTTAGTAATACCAATTATGAAGATAAAATGGATAGTCAATCGCGGTTAATCGCGAAAGCATTAGATGAAAAATTAATGCGATATTTTGATGCCTTGAATGCTGTGTCTTTTGAGTTTGGTGATAATGCTGAACCATTATCGGTTGAACGTGCGGTAGAGAAAACCCGTCACTTTATTAGTAAAATTGATGGTGTGGAAAATATATTTATCGGTCTAAAAGACGGCCGTGCAATTGAAGGCGGTGGCTATGTTGCTAACTTCAATGCCAAAGCGCTTAACCGTGAGTGGTACAGCCGTATTTTTTATGATAATGAAAAAAGAATTATCACTAAGGCTTATCAAAATGCCTTAACGAAAAAAAATATCATCTCTTTGGTTGTGCCTATTTATCATAATAATCAAACTGTCGCGGCACTGTCGATTGACATCGATTTAGATAATATTACCCAGTTTATTTCCTCGCTGACTAGCGACAACCAAATTTTTGTTTATCGCGCTGACGGTTATGTCATGTCGAGTAAAGATCCTAATTTTTTAGGCAAGAATATGTTTCAAGTGCGCCCGCAGTATGAGCAGGTGAATAATGGCATTAGTCGTTTTAAGTATGAAGTTGACGACAAAGTCGTATCTGTTGTTACCAATAAACTATCAGTGCGCAACTGGATCGTGGCCAGTTATGAATATGAGAACGACATTAACGCGGCGAGTCACGCTAATTTGATCGGTTCATTACTGTTTTTAGCCATCGCTATTATTGTTGCAGTCGTTATTTTTTACTTCTTTATTGTTAAATATATCTATGCACCAATCGGCGGTGAACCAGAAGATATTTCTAACTTAATGGAAAAAATGGCACGCGGTGACCTGAGTGCGGTGAGTGCTACCGGTCAAGAGACCACAGGTATTTATGCCAGCATGTTGATCTTGCTGCGTGAATTACAAGATGTAGTACAACAAACCCATGCTATCTCTGACAATGTATCATCGGCTTCGGTAGAACTTGCCGCTGTGATGGGGGAGGCGGCAACCAATTCACAACATGAAATAGCACAAATAGAACAAGTGGCAACAGCCGTTAATGAATTATCGAGTACGGCGGCGGAAGTGAGTTTAAATGCCAGCAATGCAGAGGATGCTGCAAATAATGCTATTGATAGCGTTAGCCGTGGTAACGATGCGTTGCAAGAGTCAGATGCGATCACTAAACGTATTGAAGCATCAGTGCAAGAATCAACCTTGATGGTTAATCAGTTAAGAGTTTATTCGATTGAAATTGGCAGTGTTGTTGATGTGATTAATACGATTTCCCAGCAGACTAATTTATTAGCCTTGAATGCGGCTATTGAAGCGGCGCGAGCGGGTGAACAGGGTCGTGGTTTTGCTGTTGTTGCGGATGAAGTGCGTGCATTAGCAGCTAAAACACAGGCATCAACGGTTAACATTCAAGAAATCATCACTAAGTTACAAGAACAGTCTGAGAAAGCAGACAGTTACATGAACAATAATGTTGAGCTGATCCAAGGTTCACGCCAGATAGCGCAAACCGTGAGTCATTGTTTTAATGATATCTCTCATTCTGTGTCACAGATTTCAGACATGAATACCTTAGTTTCTACGGCATCTCAGGAACAATCTGCCGTGACTCAAGATATTGCCGCGAACGTGATGCAAGCATCAGACATGGTAACTCAAAATGTCGCTGGTATTGACCAAAGTAATCAAGCCAGTGAAGAACTTGCGCGATTATCGGAAGAGCAAAAAACCATATTAAACTTCTTTAAACTAAATTAATTCAATTTTGCTATAAATAAAGCCTCGAGTCTGGTGATATGAAGTCTTAGATTTCCTATCAACTAGGGCCGAGGCTTTTGTGTATCTTAATTAATGATTAACCCAAATAAACGCTATTAATCACGTTGATTAACTGTCTGATCTCGGCTTGATCATTGTAGATATGTGGTGATACCCGCATGCCTTGCTGGCGGTTATCGACACTGATGTTATGTGCTGTCAACGCTGATAATACCGACTCTTGTTGTGAACCGAAATGTAAAATAGCCGTGCCATTACGTTGAGACTCTAACGGTGGTGAGACAAGCGCAGATAGAAATGCATCGGCCAGCATAGTTAATAATGCTTGGTTATGCTGGCGTAATTTTTTAATACCGATCTGCGTAAAATATTCAATGCTATTCGCTGATATCACATAGGGCATGATAGACGGTGTACCACCCCAAAATCGCAATGCACCTTGATGGTCTTTAAAGTGATGAATGTCAAATTCAAACGGCTGCTGATGTGAAAACCAACCTACATCTTTAGGCAAGCAATGTTCAAGTTGCGCTGGATTGACCCATAAATAACTGCTCCCCGGCCCACCACATAACCATTTAACACAAGAGCCAATCATAAAGTCCGGTCGTGTTGTACTTAAGTCTAACGGGATAATCCCCGCTGATTGTGCAACATCGACAATAGACAATACTTGATGTTGCCGTGCAAGGGCTAGTACGTCATCGAGCGGTGTTTGCTGGCCAGTATTAGAATAAGCATGGCTGATAAAGACCAGATCAATACTGTCATTAAGGTACTCAACCCAAATGTGAGGGTCGGTGATATCTAGGTTGCTGGGAATAAAGGTGATCGTTGCGCTATCAGCCAGTGCTCGTTGCATCACAAACCCCATACTCGGGAAATCACTTTCACTCATTAATATCTGCGTGTGCGGTTGCTGTAAACGTGCAACTGACATGAGCACTTTGGTGAGAGCACTGGATAGATTAACTTGCGGGCAGAAATTATCGGCGTCGTCATTAAAGAGTTTACTCAGGGCAAGTTGATAACGTGTGATGGCATTTAGCCATTGCGGCCAAGGTTCACTCTCTGAGTCTTGCCAATGCTCGAGAAAATGGCTTTTGAATTGCTGTTCAGTGTTTTTAAGGGGGCGGCCTACAGAGTGGTTTAAAAGATAGATATTATCTTTGAGTAAAAAATCATGTTTATACATAAGAGATCCTGTGCTTATTAGGGGAGGGTAATGGCTAATTTAATGACGCGTGTAGAGTGATGATGTCGTGGTAACGGGTGGCAATATCATCTCGCGGATTAGCTGCACGTAGATCTCGGAGCTTTTCTAATGAGCGCAGTAATACGTGTAATGGCGGACCACTGGCTGTTAGCTTGTCCATATGCTGGGATTGCATCTTATTCGCAGGTTGCGCTATGTATTTATTTACCAGTTGATCATGGTGTTGAATGGCAGTGGCGCCGTGCAATTCACAGACCTCTAAAAATACGGTCAAATTACGTTGATACCAAGCTTGGTTTTTATATTGCTGCTGACTAAGGAAGTCATCCATCAAATTTGAACCTTGCATACAATCACGCAGTAGTTGCTGGTCTTCTGGCATCATGTAAGTGAATTTATCAACCAGCATTTGTGAGTAAAATGGTTCATTCGCGCGGCACAAGCCAAGTAATATATCGACGATATTGATCCCCGCGAAATCACCGGCATTGGCGCCACGATAAATCTGTGTACCGACACGGTAAGGTTTGTAATAAGGGCGAACACAATGGAAGAAACGAGCAGTATCGAGCTCACTAAATAAGATAGCATTTGATTCAATAACCTCATTCAGTCCTTGCTTGGCGGCCAGTAATAAGTCATAGCAAAGCGGGTGGGAGACACCCATGACAGGTATTTTTGCTAGCGCTTCTGCGGCGCGTTTGAATGCTAAAATACTGCGGGTATTGTAATCGATAAATAAGCTTTCATCATGCAGGGTGGTAAAGCGTTTATAGATGCCATTTTCAGCTATATTATGGGTGGTTAAATGGGCGGTAGAAAAGCGTGGCGCCATACCAATCGTTGGGCCAATGTGCATGGCAAGAGCGGATGCTTCGATAAGTGGTGAGCGGGTTTCTCGTGAGGGTTCTGTTAATTCATGACGGCGACATGCGGCCATGTATAATCCAACACTGCCGAGTAAATTAAACGCGTTATCAAAATTTTGGCTGGTATTACCCTCAGCAAGTAACACTTTAATTAATTCTCGTCCCTCTGATTTAAGTTGACGTTTCAATGCCTCGCCAATACCGTCGACATTATCCCTATCTTCTTGTTGCCAATAGAGGCTTTCTAGTTCGGTATTGATATTAACAAATGAACCTCTAATCCATTGATCAAATACCTGAGTCGCGTTACTAGTATTTTTCATTTTATTACCTTTTGAGTGTGAATATTCGGCTGGAATATTAACGCATTAGGTAATTTATAAAACTACTCCATCGAGTAAGAAGGTGTGGTAATAGAACCGTTTATTAGCGTTTAAGGCTAGGTCGTGTCACACAACAATAGCCTATCGAGTGATCGCTTTAAACGCGGCTTTAAATTGTTCGATGGTATAACGTTTCACTTTGCCGGTACTTTGATGGGTTCGGGTAAGTAACACTAAGCTCCAGCGGCTATCATTGGTCATAAAATCCATATTGAGTTTACAGGTTTCATGCGCATACGAAGATGCACTTACAGCATGGTTGGGTAGCAATGCCCAGCCGCCTTGCTTGAGTAATGAGAGGATAATATCCATATTGCTGATTGTCGCGACACGTCCTGATATTTTGGTTGTTTTGCCAAGATCTACTTCCATGAAATTTTCAGCCGTGTATTGCTGCTGTGTTTCTAAATCTTCCAAACTACAACTTGCTTGCTGCGTCAGTGGATTATTTTTATGGGCAAAAAACGCAAAGGGTAGATAGCCGAGATTGGTAAATGTAAGTCCTTTACTTGGTAGCACGCCAGAACCTTTACTTAAAATAATCGAGATATCAGCATGCTGCTCTGCAAGTGCGTTGATAGACTCTTCACGTCCTCGATGTATCCAATGCAATTGCGTTTGTGGATATTGCTGATGGACCGCCAGTTGCACTTGTTCTATGACTGAAATAGGTAAGGACACATCGTGGTAAATGGCTAAGCTTGCTTCTAATCCTTCAGCCAAGCTATCACCACTATTTTGCAGTACTTGGGCGTGATAAAGAATATGCTGTGCCTGGGTTAATAGACTGCTGCCTTCAAAGGTAGTTTTCGGAAACTTAGCGCTGCGATCAAATAACGTAACGCCTAAATCAACTTCTAAATTACCGACATGCTGATGCACAGTAGATCGATCTTTTTTCAAGATCTTCGCAGCTTTACTAAATGAACCTTGCTGAGCAACCGCCACGAATGACGCCAATTGTTCGAAACTAAATCTAAGCATTATTGCTTCCTTATCTGCTACTGACTTGATCATGGTATGACTAATCTTAATTTGTGTTGGGATATGCCCAACGTAGCTGAGATTACCTGTGAGATTAAACCGTTATTATAGAAGCATGTAAACAAGTGTGTTTCAGAAACACAGCATTGCTGTAATAACATCTTACAAGGTAGGTAAAGAATATGACTTTATTAGCAAAAAAATCATTGGTTAAGATTGCTGTTGGCGCGGTATTATTCACTTCAGCTATCTCAGCGGTACAAGCCTGTTCACGTTTGATTTGGGATACTGCAGAGCACGGGGTATTTGTGTCTAGAACCATGGATTGGATGGTCGAAACACACCCTACGATTGATGTGCGCGCTAAAGGCATTAGTTACCGTGGTGCTGAATCGGGTGACAAGGTTATGACGTGGACATCTAAGTATGCATCTATCTTGACGACGTTTTATGGTAAAGCGGGTATTGATGGTTTTAATGAAGCGGGATTAGCGGCGAATGCCTTGTATCTTAATGAAGAAAGTAGCGGGGAGTATAGTGCTGACAAAGTGCAGTTAGAAAATTCACGCGTTATCCCGTATTTTTTAGATAACTTCAGCAGCGTAAAAGCGGCGCTAGTCGGCTTAGACGATATCCAAATACAGTTGTTCTCAGATGCGGGCGGTAAGCTAAAAGGCCATTACTCATTGCAAGATAGCAGTGGTGATTCGGCAATTTTAGAGTTCATCGATGGCAAGTGGCACATTTATCATGGTGCTCAGTATGATGTATTAACTAATAGCCCAGAGTTTAGTGAGCACTTAAAAAACTGGGACGCGAAAAAACCAACGCAACAAGCACAATTCTCCAGTGAATTCCCACTTGCGGGTAATGTCGGTCCGGGCGAACGTTTTGTGTGGAATAAATACATGCTGGCGCAACTGCAAGAGCCAAGCAGTATTATTAACGGCTTAGCGAAAATTGATAGCTCAACTTATAAAGTGCCGCTGGATGCCGCTAACCGTATGGTAAACGGTAAGATGACCGGTTATGCAACGCAGTATACTCTGACCTATAACCTTGAGCAGAGAGAGCTGAATATGCGTTATCAATATGGTGATGTGTACACCCAGTTCAAAGTTGATTTTAATAAGCTCAATGATGGTAAAAACTACACCTTAAAAGCAGATGAGCAAAGTAATGTAGGTGACATGACTAGCCAATTTAAACAACAAAATGGTGTGATGGCGCAATACCGAATAAACAGTATCGAATAAACAGTAGCGGATAAACAGTACCGGATAGTAGCCCGGATAAATAACACCAAATAAATACTTAGCCTCAGACTAAAAATGAAAGTGAAGCTAGTCGGTATTGATCGTATGGATTGAGGCTGGCTAGTGTTTTTTTATCGCGAAGATAATAGTTTTTATAATCCCACCTAGATCCTGACAAACTTTACACTAGTTGACCCTAATCTCCACATTTTCTCCATATTTCCCTGCACCTTTTACGGTATTATAGCGTATCAAATTTTTAGACTCGCTATTCATGGATGAAAGCAAGACACGCTCATTTTTATAGAAGAGATATAATGTATAAACGTACTTCCCTGGCGATCATTAGCGCACTAATGTTTAGTTTTTCGAGTTACACCATTCCAGTTCAGGCCAAAAGCGGCAATGCTGGGAAAGGCGCTGAGCGTGTGGTTTCTGTCTATACCGAGACGGTGCAGTACCATGAAGTTTCACAATCTATCTCATTGATCGGTAAGTTACAGTCTACGCAATTTGTTAGCGTGGCACCGGAAGTCGCAGGTAAGGTTGATAGTATCAAGATCACTGCCAATCAAACGGTGAAAGCAGGGCAGTTATTAGTGCAACTCGATGACAGTAAAGCCCAAGCGGCACTGCTAGAAGCGAAGGCTTATTATACCGACGAGCAACGTAAGCTAAATGAATATTCAACGCTGGTAAAAAGTAATGCCATCACCCAAACTGAAGTTTATGCACAATCGGCAATCGTCGCGATTGCGCAGGCGCGTTTAGCCGCAGCACAAGCAAATATGGATGATCATTATTTAACAGCGCCGTTTGCTGGTACGGTTGGCTTACTCGATTTTAGCCGCGGTAAAATGGTATCAGTAGGTACCGAACTGTTAACCCTTGATGACTTATCGACAATGCAGCTTGATCTCGCTGTACCAGAGCGTTATTTATCGCAACTATCCACGGGCATGGCTGTGACATCAACTAGCCGCGCTTGGGATGAGCAATCTTTTAAAGGCGAGGTTGTGGCGATTGATTCGCGTATTAACGCGGAAACGTTAAACTTGCGTGTACGGGTTAATTTTGAAAATAAAGATAACCGCCTTAAACCGGGCATGATGATGTCATCAAGTGTGGTTTTCCCCGCAATTAACGAGCCTATTATTCCAGTGCAAGCGTTAGAATACTCAGGGACTAAACGCTTTGTGTATGTGGTGGGTGACGATGAACGTGTAACCCGTACACAAGTATCACTTGGCGCGCGTATTGTTGATCAAGTTCTGATTGAAAGTGGCTTAGGAATTGGCGACCGCATTGTCGTGCAAGGTCTGGTTAATATGCGTAATGGACTGCAAGTAAAAGATTTAACTGGCCAGCAGGAGACTAACTAATGTGGTTGTCTGATACTTCAGTTAAACGACCGGTTGTCGCGATTGTACTCAGCTTATTGCTGTGTGTTTTTGGTGCCGTGTCGTTTAGTAAACTTGCAGTACGCGAAATGCCAGATGTTGAAAGCCCTGTTGTTACGGTAATGACACGGTATGACGGCGCGGCAGCTTCAATTATGGAAAGCCAGATTACTTCTATTATTGAAGATCAAATTACCGGCATTAGTGGTATCGATGAAGTTAAATCGGTGACGCGTAATGGTATGTCGCGTATTACTGTGACGTTTGACTTGGGCTGGAATTTAACCGAAGGTGTCAGTGATATTCGTGACGCGGTTGCTAAAGCACAGCGCAGTTTACCCGATGAAGCCGACGACCCCATCGTATCGAAAGATAATGGTAGTGGCGAACCCTCGGTTTATATCAATTTAAACTCGACTGAAATGGATCGTACTCAGCTGACCGATTATGCCCAACGGGTATTGGAAGATCGCTTTAGCTTGATTTCAGGCGTGAGTTCGGTTGATTTATCTGGTGGCTTATATCAGGTAATGTACGTTAAGTTGTTCCCTGATTTAATGGCTGGGCGCGCTGTCACAACCAGCGATATTGTCGATGCCTTAAAAACTGAAAATGTTGAGAATCCCGGTGGCGAAGTACGTAACGATACCACTGTGATGTCAGTGCGTACCGCGCGTTTATATGCTCAGCCACAAGACTTTGAGTATCTCGTTGTACGCACGACGAGTGACGGTTCGCCGGTGTATTTACGCGATGTAGCACAAGTCTATGTTGGCGCTGAAAATGAGAGTTCGTCATATAAAAGTAATGGTATCGTTAACCTGAGTTTAGGTGTGGTGACGCAATCGGATGCCAATCCATTGGATGTGGCGTCAGCGGTGCATGCAGAAGTCGATAAGATGCAAGCGTTCTTGCCCGCAGGTATGAGCTTAGCGGTTGATTACGATTCCACTGTGTTTATTGACCAGTCTATTTCGGAAGTGTACAGCACGCTCTTTATCACTGGTGGTTTAGTGGTATTAGTTTTGTACATCTTTATTGGTCAAGCGCGGGCGACCTTGATCCCTGCTGTGACAGTGCCGGTATCGTTAATTTCATCGTTCATTGCAGCTTATTATTTTGGTTTTTCAATTAACTTAATTACCTTAATGGCGCTGATCTTATCGATTGGTTTAGTTGTTGATGATGCGATTGTGGTGGTTGAGAATATTTTCCATCATATCGAGCAAGGTGAAAAACCATTACTAGCCGCCTATAAAGGCACCCGAGAAGTGGGGTTTGCAGTAGTTGCGACAACCATGGTATTGGTGATGGTATTCCTGCCTATTTCCTTTATGGATGGCATGGTCGGTCTGTTGTTTACCGAGTTTTCGGTATTACTCGCCATGTCAGTGATCTTCTCGTCACTGATCGCCTTGACTCTGACACCAGTACTTGCCAGTAAAATGTTAAAAACAGAGCAAAAAAGCAATCGTTTTAGTGTGTGGATGGAAGGCTTATTCCAACGCTTAGAAAACGCTTATCGCGGTATTGTTGCTAAGGCTGTGAAGTATCGATTGGTTGCTCCTGTCATCATTATCGCCTGTGTTGTGGGCAGTTTCTTGTTGATGAAACAAGTGCCATCACAGTTATCGCCACAAGAAGATCGCGGGGTATTATTCGCGTTTGTGAAAGGGGCGGAAGGCACCAGTTTCAACCGTATGACGGCGAACATGGATATCGTTGAAGCACGTTTATTACCGCTTGTTGGTCAAGGCGTTATTAAATCGTTTAATACCCAAGCGCCAGCATTTGGTGGCCGTGCCGGAGATCAAACTGGCTTTGTGATCATCATTCTTGAAGACTGGGCAGACCGTAGTGTGAGTGCGACTGAAGCGCTAGGCATGGTGGCAAAAGCATTGAAAGATATTCCTGATGTGATGGTGCGCCCATTAATGCCAGGCTTCGGTGGTGGTTCGAGTGATCCGGTACAATTTGTATTAGGAGGCTCTGATTATTCTGAACTAGAACAATGGGCAGAATTACTGAAAACCAAAGCGGAAGACGCGGGTGTATTAGTCGGTGGCGATCTGGATTATTCAGAGAAAACCCCTGAGCTAGTGGTGAGTATTGATAAAGAACGTGCTGGTGAACTCGGTATCAGTGTTGATGAAGTATCAACAACACTTGAAATCATGTTGGGCGGGCGCAGTGAAACCAGTTATATCGAACGTGGTGAAGAATACGATGTTTACTTACGCGGCGATGAAGATAGCTTTAATAACGTCAACGATTTAAGTCAGATTTATATTCGTAGCGCCAAGGGTGATCTGATCACGCTAGATACGCTGACGACTATCGAAGAAGTCGCGTCGGCAAGTCGCTTATCCCATAACAATAAGCAAAAGTCTATTACCTTAAGTGGCAGCATAGGGGAAGGTTATACCTTGGGTGAAGTGTTAGATTTCTTAGATGCACAGTCGGTTGAATCATTACCAAGTGATATCTCTATTTCTTATTCGGGTGAATCAAAAGATTTTAAAGAAAACCAAAGTAGTATTTTAGTTGTCTTTGGTCTAGCTCTGCTGGTGGCTTATTTAGTGTTAGCGGCGCAGTTCGAAAGCTTTATTAACCCTATGGTGGTGATGTTCACCGTGCCTATGGGGGTATTTGGTGGTTTCTTAGGTCTGTATGCGATGGGGGGCGGACTGAATATCTACAGTCAGATTGGTATGATCATGTTAATTGGTATGGTAACCAAAAACGGTATCTTGATTGTTGAGTTTGCTAATCAGTTACGTGACCGTGGTATCGCTATTGAACAAGCTATTATTGATGCGTCAGCGCGACGACTACGTCCGATCCTGATGACTGCATTCACTACGTTAGCGGGTTCTATTCCGTTAATTCTATCGACTGGTGCGGGTTCAGAAAGTCGTATTGCTGTGGGGACCGTGGTGTTCTTTGGTATGGCGTTTGCGACTTTAGTTACCTTGTTAGTTATTCCTGCAATGTACCGTTTGATTTCAGGTTCAACTCATTCGCCTGGTTACGTTGAAGCTATGCTAGAAACAGAATTAGCTGAGCAAGCGGAACAAGAAACGGCTGCTAAAACAGATAAAACCAATGAGCAAGTAAACGGTGTGCATGTAGTGAAGGACGTGGCTTAAGTTTTTATTATAGGTCTACTAACATACTGATGTAAGGGTAAGCATAATAACATTGTGCTTACCCTTTTTTGTCTTTAATCGGCATGACCAAATAAAAATTCTTCATTTGTTTCTAACCACTGTGGGTATTTTGCCATTGCTTTAGCAAAGCGTTGATCTTGTAAATGTTTATTCAACCAATTACGTAAGTGGGGCAAGGGCGCTTGCAGATACCATTGACGATCAATACGGGCAAACTGACGAATCAGCGGTAAAATTGCGTAATCAGCCAAACTGACTTGTCCACCGATTAAATAAGCATGTTGGCTTAAATGTGATTCGAGCATGGTTGCATAAATTGCACATTGGTTGCGTAACTCAACTTCATCATCGGTATGGTAACGAACTGCGTATTTATATTTACTCAATGCCGAAGTAAACACCGTATCGTGAATATCAATCAGGGCGAGCATGGCAGGATAGGCTTCTGGCTCATGTCTGTGCAGTAAATCTAATGGGTCACTTTGGTGTAGCGCCCAAATCATAATGTCTAAGCTTTCGTCAATTACGCTGCCATCATCGAACACTAATACCGGAACTGTGGCCTTTGGTGATACCGCGAGCATTGCTGCTGGTTTATTTTTCATGATTACCGCGCGTAGCATTACCGGCTGCTGTGCGAGTAATAACCCCAGTCGTGCGCGCATCGCATAAGGACAGTTTTGTAATGAGTATAAAATTGGCAGTGGCATTTAACATTTCCTTCTTCTTTGTCTGCATGATTCGAGTTGTGTGATGGCATATTTTTTCCTGCCACAATAGTAACGTATTTACTGTTATGTATGACGAATTAGGCTTAATTTTGTTGGAATAAGAAAGGTTAGTCGTTTTAGGCTGTGTGATATCGGGGTTATATGAGTGTTTATAAAGCGTAGTGATATAAAAGTAATACCTAAAAATGCATATTTTATCAAAATTATTTCATCTTCAATTTTTTAATCGAAAACGCAATATTATATAAAAAAATAAAACAGTATTATGAGCCCATATCAATGTATAAACATATTAATTTATAGAGCAATTTATAAATTAGAAACTTAGTTATCGAGGCTATTATGAACAAAGAACAAGTACAATACGTTATTCAATTATTACGCGAAGGTCACTCACTAACTGAAATTACTAAGTTAGCAAAAATTAATGTGATGTACGTTAGTGTTATCCGTAAGCTAATGGTGATGGATTTACTCAACATTGAAGCGTAGTTTATAATAGCGATGATAAAGCGCTATAGTCTCTAGCGCTTTATAGTTCCTCTTTTCTCGAATGCCTCAGCAATTCCCACAGTTAAACGCCATTATCTACAATGCATTTAGACATTATTTACAGCATAATTATTCATATTGTCAAAACCCCTTTAGTCACCATGATATTGCGTAATTGACGTTTCAGGGGAACAAATTAATACTTAAAATATACTTATTTATACGCTGGTAAATTTACGTGTTTATAGCCAGCTTTATGATGATTTATTGTATTTAGTCGCTGTTGACGTATGGTACTGAATTTGAAAATGGTTATCTTTATAGAGGTTATGATGGACAAAAAGCAGGTATTATATGTGGTTAAATTATTACGTGAAGGGCACTCATTGACTAAAATAACTAAGTTAGCAAAAATTAATGTGATGTACGTTAGTGTTATCCGCAAGCTAATGGTGATGGATTTACTCAACATTGAAGCGTAGCTCATAATCGCGATGATAAAGCGCTACAGTCTCTAGCGCTTTATAGTTCCTTCCCAATGCAACAAATCAAATACCTTTAACTGCGCTACTTGCTTCATTCTAAATGAGAGCAATAAAAAAGCGAACCTTTAGATCCGCTTGATTATATTAAGATGCCGCGATGACTTCGTCATGATGTTGTTTTAATTGCTGATATAAAACATCTTTTAAATGGGCTCTTTGTAATTTTAGTTGTGTCATATGCTCATCATCAGTCGGACTGCCATCGATTTCTAATTGGCGAATGTCGTAGTCGAGTAAATGATACTGTTTTGATTTCTCTCTGAACGACTCATTTTTATAGTTTAAATATACGATATCTTGTTTTAATTCTGGAAAGTCAAAAATAAGTGCATGATTCTCATTTAGCATAGGTTTTCCTCAAGAGTGAAAGTAAACGTCTATAACGCGATTACTACCTTACTACTATAGCACTTCACTATTTACGAAAGTTGACCTGATCGTGGTTACAGATAATTTGCACTAAAAATGAGGTTGTTATATCCCTGGTGAATTTACGTTTTAGTACTGATTTTATTATATATTATTGTTTTTTTAGCTTGCTCATTATGGTGATGAATAGGGTTGATATTTCCGAATTAAAAGATAATAACGTAAATTTAAGCTTTCATAAGCGATTATGGTAATCATAGTTTGACGGGATTAACAAAAATACATTTAAGTAAAGTAGTTCTACCTATAATTGTATATTGTTAAGTCTTTAACGACCTATTTCTTTAGGCGTTTAACAGCGAGGTATTTTCGCTATGAGTTTATGACGTTCGAAGTAGCTGCTTTGAAATAGGGATGATGCATGCTTAATTATAGTGAAATAAATCAAATGTTTAATCAAGATGAAGATACGCCCGTTCATCTTGATACCCTCTACAATGTTGCGATTAACAACTACCAGGGATTATCGCGATTGTCTGTTATTGTGATTAAGAATAATAACGCGTCTAATTATTTTGTTCGTGATCGACTCTCCGCTGATAATAATGACGAACTTTTTACTAAAAAAGTGAGTCCGAGTGGCGGCATTCCTATGATGATAAAGTCGCAATCAGAACGTATCATTAATGATTTATCCAATTCAACGCTAAATTCTAGGACGTTATTTTTATTGAATAATGGTCATCGTAGTGGTTTTTCTTATCCGTTGTCATTTAAAGGCAAAGTGATTGCGATAGTGTTCTTTAATGCCTCTGAAGTGAACTTTTTTGCGAAACGTTCCATACAGAAGGATATGTTATTTTTAGCAACGATTATTCATTCTTTAATGGTTCGTCAATTTGAGAAAAAACAATTTATCGATATTTCATTAGCGATAGCCCTAAATATGGGCCATGCCAAGGATCCTGAAACCCAAGGGCATCTTAATCGAATGGAGCGATATAGTTCAAAATTGGCCTATTTATTGAGTGAAAAGAAAAAGATTGATCATGAGTTCATCCGTCGAATTGAAACCTATGCCGCTTTTCATGATATTGGTAAATATAAGATCCCCGATGATATTTTATTTAGTCGTGAGATTTTCACACCTGAAGAACGCGAGATAATGAATCAACACTGTGCCCATGGCGTTGATATTATCGATGATGTACTGGGCTATTTCCCGATGAATATGCGTTATGTTGAAGAGTATCGTTTTCTTAAAAATATTATTCTTCATCATCATGAACACTTCGACGGTAATGGTTATCCGATGGGATTAAAAGCAGATGCAATTCCGCTGGAAGCTAGGATCGTGATGGTTGCTGATGTATTCGATGCGCTATTAAGTAAACGTCTATATAAACAAGCTTGGAGTCTTGATGAGGTTGTAGCTTATATGGCGGCACATTCAGGTACTATGTTTGATCCTGATTGCGTTGATGTATTGATTACTAATATTGCTGATTTTATTGCGATTTATGACGCTTATGCTGATGAATAACTGCAGGTGAATAACGAGTAGATGAATAAAATAGCTAAAAGCTACTGTGGACCTTGTAAGCTATTTTGATAACCATCATTTGCAAGGTGTAGTGGGAAGCGTGCTTCTGTTTTTCCGCGTGTTGCGATGATGGTAATAGAATCTGCTTGTAACAGGGCTTTAAGCATTTCAGGCTCGATACCCGCTAACATGAGATTGTTAATATCATAACTTACTTTATTTACGCTAAATATGTCTCGCAGTGCATTGAGCTCAACATCAGTTAACACCTGACTGTTGGTATTTTGCATCGATGTATTCATTGCTGTTGTCATAATATTGCCTTACTCGGTCAAACCATTGCCATAGCGCAATTCCCATTCTCTTTATAGTAAGTCAGCTTTATTAATTAAAAGTTCGACATTTATTGATATTTGCATATAAAAGTAGCCGTGAACAATTGTGTTTTACATTCCTGGCTATTCGTTCAGTTTTAATGAACCTTGTGTTAATTTCATTCTAATATTATTAACCAGCATGAGGGGTTATACTTATTGCTCTTATAAATAGAGAGTTCCCATGTTTAAATTATTCACTAATTACTCATTCCAGAAAAAAGATTTATTATTTATCATTCTTGGTTTGTTATGTTTAACACCCCTTATCTCATCTCCTGTTGCCTTAGTGCTTGGCTTTACGCTCGCGACATTAGGCTTTGTACCTACAAGTATTAACTTAGGTACGATCACCAAAAAAACACTGGCGTATTCTATTGTTGGTTTAGGTTTTGGCATTAATCTAGACGAAGCTATTGTCGCGACTAAAGACGGGCTTGGTATTATTGTAACGTCAATATTCTGTACTTTAATTCTCGGTTGGTTCTTGACTAAAGCGTTAAAAATTGACAAAAAAACAGGATATTTAATTTCTGCAGGTACCGCTATTTGTGGTGGTAGTGCGATCGCAGCTGTTGCACCGGCCATCAATGCTAAAAATGATCAAACGTCACTGGCATTGGCTGTGGTATTTATTCTTAACTCAGTTGCTTTGTTTGTCTTTCCTGTTATTGGTCACTTATTAGAAATGAGCCAGCATGCCTTTGGTGTGTGGAGTGCGATTGCTATTCATGATACTTCTTCTGTTGTTGGTGCGGCGTCTGCTTATGGTGATGAAGCGCTATTAACTGCGACGACATTAAAATTAGCACGGGCATTATGGATTATTCCAGTGGCATTTATTAGTGCATTGTTGTTTAAAGGCGATAGCAAAAAGATAACGGTGCCGTTCTTTATTTTGTTTTATTGCTTCGCTATTTTCATTGCTTATGCATTACCTGATTATCAGGTTTTATATCAAGGTATTTTTAGTGTTTCTAAGCAAGTATTGGTTATGTGCTTATTTTTAATCGGTGCTGGTATCACAGTGCAAAAAGTCAAAGACGCAGGTGTAAAACCATTAGTACTCGGTGTGCTGCTGTGGGTAGTAATTAGTACTAGTTCATTGGTGTACATTCTATATTTTATGTAAACAATGATTGTTGATTGTCCGTCGTAAATAGCAATTTAAAAGAAGGAGGTTTAGCAACCTCCTTCTTTTATGTCAGCAGATTGCTTTTTTTAACGCTGAATAAATAACTAATTAATAGTGTAAATGCGACAAGGTCTAGCGCTGATGATGTTAGGCCCTGGGTAAATACTGACAGTAATATACATAAAAATACCAGTGTAATTATTAACTTATTGATCAAAGTATTCGCTCCTTTTATTAATGCTTAGATATATTATTGGAGCAAAGAGGGCTAAATAGGAAATACCGTAAACGTATAACTCATAACTAATTACACATCTTGGTGTATTCAACACATTGTTTTCATGTTTCTTACACTATTCTTGTTAGGCGAAATTTGAATTTGTGAGGTTGGTAATGAAGGACACACCACATGGTCTAATTAAGGGCGAAGTGACGGGGCGGATTAACTGGACTGACAGCGAATTCAGTTTACAGATCACCGCCGATATAGCTTGTTATACCGCAGGTCAATTTACTAAATTGGCACTATACGATGGCAGTGGAGGTGATGAGGGTGAGTGGATTCGTAGGGCTTATTCATTTGTAAATTCTCCAAATCATGCGCTGGGTCAACAAGTGATGGAGTTTTTGATTATCGCGGTGCCTGATGGACAATTGTCATCACGATTAGATAGGTTACAAGTGGGTGATGATGTGTATGTTGGTAAAAGTCCCGCTGGTTTTATGACCTTAGATGAAATACCACGTTATACAAAAGACTTATGGTTATTGTCTACTGGCACTGCGATCGGGCCATTTTTATCGTTACTTGATGAAGTCGAGACCCAACAACGCTTTGACAATGTGGTGTTAGTTCATGCGGTGAGAACGTCTGCTGAATTAGTCTATCAAGATAAAATACAACATCTGGAAGAAAGGTATCAGGGTAAGTTTCATTATGTGCCGATAGTGTCTCGTGAAAATAGAAAAGATACATTACGCGGCCGCATTCCTGCACTATTAAAGACTGGTGATTTGGTTAATGCAGCGGGTATCGCACTGACGACAGATTATAGTTTTTTCTATTTGTGTGGTAATCCCAGTATGGTGAAGGATACCAGTGAAGTGTTAATTCAGCTTGGATATCAAAAACATTCACGTCGCAGTACAGGGCATTTTAACTCAGAAAACTACTGGTAATTACTCCCGTGCCTTTCGTTATGCGATAAAGACGCTTGTTGTTTTAACCAGGTTTTAAAGCATTCAATCGCAGGTGAGTGATGATGTTGAATCAAGTAATACCCCGCCTGTGCATCGATAGGGTTAAAAGGTGAGACTAAACCTTCTTTGGCCAAATCTGCAGTGGTTAAGCCGTTATTAAAGAGCGCGCAACGGGCTAATGCCACACCTAATCCTGCGGCAGCCGCCGCCATTGCCATATCGGTACGATTAAAATAATGCCCGTGTTTACTCAGTGCGTTTTTGGTTGCCGTTGTAAGAGACATCTGTTGTAACCAAAATTGCCACTCCGCGTCTTTATCGGCATGCTGCCAAGGCATGGCATCATGTAATAGCGTCATATTCTGCCACAGTTCTGCATCAGCAAAGCGCGCAAGATTATGCGTATTGTCGGTGAGGCTCAAATCAAACTTGCTCATATACTGCGGACTCATTACCGGTAACAATTGCTCCGCTAATAACAATTCAGCATTTATTTTTTTATCATTCGATTGATAGGGCGTTTTACCATAATCGATAGCAAGATCAAAATTGCTATCGCTATGATCCACTAATGCACCTTCGGCAAAGGTATGGATCTTTATATCGGGGTATTGCTGATAGAAATCTTGCAAGCGCGGCACTAACCATTTATATGCAAAAGACGGCGTAAGTTTAAGATGTATATCGCCGGTATGGCGATTGTCTTGTTGTAGCTGGCTAATTACGTCGCCAATATCCGTTAAGCTTTGTTCGACAACTTGGTGTAATTGCTGCCCTGAAGGTGTTAAGCGAATGCCGCGAGAATGCCGTTCAAACAAGTTTAACTGTAAGTTTTTTTCCAGTTGTTTTATTTGTTGGCTAATGGCACCTGTGGTGATATGCAGTTTTTCAGCGGCTTGAGTGAAACTATGACAAGTCGCCGTGGCTGTGAATGTGGCTAAACCAGATAACAGATTATCGTTCACTTTTATCATCAAAGACCTCTTTGCATATTCTTGCGTTTAGTTTTACTAAAGGCTGATATTAATACTTATAGATTGTTAAGTAAATGTAACGATCTTATGCTGCTCGATTATTCATTCACTATAGTCGGTATAAAATGGAAGTCATGGTATTAGGTTGCGGGGTTATTGGATTAACGTCGGCGTGGTATCTAGCGCAAGCTGGACATGATGTGACTGTCATCGATCGCCAGCCAAGAGGTGCTGAAGAGACCAGTTTTGCCAATGCCGGACAGATCTCTTATGGTTATTCCTCCCCTTGGGCTGCGCCCGGTATACCGGTGAAAGCCATCAAATGGTTAGCGCAAAAACATGCCCCTTTAAAGATTAAACCAGGGCTGTCGCCAGATTTGTACCTGTGGGCGGCCAAAATGTTGGCCAACTGTAATCAGCACAGTTATGAAATTAATAAAGCGCGAATGTTACGCATTGCCAATTATAGCCGCGATTGCTTGATTGATTTGCGTCAGCAGCAGTATCTTGTGTACGAAGGTCGTCAACAAGGTACGCTGCAGGTATTTCGTCATGAATCACAACTGGCTGGTATAGCTAAAGACATTAAAATATTGGCTGATAGTGGTACGTTATATGAAGAGTTAGATGTTGCTGGTTGTCTCGCTGTGGAGCCTGGATTAGCCAGTGTTAAAGATAAAATTGTCGGTGGATTACGGCTACCTGATGATGAAACTGGTGATTGTTATTTGTTTTGCCAGCAGCTAACAGCATTGGCACAAGCTGCGGGGGTTAAATTTAAATTTGATGTGACGGTGAATAAACTGAATCATCAAGATGACAAAATTAGCTCTGTGAGCACCAGTGCTGGCGAATTAACGGCGGATGCTTATGTGGTCGCGATGGGGTGCTATTCATCAGCGTTACTCGACCCGATTTTGTCGCCACTCGGATTAGCGATGCCGATTTATCCGGTAAAAGGCTATTCGCTCACGGTGCCGATTGTTGACAGTAGTCAAGCACCGGTTTCAACTGTGATGGATGAAACTTACAAGGTGGCGATGACGCGTTTTGATCAACGAATTCGCGTTGCTGGTACAGCAGAGTTAACTGGCTATAATTTAGATTTAACGGATTCTCGAAAAGACACGATTGCGATGGTAATAAATGACTTATTTCCCAACGCGGGTGATATGAGTCAAGCGGAGTTTTGGACTGGCCTACGACCTATGACCCCCGATGGTACGCCAATTATTGGTAAAACGCCGGTAGTTAACTTATTCACCAATTGTGGCCACGGTACCTTAGGTTGGACCATGGCGTGTGGCTCTGCGCGTTATCTTGCTGATGTTGTCAGCGGCGTTACCCCTGATATTGATAGCCGTGATTTAGATATTTATCGCTATGGGCGTTAATACTATCTAAACAACGCCGCGTGATGACTGGCTAAAAATTGCGAGCCCATTTCATAACCCATTTTGTAATCGGCGGCTAATGCTTCATCACTGCTACCAAGAATACGACTTGCTAATGGTTGTGGTGGGGCAATTTCAATTATTTGCGCGTCAACTGGCGGTGTATGAATAAAGTCTATTGCCTCACTGTAAGCGTTCTCATGACCGGTGATAATATCCAATACTTTGGGGCAACGTTGTGAGCTGCATACCCAAGACTTGAGCTTATGCGCCCACGGCGAGCGTACATTTTGATGTGCGGGTACGGTGCGCAGTACAATTATTTTTTTAGCGCCACGATGGTAAGCCTCTTGAATTGGAATCGGTAATGCCACTCCACCATCAACGTAATGGCTGTCACCAATCGCAACTCCTTTCTTATACAAATATGGCAAGGCACTTGATGCTTTCAACATAGTGAGCCAATTATCCGCGGTCGGTTCAAGAAATGCAGGGCAGAATCCATTAATCGTTGTCGCTGAGAAAAGCAGTTGACGGTTTTTCAATTGTGCTTGTGCGCAGTTCATATTGAGCTGGTATTCAGGATCATTTACTTTATCAAAATACCAATCAAGATCGACGGTATTACGTCCTGACAGCGGACGTTTCATATCAAAAAATGCCGGATGTTTGGAGAGTTGCATAATGGAACGTTTGGCATGTCCTGATTGTCTGGTCATGTAACTGGATAAGTTCTGCGCACCAGCTGATGTACCGATCAGTAATGAAAAAGGATTAAAGTCGTTTGCTAACCAACTATCTAAGATACCTGCCGTAAAAATACCGCGTTGCCCGCCGCCTTCGACAACCAGAGCTGCATCTTTGATTGGTGTTGTCGCACAACAACTTGCGATAGTGGTTAAAGTATTATTTTTTGGTTGGCTCATAGTTCCTCCGGCAGTAGCAAGGGGATAATTTACCTGATAAAAGATGAAAGGTTAATTCGATTGTTTGTTGTTAATTGATAGTATTTAACTATTGAATGTTGGCTTTTTTTAGAAATTGAAAGTTTGACGTCAATTTTTATGCTCTAGGTCTAAGATAAAGCTTTGAGGTGAAATCGTAAAAAAGTCGTTGGCAATAGCTGGGGGATTAATGTGAGCTGTTATCGGACAGGGGGAGTAACAGACTAATTAGATTAGCCTTGTGAAAGGCTAATCTAATTAACGATAGTTGGTGATTTTAGTCTAGTTCTGCTTAGGTTAGTTTAGATAGTCTTGTTGATTGACGCTATTAACTAATAATTCCGGTTTAATTTTTTGTAAACTGGCGGTAATAATTTGGCGTACACGTTCTCGAGACATAAATAGGCGCTCACCAATGGCATTAAGCGTTTGTGGCTCTTCTCTGCCAAGGCCAAACCTGAGCTGGATGATCTCTTTGTCACGGTCGCATAGGTGATTTAGTACTTCTGTTAAATAACTCGAAGTATCGGTATTTTCTATTTCATCATTCGGTTTACAAATCGAACTGTCTTCAATAAGGTCGACTAATGCGGTATTAGACTCGTTTTTGGTGGCAATGGTTTTGTCTAGACTCGCTTCAGTGAAGTAGTGAGAAAGTATCTCAACAACATCATCAAATTCGAGCTCTAAGTTAGCCGCAATCTTTTGTAAGTCATGGTTACATTTTAAATCTAATACTTCTTCACGTGCATTTTTTAAGATACGTTTGTAGGTTTTACCGACATGAATAGGGACGCGAATAGTACGAGATTGATTCATAATAAAACGTTCGATATTATTTTTAATCCACCATACCGCGTAAGTTGAAAAGCGGAAACCTTTGGTTGCATCAAATTTTTCAACTGCGTGAATTAAGCCAGTATTACCTTCTTGGATGATATCAACAAGTGCTAATGAAGTATGCTGATAACGTTTAGCTATGTTGATCACTAAGCGCAAGTTCGATTGGATCATACGTTGACGTGCTTTTTGATCGCCACCATGTGCAGCAATAGCAGTATCGTACTCTTGCTCTTTGGTTAGTAAGACGCTGGTTTTATTGACTTGTTGCATGTAAAGATCTAATGCGTTTGATTCGTTAAATAATTCCATTTTTTAACCCTCAACGTATTTTGCTAGCGATACCGCTCATCCCTGTGAAAATACGTAACTCTATGACAGATGAAGAATTTCATTGTGTGACAGCTTGTCTAATTATAATCCGCTTAATTGATAAATATAGATAGCGGTATAAATAGAAAAAGGGTGATGTTGTGAATAGGTTAAAAGAATGGAACAAATAGAGGTGATGTCTGACCAGTTTTTAGTAATTACTATCTATTTTTGTATAAGGGACGCAGATTTATACTGGTATTTGTTCTATATCAAGGAATCGTGACGGATTTTTTCATCAAAGTGTTATCGATGGATGTGCTATCAATGAGTAATTGCTATTCCCATTCCCATTGATAATCTCAACTAAAGTGCTAATTAACTTACATATGTGCTTTACGTTCTTCTTCGCATTCATATGACGCCATTTCAAATATGCGGCATACCCAAGGTCTATTCTCATAGATTGTACACATCAATGTATCTCTATCGAGCGCTGCACACCAACCATCATGACCCTGCGCCATGACTTGGCCACCCCAATCATCAGTGGTGATATAACGCTTAGGGACACCCGTTTCTGTCAGTAGCATTACCTCTAGGCGACAGCAACATGCCTCACAGTTAGAACAGGTGATTTCTGTAACGGGTAGATTAGTTATTTCAATAGTCATTATTATGCCTTTTCTACCGGTTTAATGCGGTTGTTTACAAACTCATGTGCTGAAGGGGCTATATCAGCGCCTTCAGATTGTCTACCTAGGTTGGCAGCAGCAACTAAAGTCGCGCCGGAACCGAAGAAGGGATCAATAACCAAGTCACCAACGCTTGAACTTTGGCTGATTAGTTTTTCAATCAGTGGTACTGGTTTCTCGGTTGGGTAACCGCGCCAAACCCGTTTTTCTTGTAAGACATCAGGCATGCCTAAATCTTGTAATTTACGCTTACCTTTTTCGAAAAATAAAATGAATTCATAACGTGCGCGATAATGATAACCCATACCAATGGCACATTTATCCCAGACAATTGGTTTCCAAAATTTAAACCCGAGCTCTTCGGCAATGGGTTTAATGACAAACATGGTTTCTTGATCGCAAAATAAATAGAAGTGACTGTTTTTTTTCAGTACACGATAAATTTGCTCAATTAATGCAGGAAAATCACTATTAGGAAAAATATCAAACCATTGGTTACTCGAACCAGCACTTTTTTTTAAGCGGGTTGTGGTGCCTATTTTTCGGTGTTTTTCTAAGGATTCATAAGGTGGATCTGTGATAACGAGGTCCACACTTTCATTCGGGAGAGTTTTTAACCAGTCTACTGCGTCAATCTTATGTAACTTCATTTATTTTTTCAACATGTTTGCAGTTGCCTGCATGGCTTAGGGCGCCATGTTATCAGGTAACGTATGTAAACAGTAGTGTTGCATTACACTGGTCAAATATAAACACATCGGCGCTATTCTGTGGCTGTTTTAGTTGCCTTGAAGGTCTCAGCTAGGCGCTTGATCCACCAATCAATAACATCTTTGGTATCGTCTAAAGAATCAATCATGGTACCGAAGTCTTTATTACCTGTGCGTCTATCAATGGCAGCAATCAGTGGTTTGTTGTTCTCATCACTGATCATCAGTTCAATACTGGCGCTGCCAACATTGGTATGCTCACCTGTGGTAATTTTTGAAATCATCGAAATACCAAAGCTTACCGGTACAATACTGCTGGTCACGGCCAGAATAGGGTTTGGCGTTTCTACATTACTGATTGCAATACTTAAGTGTAGAGTGGTGTTAGTGGGTGTTTCGACAATTTTTTTATGTGGCGAGATAGTGTTAATTAAACTGTCCGTTAAGTAAGTGGTGATGATGCTGATATCTTCATCAGAAAGACTATTATCATCTTCTACTAATACATAAACTCGATCTAAAATAACACTGTCGTATTGCTGTAACTTATTACGGACTCGGTCAGCGTCTCGTAACCCTATTCTAGCCCAAACCAGGTCCACACCACCTTCAGGACCTGCTCTAAAATCATCATATGAGGTAAATTTTGTCGCTGATATTAAGTTGGTTTTCGCACAACCAGCCAAAAACAAGCAGCAAAGTAGGGCGATGATAACGCGTGATTGAAGGGCCATAAGATAGTTAGCTCATGTTATGTAAAACAAAGGGTTATATTCTTTCGATAATAGCATCTTTTGCTATCAGTCGGCGCTTAAATTTGTGTAAATTGATACAGGGTGTGTGTCGTGTAACGGAAATAGGAAATAGGAAATAGGAAATAGGAAATAGGAAATAGGAAATAGTAGCAGAGAGTACCGAGACTCCCTGCTGATATTATTATTCTTCGCCGTAATCTAAATCTTCGTCTTCTTCACTGATCACGCGAATGCCATCTTTTACCAAAATTTCGATATAGAAAGATGCATCTTTGTTTAGGTCACCGCCATCGATCGATTTATTGATTTCTGATAGGTGAATAACCTGCGCTTCTTGTTCTGTTGCGCCATACTTACAATCAAAGTCCCAGTAATCTACGCCTTTAGGTAGCGTTTTTTTACGCTCTCTTTTGATGTATTTTCTGATTTCGCTTTTTATAGATTCAACTTGGCGAGCTGGAACAATTTTTGGGTGGTTCAATACAAACGTTTTTTTCATTTTTACCCTTTAAGGAATGACTTAATATTTCGTAACATCGGTTAATTATATCAGGGAAAAGAATAAATGGGGTGAAGAGTACACTTTGTCTGCACTTTTAATCGCGTTAGATGGTCTTATTACTAATAATTACACATCAAAATCGTGGGGTTGATGATGAAGTATAGTTTCTTAATGCTCCTCTTCCTAGTACTTACGTCGACTGCACAGGCCAGTTATTGCAGTGGTAAAAATTGGCAGGATGCTTATCAATTTTACACGTATAATATTGATTTGCTTAATGATCACATTGATCGCTATAACGTATTGTTGAGTAAAATGAATTTATCTGAAATCGATGAGGGCGAACAGCGATTGTTAGTTGTAAAATCAGCAATTGATGAATTAGATCAGCTTAATATTGATGTGGAAATATTAGAGCGTAAATTTGATAATGCACAACTACTCTGGCAACTGATCAGTGAGCACTGCTTAGATGATGATGAACTTGATTACAATAACAGGGCGATTGAAAATGCCCGTGGGGCTAATATTGGCCGCAGGGAAGTGTATGACTTGTTGTCTAGAATTGCGTCTTTAAGAGTTCGGTTTTTTCAAGTTATTGAACTTATTGATTATTGATTATTCTTAAGAAAAATTTATGCTAAATTACAATGTATTGTTTTGCTAAAATTATAGCTTTATGATAATTATTAGCCTCATAAATATTCTTATAGAAGGTCATAATGACACTGTTAATAATTTACGCTGTAATTTCGATTGTAGTTTCGTTTATTTGTTCAATCTTAGAAGCTTCATTGCTAAGTATGACACCAAGCTACATCGCTAGAATGCAACGTGAAGATCCTAAACTTGCAACAAAATTAGCTAAGTTAAAAGACAATCTCGATCGTCCTTTAGCGGCAATATTAACACTTAATACGGTGGCCCATACTGCGGGTGCTGCTGGTGTAGGTGCGCAAGTAACGGCAATGTATGGTAGTGCGTATTTAGGTATTGCATCTGCTGTTATGACGGTATTAATTTTGGTTCTTTCGGAAATTATCCCTAAAACAATGGGCGCGACTTATTGGCGACAACTGGCACCATCAAGTGTCACTATCTTGAATACGATGATTTTCTGTTTAAAACCTTTTATCTTTATGTCAGAGCAAATCACCCGTCGTATTGGTAAAGGTCATAGTCATGACATTGATATGCGAGAAGAAATCATAGCGATGGCACATGTCGCAAAAGACACGAATGAAATTGATGACGATGAAAGTCGGGTTATTTGTAATATATTGGATCTTCACAACGTTAAAGTGAAAGATATTATGACACCACGTGGAGTGGTCTCGTGTGTTGCTGCTGATATGAATGTGAGTGATTTTGAAGCCTTAATAACTAACATTCCTTTTAGTCGTTTACCTTTATTGACTGATGATGAGTTTTTTGGTTATGTGCATAAGTCAGATATTTTACATCATGATGGAGACACCAAACTGCTCGCATTAGCTAAACCACTTGAAGTGTACTTACCGACACAAAACGCGGAACATGTCTTTAATGATATGCTACGTTCTCGAAATCATCTGGCGAGTATTCATGATGAATTAGGGACTTGGTTAGGTATTATCACCATGGAAGATATTTTAGAAACCATTCTTGGTCGAGAAATTGTCGATGAAAGTGATACCAGTGTCGATATGCGTAAAATTGCCAAAGCGAAATGGCAGAAGCGATTAGCCAAATAATTAACGATTAATGATTAAATAAGACGAGGCATATTTGCCTCGTTTTTTATTGCTTGCGTTATTCTTCTGCAACTCTATCGGCGCGATGTTCGATATAAAACTCTTTCATGCGTTCGTAAGGGTCAATATAAGCTTGTTTAAAGGCTTCATAATCACCCAAACTAAAGTAAGTGGTGTTTACTTTTTCAACGGCTTGTACTGAAATTGAGAGTTTATCAGGCTGTAAATAGGTTAATGGGCTGAGAAAGTAATCGCCACTACGTCCCACTGTATCTCTTAAGGTTGATGGGCCAAACACTGGCCAGACAATATAAGGGCCATTACCAATACCGTATTTACCTAATGTCAGGCCCATGTCTTGGTTGTTTGACTGCCAATCGAAATAATCGTCGGCAGGATCCATTACACCTAATAGGCCAACTGTTGTGTTGACAGCAAAACGACCTAGTTCTGTGCCGGACGATTCAAAATCACCTTGCAGTAAGCTACTGGTAAACCGGATCGGCATGGTTATATTACGAAAGAAATTGGCTACACCAACACGAAAAAATTGTGGTGTAATAGCTTTGTAACCTTCAGCTGTAGGGCGTAACACCCAAAAATAGAGCTTATCGTTGACATGAAACATAGCCTTATTGAAGTAATAAAAAGGGTCTGATATTTCAACCTGTTCTACAACTTCAATCGCGCTGTCATCACTGAATAAATCATCATCATCATCTGCAAATAAACTATCATCTTCAATTGGTTCATCATCAAACTGTGCGTCATTAAACAAGCCGTCATCTTCAAGTGGTTCATCATCAAACTGTGCGTCATCAAACAAGCCGTCATCTTCAAGTGGTTCATCATCAAACCGTCCATCATCAAACAAGCCATCACCTTCGATAACTTTAGATTCAGCGATCATGATTGGCGATATCGGTGTCGGTTTAGTAGTGTGTTCGGCGAGGTTTTTGGAACTGACACAACCACTCATCATCAAGATGAGCAGTGATAGTGGCAGTTTAACTAAATACGGAGAGGCATTATTATTCAGCATTATTGTCCGAGTGTGCTAAGTTTTTTTCATTAAGCAGTGCTAATAATTCATCCGGGGTATTTTTTAATAATAGTGCCGAATATTCTTTACGAAATGAGCTAATAAGGCTTCGTCCTTCAACCTTAACATCATAGATACGCCATCCATCATTTTTGAGTCGCAGTGAGTAGTCGATGGCTGTTTTCTTATTAATTAAGCTGTTCACGCGCGCGCGTTGCATTTGGCGTATTGGTTTCATTGCTGAGGACTTAGTTAATAACACCGAGAATTTACTATCGTTATTGAGTCTATCTAAATACAAGTTACCCAAATGAATGGTAAATGCATCGGTAAACTCGACTTGTTGTTCGGTGGTAAAACGGCGATCACTGTAATCCCCTAATGGACTTGTAGCACCGGCTGAAAATTTACCCAGTGTTAATTCCGAAATCAAGGTGAAATCAAAATGGCTAGTCACGATAGGCCAAAGCTTTTCACGTTTAATGGCAGTCGTCAGCGCGGGATCATTAATGATACTTAACGATTCTTGCATCGCATTGTCAATCAATGCCGTCGCTTGGTTAACGTTATTAGCATTAGCATTAACCGCGGTAGTTAATAGTAAGATTGTGGAAATACATAACGTAATTATTTTTTTCATAGCATACCTCATAATACCAAGTTCGAATATATCGTCGCGCTGGTGACGATATTATTCACCTTCACTGCTAAATACATATTTACTGATGAGATCTTCAATATCAAGTGCGGACTCAGTTTCTTCAATACGATCACCTGCTGCTAGATATTCGTCACTACCACCTGGGGTAAGAGATAAGTATCTATCACCGAGTAGACCTGCAGTTTTAACGGATGCAATCACATCGACAGCAAGGCTTATATCGTTATCAATTTTTAGTTGGACACGCGCAATCTTAATATTAGGTAATAATACTACGTCTTCAATTTGACCGATCTTAACGCCTGCCATTTCGACATTAGCGCCACCTTTTAAACCTGTAGCTGAGTTGAAGTCGGCATAAACGCTATAATAATTATCGCCTAACAACTCCATTTTCCCGAGTTTAACGGTTAGGTAACCGACACACAGCATACCTATTAGCACAAATAAACCGACAGAGGTTTCAATTGATGATTTTTTCATAATAGCTCCAATTTTTTACGTTAATCGATATTGAGTAATGATGACTCATGACCGTGGATAAAGGTTGAAATAACGGGATTGTCATCATTATTTAATTGTTCAGGAGTACCTTGAAAAATAATCTCACCTTTATTAAGTAATGCGATACGTTGGGAAATACTAAATATCTCAGGAATCTCATGGCTGACAATGAGCCCGGTAAAACCAAGTTTGCGTTGATAGTCGGCAATCATTTGATGAACGGCTTTTTTACGTATTGGATCCAGTCCTGTCGTCGGCTCGTCAAATAAGATTATTTCAGGTTCAGTGACCAGTGCACGCGCGAGGGCGACTCTTTTACGCATACCACCTGACAGCTGTCCTGGGTATTGTTGTTCTGTGCCCATAATATCGAGTTGTGTCATGCGCATTTCAACGCGTTGTTGTATCTCAGCTTTGTTTAAGTCACTTGCTTCCTGCAGTGGCAGCGCAATATTTTCATATACCGTCATCGAATCAAATAATGCGGAGTCTTGAAACATATAACTAAATTTCTTTTTTAAGCTAAGCTTCTCTGCTGCAGAGTGCTTAGAGAAGGCTTTACCGTTAAAAAGTATAGTGCCTGAATCGGGCTTAAGTAAGCCGATAACATGCTTAAGTAACACACTTTTACCTTCACCACTCTTACCGATGATCGTGGTGATTTCACCCTTGTAAATACTGAGATTCATGTTATTTAAAACTGTGTTTTTACCGAATGTTTTACTGACATTACAAAACTGAATAAGTGGCGTATCCATAGCATTCCTATAATAAAAACGACGTTAAAATATAATCAATAACAAGTACCAGAATACTTGCTTGCACAACCGCTGTCGTTGTTGATAAACCTACACCTTTAGCACCAAAATTATCACGGCGAGTATGGGTGTAGTAACCGTGGTAGCAGCAAACAGAGACGACAGTGACGGCAAAAAAGATTGATTTAATAAAACCTTCTGCGACATCGGCCATTATCACACTATTTTCGACGCGGTAAAAATAAGTCGCGGGATTTATGCCTAATAATTGCGAACCCGTCAGGTAACCGCCAAAGATGCCAACGGTATCGAAGATAGCCGTTAATAGTGGAAAGCTAATAAGCGCCGCAATAATACGTGGACTAACTAGAAATCGGATTGGATCTATGGTCATGGTTTTGAGTGCATCAATTTGTTCTGATATGCGCATAATGCCAATTTCAGCTGTCATTGCAGAACCAGCACGACCGATGATCATGATTGCGGTTAGTACCGGTCCTAATTCACGGATCAGGGTTAGCGCGACTGCAGAGCCAAGCAAACCAGTGGAACCAAATTGGGATAGGGTGTAGTAGCCTTGTAATCCCAGCACCATACCGGTAAATAAACCGGTGACACAAATCACTACAATTGATTTTGCGCCAATGAAATACAGTTGTTCAACTACTCTACGCCACTGCCAAGGGCGAGAAAACATATGTATCATACTATGTAATAGAAACAGTGCTGCTTTACCAAAACCTTGGAGTAAAGAGATAACAGATCGGCCAAGTTGGGCCACTGGATTCATCGAAAAGCTGGCTTGAGGCATGCATACTCCTTAATACATTTAATTTTACTTATGTCCATTATGGCTCGTTACCTTCAAATAAGAGAATTCAGAATAGTATCAATTATTTAATGTGTCAAAGGGGAAGTAGTATAGGTACTTATTATTGTGAATGTTAACGTTAATTTAATTTTATTTCATTTTATATCATTTATTTTGGTTAATTTAAGGGCAAATCAATTACGGTGTACTATATTTGTAATTAGGTCGACGGATATTATATACCAACTACCTTCTGCAATATGTAAGAAAATGTAAGTGAAGAATGTACATGGCAGATACGTGTAAGTGTAGGTGAATAACGTATGTGACAGATACGAGTAAGTGCAAAAGAAAGTGTAAATGAAGACGAATAACGTATGTGACAGATACGAGTAAGTGCAAAAGAAAGTGTAAATGAAGACGAATAACGTAGGTGACAGATACGTAAGTGCAAAAGAAAGTGTAAGTGAAGACGAATAACGTACGTGAAAGGTACGTGTAAGTGCAAAAGAAAGTGTAAGC